>NZ_JBRJGW010000044.1:0-14759 GCF_053628695.1 Amorphus sp. MBR-141
AAGCCCTTGCCGGCCTCGCCGGCCCGCGCCGCCTCGATGGTGGCGTTGAGGGCGAGCAGGTTGGTCTGCGAGGCGATGTCGGTGATCAGGTTGACTACCTGGCCGATGCGGTCGGCCGAGGCCGCCAGGCCGCGGACGATCTCGGCGGTGCCGGAAGCCTGGTCGGAGGCTTCGCTGGCGATCTCGGCGGCGACGGCCACCTGCTGCCCGATCTCGCGGACCGAGGCTGCGAGCTCCTCGGCGGCCGAGGCGACCGTCTGCACGTTGGAGGTGGCCTGTTCGGCGGCGGCGGCGACCACGGTCGACTGACGCGAGGTCTCGTCGGCGGACGAGCTCATGGTACCGGCGGACTGTTCCAGCTGGCTGACGGCGGCGGAGACGGTGCGCACGATGGAGGAGACCTCGACGTCGAACTCGTCGGCGAGCGCACGCATGGCGGCGCGCTTCTCCGCTTCCGCCCGCTCCTTCTGCGTCACCTGCTCGGCGCGCATCTGCTCGGCGTTGCGCAGCTCCACCAGGAGCTTGTCGGTCGCGTTCCAGATCTCGCCGATCTCGTCGCTGGAGCGGCGCTCGTCGACCGAAACGTCCAGGTTGCCCGACGACATCTCGGCGAGCGTGCGGGTCGCGCGGACCAACGGGCGGCTCATCGACCGCACCGCAACCATCATGGCGAGGCCGATGGCGAGGAGAAGCCCCAACAGGGTCGTCGCAATAACGGCGACATTCATCTCGGCGGTGAAGGCGTCGCGAGCGACACGCAGTTCGTCGAAGTCCTCGTTGACGTCGGCCTTGTAGTCGCGCAGCACGGTCTCCAGGTCGCTCCAGATGGTCGCCGCCGCGGCGTCCTGGTTCTGCGTCATCGCCGCAAAGGTCCCGGTCTCGGTGGCGAGCCGAGCCGTTTCGATGCGGAAGTCGCGGAACGCCGAATAGGTCGTGAGCAAGCGCTCGAAGAGCGGCTGCTCGTTCTCTTCGACCAGCGGCGTAAGCTCGGCGAGCTTGGCATCGACGGTGGCGAGGCGAGCCCGCACGGCATCGGCGAAGCTCTCGACGCCCTTCGGGCTGGAGGTGATGAAGATGCCGCGGGTGTCGGCAATGACACCGTTCGCTTCCGTGTCGATCACCCCCAGAATGACGGCGCGCTCAGCTGCGGCTTCGAGTTCGTCCGCGCGCGCGTCGAGCCGGCTCATGGCGTAGAGGGAGGTCGCGCAGACCGCCACGGTTGCGATGCCGAGCAGGCCGACGATGACGGTGATCTTTCCGAGTATCTTCATGGTCATCTTTCCAGGAGGGCGGTTGCCGTCAGTGCGCGGCGGGCGCAGCTTCGGCCGGCTTGGGATCGCTTGATTGTTCGGTGACGGCCGCCTGCAGAACGCGTCGCATGTCGTTCTTGTCGATGTAGTTCAGCCCTTCCAGGAGGATGTCCTGGATGACGGCATAGTTGAGTTTCGTATTGGTCGTCTCTTTGACGGAAAGAGCGATCTCGGGAAGGTTGTATTTTGACAACTTCCCGAATTCGACTTGGCCGTTTGTATATATCTCGCGGAATACGGCATCGATCACGAACGGATCTGGCTCGACCTTGAGCTCGCGCAGCGTCGCGGCGTCGGCCGTGTAGACGATCTTGGCGACGACGTAGCCTTTGATCGTCCCATCGGAGACCATCGGAATGGTGATCGGTTCGAGCTTCCGATACTCGAGACCTTCCAGATACGGCTCTTCTTCGACCGCGGAGCGGCCCGAGACCCAATAGGCGGAGGCGTAGCTCGAACCGAGCGCTGCCAGACACACCCAGAGACCGATCATGACGAGCTTGATCATGCCTGCGCCTCGGTGCTGGCGAAGGGAGCCGAATAGGTGCCGTCGGATTCCGCCTCGCGCAGCGAGCTCGCGATGATCTCGGCGACCTCCTGCGCAGCGGTCAGGTGGATGCCCAGCAGCGACCGGTCGCGCTCGAGCTTGGTGCGGACGGTGTCGAGCCGCTTGGCCAGGGCCGGATCGAGAGGCTCGACGCCGACGACCCGCACCAGCCGCGACAGCTCGAGGAGGATGCGGCTCTTCTGGCGGCAGAAGACGTCGAAGCCACCGGTCTGGAGATCGCCAAGGGCGGTCATTTCTGCGTCGATGGCATCTTCGAGACGGTCGAGCAGGGCCGAGATGGCGGCGCTGTAGCGGTCGGATGTCGCGGTCATGGGCGTCCTCATTCGCTCAGTCCGGCCACACCGAGGCCGCGCGGCAGGCTGACGCTCGCCAGGACGTCGTCGAGAAGCGTCGTGCGGTCGGGGGCGGGCACGGCGAGCGTCTCGTCCGTCGCCGGCACGTCCGCGGACCCGTTCAGTCCGGCCTGACGCCGGTCGTCGGCGGCCCGCATCTGATCGGCGATGCCGATGCCGCCGGCGGCCGCCATCTGGCCCGCGATCTTTTCGGCCAAGAGCGACCGCCACACGGAGCCCGCGGTACCGGAGCCGAACACGGCGTCGGCGTTGTCGGGCAGCATGGTCTGGACGAAGGTGGTGAGCGCCATCGCCTCGAAGTTCTGGTAGGCGCGATCGCGGGCGGAGAGCTGCTGCCCGCCGAACAGGACCTGGTTGTTGGCCCGGGTGGTCAGCGAGGCACCGGCGTCGCTGAGGACGCGCGGGCTGCCGTTCACCATGCCGTCGAACACACCCTCGAAGCCGTTCGGCGCCGCCCCCGCAACCGCCGCGGCACGCCGCAGGCGGCCGACGGCTTCGGTGTAGCTCATCGGATCGATGGCCTTGGCGACATCGAGAACGATGTCGGAGGGTGGGCTGATTGCCATTTTGGCGACCTTCGTCGTAAGACTTCGAACGCCTGCACACTGCCCCCGCTGGCTTACGGGAGGCTTGCATCGCCGATGCGGGAGACGGGCCGCACCACCTCTTCCAGATGCTTGCGCTCCAACAGGCGCTGATATTCGCGCTCGATGCGCCTGGTGGCGTCTTCGACCCGCTTCAACTTCAGTTTCTCTTCCAGAAGCTTCTCGCGCTGAGCGACCGCCCGGGTGGCGGTGGCGTCGGCCTGCGCCGCAACCGTGCGCACACGCCGCGCCATCTGATCGACGAACAGGCCGTGCAGAACCGTCGCCTCGTCGAGCGCGGTCACCAGTGCCTCCTCGTGCCGCCTGAGCTCCTGCTCGGCAGTGACCAGGCCATTCAGGCGCTGTTCGGCCAGACGATGCATCTGCTCCTGCACGGTCTGGATGCGCTTCAGCCGGCGGACGCGGTCTTCCATCGCTCAGCCCGCCACGAGCCAGTCGCCAAAGGCGTTGGAGAACACGGTCAGCACCTCCTTGATGGTGAAGAACAGGAGCAGCAGCCCGCCCGCCGTCACGAACGGCATCGCGATGAAGAACACCGGGATCTGCGGGGTGAGCTTGTTGGTGATGCCGACGGCAAGGTTCACGATCACCGAATAGATCAGGAACGGGCTGGCGATCCGAAGCGCCAGGATGAACGTGCCGGACAGCTGGTCGGCGATGCTGACGAGGCTCAGGCGGGGCGAGAAGTCGGCGCCCGGCGGCAGCACCTGGTAGGAATCCACGAGGCCGCGCAGCAGCTCCCAGTGCTGGTCGGAGGCGAAGATCATCGCGGTGGCGGTCATGGTGAACAGCACCGCGGCCCCCGGCAGCTGGTCGGTATCGTCGGGAATGCCGCCGAACATGCCGCCGAGTCCGATCGACTGGGCAATGGCGACGGCCATGGTCTGCAGGGCCATGAAGAAGATCCGTGCCAGGAACCCGATCATCAGCCCGGTCGCCGCCTCCACCACGATCGCCGCGAACAGGGTGGCCGGATTGCCGTTGCCGACAGCCGGCATCACCTCCGGCAGAAGCACCGGCGTCAGCGCCAGAGAGATGCCGACGGCGAGGAACAGCCTGACCTGGGACGGGATGCGCGTGCTCGACAGGCCCGGCGCCATCAAAAGACAGCTTCCGATGCGGCAGAACACGAGGAACGCCGCGAGCACGGTCTCCGAGGCGATGCCGCTCACGATATCGTGCCGAGCAGCTTGATCTCGGCGCCGCGGGCGATTTCGACATGGGAAAGGACGGGCAGCGACGGGAACATGCGCTCGACGATCATCCGCACATAGGGCCGTGCATCGGGAGCCGTCACGATGGCGAACGCCTTGCCGAGGGCGATGCGCTCGCGGATCGCTTCCGACGCCTCCTGGCCGAACTGCTCGACGAGCCGCGGATCGATGTCGAACTCGACGACTTCGCCCTTCGGGTCGCGCTTGAGTGCCTGGTGGAACGAGAGATCCCACTTGTTGCCGAGGCGCAGAACGTTGAGCACGCCGCCCTCGGCGAGGTCGCCGCAGATCTGCTGTGCCATGCGCATGCGGACGTGCTCCACGACCTGCTCGGTGCGCCGCACGTGCGGGACGATCTCTGCGACCGCTTCGAGGATGAGATGCAGGTTGCGGATCGAAATGCGCTCGGCGAGCAGGAGCTTCAGCACCGCCTGCAGGCCGGAATAGGAAATCTGGGCCGGACAGATGTCGTCGATCAGCCGCTTGTATTCCGGGTCGACGCGGTCCAGCAGCGCCCGCATGTCCTTGTACGACAGGAGCTGCGGCAGGTTGTTGCGCACGACTTCGGCAATATGGGTCAGGACGACGGAGAGGTTGTCCACGGGCGAGAAGCCCTCGCGCCGCATCTCGCCGGAGAAGGCATCGGACACCCACATGGCGCGCATGCCGAATGCCGGCTCGCGGACTTCGTCGCCGGGCACATCGGGCTTCCGGCCATCGCCGATGACGACCAGGAGCTCGCCGATCCGCAGCTCCTGACTCGCGACGATCGTGCCGTGGAGCTTGATCTGGTAGGACTTGGTCGGCACCGACAGGCTTTCGGTGACCTTGATCTCCGGGATCACGAAGCCGTACTGGGTCGCGAACTTGCGCCGCATCTTGGCGACGCGCTGAGCGAGTTCCTGCTGCTGGCGCTGGACCGTCGCGGCAAGCTGCTTGCCGATGGCCAGCTCGATCTCGGCGACCTTCAGGGACTCCTTGACGGACTCCTTCACCTCCAGCTTGCGCGCGACCTCCTCTTCTTCCGCCTTGGCGACGGCAGCGGCCTCCTTGGCGGCGATCTGGCGGGGGATCGTGTAGCCGATGAAGGCCATCCCGGCGCTGAGGGCGAGGAACGGCAGCATCGGCAGTCCCGGCATCACCGCGAAGACGGCCATCAGGCCGGCAGCGACGAAGAGCGCACGGGGATAGGCGCCGAGCTGGCCGAGGACGGCCTGTTCGGCGGTTCCCCGGGTGCCCCCCTTCGAGACGAGAAGGCCGGCGGCCAGCGACACGATGAGCGCCGGGATCTGCGCCACCAGGCCGTCGCCCACCGACAGGCGGGTGAAGACGTCGGCGGCCTCTGCGAGCGGCATCTGGTAGCGCGTGGTCGCGATGATGATGCCGCCGAAGATGTTGACGGCGATGGTGATCAGACTGGCGATCGCCTCGCCGCGCACGAACTTCGAGGCACCGTCCATCGATCCGAAGAAGGCGCTTTCCTCCTCCAGCTCACGCCGACGCGCCTGGGCGTCCTTGTCGTCGATCAGACCTGCCGCCAGGTCGGCGTCGATCGCCATCTGCTTGCCGGGGATCGCATCCAGGGTGAACCGCGCACCCACCTCGGCGATGCGCGTGGCGCCCTTGGTGATGACCAGAAAGTTGACGGTGACCAGGATGAGAAAGACGACGATGCCGATGACGAAATCGCCGCCCATCACGAACTGCGAGAAGCCCTGGATGACGTGACCGGCGGCCGAGACGCCTTGATTGCCATCGGCCAGGATAAGCCGGGTGGTCGCCACCGACAGCGACAGCCGCGTCAGGGTCGCGATCAGCAGCACCGTCGGAAACGAGGAGAACTCGAGCGGCTTCTGGATCCACAGCGCGACCATCAGGATCAACACCGAGAGCGCGATCGATATCGCAAGCCCCACGTCGATCAGGAAGGTCGGGATGGGAAGAAAGAGAACGGCGAGAATGGTGACGACGCCCATGGCGAAGCCAACGTCCCGCATGGACTTGCGCGCACCTGCAGGCAGGTCGGTCGAAGCGATGTCTGTCACGGTCTACTCCCCCGATGGTGGAGGAGATACTGCCGTGCGACGCTTTCGGGAGGCTTGCGTCCCGACGGGCGCCGCCGGTTCGCGTCGCCCCGCCGCATTCAGAAGCCGGTGACGATCCGGCTGTAGACCTCTTCGGTGAAGGCGAAGATCTGGGCGCCGATGAAGGTGGCCGTGAGCGCACTCACCGCGAGGATCGTCAGGATCTTCGGAATGAACGTGAGCGTCATTTCCTGGACCTGCGTCAGCGCCTGGAAGAGCGCGATCGCAAGCCCGACGATCATGGCGGCGCCCACCGCCGGAGCGGAGGCGAGTATGATCGTCCAGATCGCCTGCTGGACGACGTCGATGGCATCGACCTCGGTCATCAGCTCACCACCACGCCGGCACCGATCGCCATCGTCGAACCGTCCGCAAGCGTTGCCTGCGGGCCGTCCGCGGTGAGCTTCACCGACACGACCTTGCCGCTCGCGGTGCCGTCCGCCGCCGTGACCGTCCGCCCGATGACGCTTTCGCCGAGCGACAACGCCGAGGAGGTCAGCAGCGAGTCGAGCTTCGAGTTGGACTGCATCTGCTGTTCGACCTGAGAAAATGTCGCGAGCTGCGACATGTATTGGGTCGAGTCGACCGGCTCCGTCGGATCCTGGTTCTTCAGCTGGGTCACCAGAAGCTGAAGAAAGGCGTTGTAGTCGGGCGTTTTCGTCGCGGTCTGCTGATCCGGCTTGGACTGCGACTTGGCGAATGTGGAATTGCCCGTCAGGCTCGCAATGTCGCTCATGGCGCCGACGGTCCTGCGAGTTGGATCCCCATGCGGCCAACCACATCGGCGGGCGGGAGATTTCCGGTGCCCCGTACCCGACCAAGAATCACGTCTTCGGCAGAAAACAGGCGGCGGATCGCCCGCAGCCCGTCGAACGGCCGGTCCGCGGCGACGAGCCGCTCGACCTCGGCGAGACCGTCGAGAATCTCCTCGCTGGTGCTGGCCCGGGCGATGGCGCCGTGCAGGCTGTCGAACAGGCCCCGTGTCGCCCGCGCGTTGCGCGGATCGATCAGCATGGTCTGCACCACGAAATAGAGCTGCCGCAGAGGCGTCGTGGTGTCTTCGACCTGCATCACGTGGCTTTCCAGCAGGAAGGTCACGTCGTTCAGGAGCTCGAGCGTCACCTTGCGTCCGACCCGGATAACCGCCCCGTTGACGTAGATGCGTTCGCCGGCGCGCAGCGACAGCTGAATTGGCTTGGTCATTTCAGTCCGTCCCGGATTGTACGGTTGATGTCGATCAGGCCCGCGAGGTCCGTGGAGGCGCCGGAGAGAATTCGATCGGCTTCGCGGATCACCCACAGTCCGATCGAAATCAGGTCGGCGCGCACGGGCTCGGCGAGCGCGTTGTCGCTGTCGGCCAGGTCGCGAATGAAGAACCCCCAGAGCTGCTGGATGTAGAGCAGCGCATTGCGCGTCGACGGCTCCATCACGTTGGACAGATCCGCCTGCCGCAGGAGCGCGATGCCATGGTCGATCGCCATGACCTCGCGGCCACGCCGTTCGCCCCCTGCATCGTCCAGGACTTCGGCGTAGGAGAATTTGTACATTTCCTTCCTGTCTCCCCGTTAAGCGTAGTTCATGATGCTGAGGCGGAGGATGTTCGCGGTCAGCGAATAGGACATCTCGATCTGCGTGGAGAGCTGGTCGATCTCGACCTTCGCCTCCACGGGATCGACGGTTTCGAATGCGGAGATGCGCTGCTCGACGACGTCTCGCGTCGTCTGCATGCGCGTGTTCGCCACGTCGAGACGCTGCTGGGACACGCCGAGGATTGCCCGGTCCGAGACCATCTCCGACAGCGCGCCATTCACCGTATCGCGCGCCTTGGCGACGACGACGGCGCGCGTCTCTTCGCTCAGATGAGCAATGCCGATGTCGGCGATCATCGTCAGCGCCTTCGCCAGATTGCGCAATGCGCCGTTGTTGGCGGAGGCGGAGGTGTCGACGGTCTCGGTCGGCGAAATCCGGCTCCTCTGCGGCTGGTCGGACGCCGTCGACCAGGTCGACGTCCAGCTCGCGCTGTCGAACAGCGCCGAGAATTCGGTGTCGAGGAAGTCCGCCATATCGGCCGGGGTGATCGCGGCGAGGCCGGAGACATCGTCCTGCGGGCCCGCAGCGGACAGACCGAACTTGGCGACCAGCGCCGCATCCACCGCGGCCTTCGGCGCATCCCCGTAGGCGGCCATCGGCTGCACGGAAGTGTTGATGCCGGCAAACAGATAGGACCGGCCGTCGGTGGCGTTCAGGGTGGAGGTCAACGTCTCAAGCCCATCCTGCGCCTGGCGCTTGAGGACATCGACCGAGAGCGCCGTCGACGGAAGCGAGATCACCGCCTGCTGGAACGTCTCTCCGAGCGCGTTCAGTCCGGCGAGTGCGGACTGGGTCTGATCGAGGCGCGCCTTGGCGAGACCGTTGGAGATGATCATCGCGCTCAGCGAGCCCATCTCGCGGCGGAGCGAAACGGTGCGTCCCGCCCGGTCGCCAAGCGTGAGCCCGACATCGGCGTGACGACCGGTCGCCACCTCCTTGTTTGCATCGGCGAGCCGCTTCTGCATCAGCGCGAGGTTGGTGCGCGGAGAACTGTTCAGCGTCACGGTGGAAATAAGGCTGGTGCGCATGGGGCTTACCTCACGACCGAAAGCAGCGTCTGGAACAGATCGTCGATCAGCGAGATCAACCGCGACGACGCGCCGTAGCTCTGCTCGAGCTGGAGCTGGATCGCGTACTCGTCGTCGAGGCTGACGCCGGTGGCGTTCGACAGCGCTTCCGACGCACGGCTGAGAAGCGCGGTGTGATAGTCCATCTGCTGCGAAGCCACGCCGCGCTGGCCCTCGAGCCAGCTGACCGATCCGGATGCGAACTCGTCGAGCCCGATGGAGGTCGACAGTGCGCTCGACGGATCAAAGCTCTGAGCGGCGCTCATTCCGTCGGCGAGCGCAAACAGGCGGTCTGCGAAGCTCGCTCCGCCGGTCGTGTTGTAGGTGTAGACGCCGCCATTGATGCCATCGCGGATCGCTGCGACCGAGCCACCCTGCCCGGGATCCGCCGCCGGGTTCACCATGAGCGACGCGGCAAGCCCCGGTGTCGCTCCGATCGGTACGCCGGTTGCGCCCTTGTAGGTGAACAGACCCGGCAGGTCCGGTGCACCGCCGGCCGTCTGGTCGCTCTCTGCGAAGGCCGTCACGAGGCCCCTGGCGACTTCGTCGAGCTGGCGCTGATAGGTGACGCTGACGTCGTCGCGCAGCTGGGTCAGGCCGACGATCCGGCCCGACTGAAGCGGCATCGAGGACGACGACCCGGTCACCGGCACCCCGTCGATGCTCACCGCGTTGCCAGGCGCGCCGGCGGCAAGCGACGTCGCCGGCGTGAACGTCACGGTTCGCGCCCGTGTCTCGAACAGCGTCACGCCGCTGTCGGTATAGATCGCCAGATCGTTGTCGGGCCTTGCCACGACGGAGATCCCGATTTCCTCGGAGATCGAGGCGAGCACGGCGTCGCGCTTGTCGAGAAGCTCGCTGACGTCGCGGCCGGTGCCGGTACCGGTCACGACCTGCCTGTTGAGATCCTCGAAGCGGATCAGGAAATCGTTCAGGTTGGAGACCGAACGCGCGATGTCGGCGTCGGCCCCGTTGCGCACGCTGGTCACGACATCGGCCGCACCATTGAGCGTACGGACGAGATCATCCGCCGTGGTGACGACGTTCTGTCCGAACAACGGATCGTCCGGCGTGTTCGCGTACTCGTTGAGGGCGGACGCAAGGACGCCGAGCTTTGCGGCCGGCGATCCTCCGTCTTCCGGATCGCCGACCGTTTCGGCCAGCCGCTCCAGCCCGGCGAGCAACGCCTCCTGACCGGTGGTCTGCGACGTCGCCCCGACCATCCGCGTGAACAACGCCACGTCGGTCTTGCGCGCGATCGAGATGATGCGCGCGCCGCCGTCGGCGGTCGTCGTCGTGCTTGCGATCTTCCGCGAGTAGGTCGGATCGTCCGCCCCGGCGACGTTCCTTCCGGACGTCGCAATCTGGGTGGACGCCGACTGTATCGACGACCGTGCCGTGTTCAGCGCAACCGACAGGCTCACCTGGGTGTCTCCGCTCTAGATCCGACGAACCGGCTGCGTCAGCGCTTGAGGTTCATGAGCGTGTCGAGCAGCTCGGAGCCGGTCTGGAAGACCTTCGAGTTGCCGGTGTAGCTGCGCTGGGCCACGATCATCTCGGTGAACTCGGTTGCGAGGTCGACGTTGGACTGCTCGAGCGCGCCGGAAATGAGCGACCCCATGCCGCCCTCGGTCGGGAAACCGACCGTCAGATCGCCGGAATCCAGCGTCGTCTGATAGACGTTGCCGGCGAGCGGCTTCAGCTTGTCCGGGCTCGGGACATCGGCGATCGGGATGCGGAAGGCATTGGCCTTGCTGCCGTTCTCGTAGACCGCCTGCACGATGCCGTCCTGGCCGATCTCGATATCGGACACGAGGCTTGCCGTGCTGCCGTCGACCGTCGCCGTCAGCGGCGTATAGTCGGTGGCAAGCTGGGTCATCTTGGAGATGTCGAGGGAGACGGTCTGACCGTTCGGCACCGGAATATCCATCGTCCCGGCGCTCGTCAGGTTGCCGGAGGCGTCGAAGGCAAGGGTCTGGGTCAGGAGCGGCGCGGCAAGGTACGAGAAGCTGGTACCAGGGGAGCCGTCGGCCTGGTTGTAGACCGCCGCTTCCCAATCTCCGGACGCCATCTTCGAGAAGTAGATGTCGAGCACGACCTCGCTGCCGAGGTCGTCGTAGACCACCAGCGACGATTTCGCGGTGTAGCTGGCGAGCGCGGAGTTGGTGCTCGGCAGGACCGCCGCACCGACGGCAGCGGCATCGGCCGGCAGATTGGCCGTGAAGATACCGGACGTCGACGGGCTCGCCTGCATGTTCATTGCCGACACATCGATCGGCACCAGATTGGCGTAGCCGTTCAGCGTGCCAGCGGCAGCGCCTTGGCTGATATCGTAGCCCATCAGCGTGAAGCCGGCCGCGTTGACCAGATTGCCGGTGTCGCCGTCCCGCGTGAACGAGCCGGCACGCGTCAGGAACGGCTGGCCGTTCGGGTCCGTCACGACGAAGAATCCGTCGCCCTGAATGGCGAGATCCGTCGACGACGTCGTGTACGTCATCGCGCCCTGCTCGGTGACGGCGTAGCGAACGCTCGTCGTGACCGAGCCGGAATTGTAGCTGTTCTTGCCGTTGGCAAGCACGAGCGACGAGAACTCGGTCGACGCGCGCTTGTAGCCGGTGGTATCGGCATTGGCGACGTTGTCACCGACGGTGCTGAGCTTGGTGGACTGGGCGTTCATGCCCGCCACACCAGTGCGAAGGAGCCCGTAAAGGGACATCTGGCTTCTCCCGGTTGGTCTTGATGCAATAGAGCCCGGCTAGCTTGTGCGAGGCTGGGCTTGGCAAGAGTGCTGTCGACCCGGCGCTTGCGCGCCTCGCAAACATCCCGGCCCAGCCGGGTCGGTCCGATGGCGGGAACCGGTGAAATCGCTGAATGCGTGTTCTTTCGGATCAGCCGTCCGACACGGACGCGCTAGCCCTTCATGACCTTGGCCAGGTCGGCGAACACATCGCGGCATGGCGGGTTGTCCGGGCTCTGACGAAGCACGTCGAAGATCTTCGGAACGAGGACCACCGCCTGGTCGAGTTCGGGATCGCTGCCCGGGTGATAGCCCCCCATCAGGCGCAGATCACGGGTGTCCTCGAAGCGCGAAATCATCGCCTTGAGAAGCCGGACAAGCTCCCGCTGATCCTTCGTCCAGACCAGATCGGCGAGCCGCGAGATCGACCCGAGCACGTTGACGGCCGGGAAGCGCCCCTGGTCGGCGATGGCGCGGTCGAGGACGATGTGGCCATCGAGGGTGCCGCGGATCGAATCGGCGACGGGATCGTTGTGGTCATCGCCGTCAACGAGCACCGAAAAGACGCCGGTAATGGTGCCGCCACCGTCGAGGCCGGGGCCGGCCCGCTCCAGCAATCGCGGAAGTTCGGAGAAGGTGCTCGGCGCATAGCCGCGGGCGACGGCCGGTTCGCCAGCGGCAAGCGCGACGTCGCGGGCAGCATGGGCGTAGCGCGTGACGGAATCGATGATCAACAGCACCGACTTGCCGAGGTCGCGATAGTATTCGGCGATGGACATGGCGGACTGGGGCGCAAGACGGCGCATCATCGGGCTCTCGTCACCCGTCGAGACCACCACCACCGACCGGGCGCGGTTGGACGCGAGGGGACCTTCGAGAAACTCGCGCACCTCGCGGCCGCGCTCGCCGACGAGCGCCACCACCACCACGTCGAACCCATCCGTGCGGGCGAGCATCGCCAGCATGGTGGACTTGCCGACGCCGGAACCGGCGAAGATGCCGATGCGCTGGCCCTCGCAGATCGGAGTGAACAGATCGATGACCTTGATGCCGGTTTTCAGCGGCTTCTGGATGCGGGCCCGCGTCATCGCCGCCGGCGGCTCGCGGTCGGTCCGCATGAGCTGGTCGCCACGCGGCAACGGCCCGCGTCCGTCGAGCGGCTCGCCGAGCGCGTTGATGACCCGACCGATCCAGTCCGGATGGGGTTTCAGCCCCATCGCGCCGATGCGGTAGGCGTTCGCGCCCACCCCGACGCTGATCCTTCCGTCGAAGGGCTTGACCGACACGGTGTCGCCGTCGACGCGGATCACTTCGCCGGTCACCTGACGGCCTTCATCCTCGAAGGCGACCCTCTCACCGAGCCGCAGGTGGCGCGACAGGCCCGCCACACGATACTGGGTTGGTGAAACCTCGCAGATCACGCCGCCAACACGCACCATGGGCAGCTCCGACAGGGCCTCTTCGACCGTGGCGGCCAGGCGGGCGAGCGCGTTCATCGACGGCATCCTCTATGAGCCCGGCCCTCAGGACGACGGGCCAAGCTCGCGAATGGCCTGCTGCTGCGTGCTCTCGCTCTGCTGGACCGCGGAGGCGGCGCTGTCGAACGTCCGTGAAATCATGATGAGCTTCGTCATCTCCATCACGGAATTGACGTTCGCCCCTTCCAGGAAGCCCTGCTTCACGCCGTTGGCGACCCGGTCCTCGACCGGGTTCCCCTCCTTGTCGGAGAGGATGGCGGTGTCGCCGTAGCGGGTGAGCTGGCTGTCCTCGGGCAGCAGGAACAGGCCGAGGACACCCATCTGGCGGCCGCCCTGGACGATCGAGCCGTCGTGCCCGATGGTCACCTCGCCGCCACGGGGATCGACGGCGATCGGCGCGCCGCCCGCATCGACGATCGGATGGCCTTCGACAGACTGGAGATCGCCCGCCTCGGTGATCTGCATGCGGCCATCGCGGGTGTAGGCGACGCCGGCCGGCGTATCGACCCCGAACCACGCATCGCCATCAACCGCCACGTCGAGCTTGTTGCCGGTGTAGGAGACCGACCCGGAGCGGCGGGAAATGTAGGTGTCGCCGGTCGTCGCGAACGCGACCTCGTGATCACCCAGCTTCGACAGGACCGTTTCGAACCGCACCTCTTCGGCCCGGAAGCCGGTGGTGCTCATGTTCGCGACGTTGTTGGCGACCGTGTTCAGACGGCGCTCGAGAGCCATCTGGGCCGACAGGGAGACGTAAAGGCTGGACGACATCGGCGGCTATCCTCCGCGCTTCAGATTCTGCAGGGTCATGGCAAGGTCCAGGTTGACCGAGGTGGCGGATCCCCGACTGAAGAGAGAAAGGATGGGCGAGGTCTGGACGCCGCTCTTCGCGTCCCAGACGGCGGTGAAGCGCGCGAGAAACTTCGCAAGCGTCTCCGGATCCTTCAGCGATTCGAGATCCAGGCGCTTCTCGATCGTCGCAGCCTGCCGGTCGATGTCGGCCGCCTTCATCTCGTCCGGGAAGCCGAGCGTCGTGTAGACGACCTCCTGAAGCGCCGAGTCGGCGAGAATGCTGTAGCCGGTTTTGATCTTGTCCACCGAGCGCTCGAAATAGAGCGCCAGCCGCACCGCCTGGTTTTCCGCGCCGAGATCGACTTCGAGGGACTGGCGGACGTAGCGGTCGACCACGCCCTGGCCGGCGTCCTTGGTGGCGGTCGCGAGCGGCCCCGTGTCGGCGAAATTGAACGTCGTCGCGAAATCGATGAACCGATCGTCGGCGACCCGGTTGACGTACGCCTTGTCGTCCAGGGGGCTCTCGCTCAGGACCTTCCGCATCAACCCCTTGGCGTGGGACAGGTCATCGAGACCGAAAGCCTTCATCGCGAACTTGAAGAGACGCGTGTCCTTCAGAAAATCCTCGACCGAATTCACCTTCGCGATGTTGTCCAGATAGTAGGTCGTCTCCAGGGAGACGGGCCTCTCCTGCGCCTTCAGCGACAGCGTGCGATCGAGGTCGCGCGTGGCAAGTCGATAGGATGTGTAGGTCGAGAGCATGGCCGGTCCTCGAGAGGGCAGGCCGCACCATCGACGGTGTGGCTTGCACGAGGCTGCCCCTTCGCGGCCCGGCCCGGATGGATCCGGCATCAGCCTCGCGCAAGCTAGAGCGTTTCCTTGTTTATCTGAATCGGGGGGGATTCCTGTTCGGGGCGTTTTGTGATTCAAGATGCTGGCTGGGGTGGAGGCCAGCATCTGA
>NZ_JBRJGW010000045.1:0-14238 GCF_053628695.1 Amorphus sp. MBR-141
CCACATGACGTTCTCCAAGCTGGCTTCGACAACCGCTTGGAATCACATTCTGGCCCCGGCTATCCACCTCCCGCGCCAGTTTCGAGACGGACTCTCACTGTTAGCCGATTCCCGTTTCATTGGTTGTTCAATTCGGTCCGAGTTTGTCTTCACGCCAACGTGAGTCTACCCGTCCGCGCCGCTCCTTGCAGGGCGTAGATTTTAAATGGGAAGTTGAAAGAAGTGGCTCCCCGGGCCGGGGAGGAGGAACGGGAGATGCTCGCGTTCGCTGATGACCCTCGGGCTGATGACCCTCGGGATGAATCGCGCCTGCTCTGCCAGGTCACTGTCACGCCGCAACTCGACGGCATGCGGGTTCAGGTGGCCGCCAACGAGGGCTGACACAGAGCGTCAACGGCGATTGATTTCGGAAAGCTCGCGAAGAAGACCAAGAAGCAGTTGAGTCTTCTTCTCGCCAAAGTCCAGCGCGATCCCCCGATAGATATCGTGCGCAATTGGCGTGAGGCGGCCCAGGAGGGTCCGGCCTTCGTCCGTCAGCGAGACGTTGTAGGCGCGCTTGTCGCCGCTCTGACGCTCGCGCATCACCAGCCCGCGTTCCATCAGGGTGCGCAGGATGCGCGTCATGCTGACCTTGTGGATGCAGCACAACGCGCAGAGCTCGGTGAGGGGGATGGGCTCGAAGTCGTAAAGCACGCGCAGCGTCCGCCACTGCTGTTCGGTGAGACCCTCTCCGGCCAGGAGCTTCTGGAAGCGCCTGACGATCGCCTCGCGGCCCCGCGTGCATGCGATTGCGAGCGAGCGTTCGGTGTACAGCGACGCCGGAGCGGTATCCGTCTCTCCCTCATCCCGCGCTGGTCTGCTCATGGTCTCTCTTTCGGCAATGAATGGGCGGCCCATCCTGTTCGTGCGGCACCGTCTCTACGTTCTTTGCGCGCATTCGAACAGCCCCACGCCCGAAGCGCGTATTTTCGTAAACATGTTGACAGTATAGCTGTTCTAATTAACATGTTCACTGATCCGCGATGAACGGGTTGATCCAGGTCAATCCGGAAGCAGGGTCAGGCGACGGCACAGACCGGATCGCCGATAAAAGGGTGAGGGAGGAATTCATGAAGTCGCTCGTACGCCTGATGGCAACGGGGGTCGTTGCCGCATCGTTCCTGGCAGCCCCGGCCCACGCCGAGATGAGAAGCATCACGATTGGGACGAACCCTTCGGGCTCGGTCTTCTACCTGCTCGGCGGCGGCTTTGCGAAGCTGTTCCAGGAGAAGCTGGGCATCCGGTCGACCGCGCAGCCCCAGGGCGGTTCTTCGGTCTATCTGCCGATGGTCAACTCGGGCGAGATGACGCTGGGCATATCCTCCAATATCGACGCGGGCATGGCATACCGCGGTGCCAAGGCCTACCCGGCGGCGATGACAGACCTGCGCGCCCTCGGACGCGTCTGGCTTCTGCCCTACGCCTACATCACCACGGCGGAGTCCGGCATCGTCACGATGGAGGACCTCAAGGGCAAGCGGGTGATGGGCAACATGCCGACCAACGTGGCCCTCACGGAAATCAATACGGCGATGCTGAAGTCCGGCGGCCTGTCGCTGGACGACGTCGAGTTCGAACGCTCCGGCGGCCTGATCGACGGTGTCCAGGCGGTCGTCCAGGGCCGCGCCGACGCAGCACCGGTCGCGACGTCCATGCCGGTCCTCGTCGAATCCAACTCGTCGGTCCCGGGCGGCCTACGCATCATCGCCAACGGGTCGAAAGCCAGCGACGCGTTCTACGCGAACGAGGTGCCGGGCACCCGCACCACCGTCGTCAAGCCGAGCGAGCGCTATCCGTTCATCATCGGCGACACCGAGATCGTGGCCTACGACACCCTCGTGGTGACGGGAAGCGAACAGTCCGAGGACGACGTCTACAACCTGGTCAAGACCATGCACGAGAACTGGGCGCAGCTTCAGAAGGATTATCCGCCCATGCGCAGCGTGAGCGAAGACGCCTTCGCGATGGTGGATCCGACCGTTCCGTATCACCCGGGCGCGGTCCGCTACTTCAAGGAAATCGGCCTGTGGAGTGACGCGCACGAAGCGCATCAGGCGACCTTCAAGTAGCCATTCGTCACCGTCCTGAGGCTGCGCGCGGGACTTCCGCGCGTGGCCACAGTCAACCGCCAGGACAGTCATGAGCCGGATCGGTCGGTACCTTCACGTCGTCTTCATCCTCCTGTTGCCGCTTGTCGGCGTGGGATGGGTGCTGCGGCTCGGCGAGCCGCTCGGGATTCCGCTGATCACGCCGCAGGTGATCGCGATCATGCTTGGGCTTGCCTCGGGTGCCGCCTTCCTGCGGTTCCCCTATCTGCGCAAGGTGACCCTCCTCGACATCGCGCTCGCCGTGGCAGTGTCGGGAAGCTGGTTCTGGTTCGCGTGGAACTTCGATTCCTGGATGCTGTTGCTCGCCTACCGGACGCCCGACATGTGGGTGCCGGGGCTGATCGCCATCGTTCTGATGCTCGAGGCGCTTCGCAAGTCGGTCGGGCTGACGATTGCGATCCTGGTCTGGGTCATTGTCGCCTACGGCTTCTTCGGCAACCACATCCCCGGCCTGTTCCGGGCGGAAGTGTTCAGTCCGACCAAGACGATCCTCTATCTGTACGCCGACTCCAGCGGCATCCCGGGCCTGGTGGTGACCGTCATCATCAACGTGGTGCTGCCCTTCGTCATCTTCGGCAAGGTGATGGAGATCGCGGGCGGCATGACCTTCTTCAATAACATGGCGCTTGCGGTGATGGGGAAGCGGCGGGGCGGGCCCGCCAAGGTGGCCGTGGTCGCATCGGCATCGTTCGGGACACTGTCGGGCTCGACCGTTGCCAACATCATGTCGACCGGCATTCTCACGATACCGCTGATGAAGCGCACCGGATTTCGGCCGGAGCAGGCCGCCGCCATCGAGGCGGTCGCCTCGAACGGCGGGCAGATCATGCCGCCGGTGATGGGGGCGACGGCGTTCATCATCGCAGAGTTTCTGCAGATTCCGTACAGTCAGGTGGTGCTCGCGTCGCTCGCGCCGGCGCTGCTCTACTATCTGGTCCTGTTCTTCAAGATCGACGCCATCGCGGTGAAGGAGAACATCGCGGGGCTGCCAGCGTCCGAAATCCCCTCGGCCCTGCAAACGCTGAAGGAAGGGTGGTTCTTCGTCCTTCCCCTCGGCTACCTGATCTATCTTTTGCTCTGGAGGGGCTACGACCCCGGTCTCGCGGCGCTTCAGGCCACCGGAATCCTGATCGTCTGCTACCTTCTGCAGCATCGGCTACGCCCTGAATGGGAGAAGCTGTGGGCGCTTGTTCGAGGCGCCGGCCAGGAAATCGTGCCGCTGATCCTGATCGGCGGCGGCGCCGGCGCGGTGATCGGGATCATGAACTCGACCGGTTTCGCGTTCCAGCTGTCGCTGGTGCTGACCCACGTGGCGAGCGAGTTCGGCCTGTTCTCAATGCTGGTCCTGGCCGCGATCGTCTCCATCGTGCTCGGTATGGGGATGCCCACCGCGGCGGTCTACGTCGTGCTGGTCACGGTGGTGGCGCCGTCGGTCATCAATTTCGGGGTCGACCCGCTCGCAGCGCACCTCTTCCTCTTCTATTTCGGCCTGATGAGCATGATCACGCCGCCGATCGCGGTCGGCAGCATCGTGGCGGCGCAGATCGCGGGGGCCAACATGTGGTCCACCTCCTTCTACGGAATGCGGATGGGCATCAGCGCCTACCTGCTGCCGTTCCTGTGGATCTACAACCCGGCGATCCTGCTGCACGGCTCGGCGCTTGAGATCCTGATCGTGCTGACAAACTGCCTTGCGGCGGCCGTTTTCCTGCGTCTGTCGATGATGCCGGTTCTCTGGCGGGTGCTGCCCGCCTGGGCCAGCGGCATTCTGATGACGCTCGTCGCGGTCGTGGTCGGCAGCGCGTCGATCTGGCTCGGCCCATCCAATCCCGTGGCCTTCATCCCCAGCCTATTGGGGCTCGGTGCGGTTCTCTTCGAATACCGGAGAAAGCCGCTCCTGGCCCAGTCCGCCTGAGAAAATCGAGGGCGGCGGCGCGACCGGCGACGGATCGAGCCGACGGCTTCGCCACGTTGACAAAGTAAACATGTTTACTAAAATCGGTGACGGTGACGAGCCGCGGAAATGCCCCACCGGAAGGTGGCACCGCCAGACAAGGGAGAACCGCCAATGCAGACGTCAGGGACCGCCAGAAGCCTGATCGATCTCGACCGGGGGGTCATCAGCCGCGAGCTCTTCGTGAGCGAGAGCCTCTACAAGCGCGAACTGGAGACACTGTTCGCGCGCGCCTGGCTGTTCGTCGGCCACGAGAGCCAGATCCCCAATCCCGGCGACTTCTTCACGTCCCGGATGGGCGAGGAGTCGGTGATCCTCGTCCGTGACAAGGCGGGCGAGATCCACGTCTTCCTGAATTCCTGCCGGCACCGCGGCATGAAGGTGTGCCGCTACGATTCCGGCAACACGTCGCTGTTCACCTGTCCGTACCACTCGTGGACGTACACGACCGATGGCAAGATCCGGGGCATCCCGCTCTACAAGGCTCTGTACGACGGGACGCTGGACCGCAACGACTGGTCGCTGATCGAGGTGGCCAAGCTCGTCAACTACAAGGGCACGATCTGGGCCACCTGGGACCCGGAGGCTCCCGACTTCGAGACCTATCTCGGCGATGCCAGGCTGCATCTCGACCAGGCGCTGGACTGCCGCGACGGCCGTCCGGGTGGCTCCGAAGTGATCGGCGTCCACAAGTGGGTTTTCCCGGCGAACTGGAAGTACGCGGCGGAGAACTTCCTCGGCGACACCTACCACAACCCGAGCCACCGCTCGGTCGATCTGATCGGCATCGGTCCCTCGGCGCGCGAGGGCGTCAAGGGCCGCCGCGACAACGAGCTCGAGCAGGCCCAGCACGTCTGGATTTCCTACCCGGGCGGACACGGGGTGCATTCGGCGGTGCAGCCGGAAGACGAGCCCTACATAGAGCAGTTCAAGAGCGACCCCGAGATCGAGGAGTATTTCCGGCACTGCCACCAGGAGCGGAAGCGCCGGCTCGGCGACCAGGCGCGGCTGCTGCCGTTCGTGGGCACCATGTTCCCCAACACCTCCTATCACGGCCGACAGCCGCGCGGCCTTTGCGCGTGGCATCCGCACAGCCCGACCGAGACAGAGGCATGGCGCTTCTTCCTGGTGGATGCGGACGCACCGGCCAGCGTCAAGGATTTCCTGCGCCGCTACTACATGCGCTACTCCGGCCCGGCCGGAATGACCGAACAGGATGATCTGGAAAACTGGCTGTATGCGACCAAGGCCTCCAAGGGCACCATCGCCCGGCGCCATCCCTTCAACTATCAGCAGTCGATGGGCGCTTCGTCACTGCACCCGACCGTCAATGGGCTCGAGGTGCGGGGCGACGTCTCCACTCAGGTGACCGAGCACATTGCGCGCGGCTTCTATCGCCGCTGGGCCGATTACGTGGACGGCGCCGACTGGGACGTCCTCATGGGGCGCAACGACGCGCGCTTCCGCGCTCCGGCTGCGGCGGAGTAGGTCGATGAGCGATACGATCAAGCAGGGCGCCGTGATCGTCGGGGGTGGCACCTACGGCATCGGCCGCGCCATCACATTGATGCTGGCCGAGCGCGGATGGCCGGTGGTGGCCTTTGGCCTCGAGGGTAGGCAGGTCTCGAGCGAAGCGGAAAACGCTATCCCGGGGCTCCGCCGCGAGGCGGAGGAGCGCGGCCTCGACGTGACTCTGCTGGAGGCGGACGTCTCGTCGGAAGCCGATGTGGCCCGGGTTGTAGAGACGGCGCTGTCGCGGCACGGTCGCATCGACGCGCTGGTCAACAACGCCGCGATCGGTCCGCTCGGAACGGTGATGGATACCGATCCGGATCTGTGGGACCGGATCATGGCGGTCAATCTGAGGGGGCCGTACCTGACTTGCCGCGCCGTCATTCCGCACATGGCGGAAGCCGGCGGCGGGCGCATCGTCAACGTCGGGTCCGGGGCGGGGTGGGGCAAGCCGAACATGGCGGCCTACTCGGCCTCGAAGGGAGGCATCTTCGCGCTCTCGACCGCGCTCGCCCTCGATCATTTTCACGACCGCATTCGCGTCAACGTGGTGGTTCCGGGCGGCGGCGGCATCGCCTCCGGCATGAGCCTCGGTCGCGTTCGGGGCGACATGGAGAAGCTGCGTGCCAACGCGGTCGGCACCGCGGCGGGACGACACACCACGGGCGAGGATCTGGCGAAGGCGGTGGCGTTTCTGCTCTCGCCGGACGCCGAGGTCATCTCGGGCACCGTCATCGACGTCGGCTGCTTCTTCCACCAGGGATCGTCCGCGCCGTTGAAGCGGTCGATCGTCAGAGAGGTGAACTGAAATGGACCAGATCGCTGAGGACCGGCCGCTGGTGAAGGACGACGCCTATTTCCGGCTGCGCCAGGAGATCGAGGAGTTCTTCTACGACGAGGCGAACCTGCTCGACGAACGCCGGTTCGATCGGTGGCTGGACTGTTTCGACGAAGACCTGGTCTACTTCATGCCGATGCGGGCCAATGTGAAGTTCGGTCAGCACGAGGCGCGCGAGAACACGCGCCAGGGCGAGGGCATCAGCTGGTTCGACGAGGACAAGTGGACGCTCTCCAAGCGCGTTGAGCAGATCCTCACCGGCGTGCACTACGCCGAGGAGCCGCTGTCCCGGACCTCGCACCTGGTGACAAACGTCCAGATGACATCCGCGACGCCGTCCGCTGCGGAGGCCGTGGAGGTGCAGACCAGCTGCCGCTTCCTCGTCTACCTGAACCGCGTTGAGTACGAGACCTACTTCTTCGTCGGACGGCGCAAGGACCATCTGGTGCGCAAGGACGGCGTCTGGAGGGTCCTGCGGCGGGAGATCGTGCTCGACCAGAACGTCCTGCTTGCAAAGAACCTCACCACCTTCTTCTGACCAGGGCGCGGCAATGATCAACCTGAACACGGTGAAGCCTGGCGAACGCGCCGTCCTGAAGGACGGGCGGACCGGGGTGGTGATGGAGAACATGGGCGATGGCCAGTGGCTTGAGGTCCGGTTTCCCGACGCGCCGGACGACGAGCCCGAGCTGGTCCACAGCCAGGACCTGCAGGCGATCCGGGCCGCCGAATAGTCCCGGTCGCCGGAACCTCGGACAAACAGGAGCGCCGCCATGCTGCGCATGAGCCATCTGCCGTCGGACTTCCATCCGCTGTTGCTCGTCCTCGGCGACCACACCGATCTCGGGCGCTTCGCCGAGCTGCTTGCCGCGTTCGCCAGCACCGGCCAGCCGGTCCAGGTCGGTGGCGACGGCGGTGCCTTTTCGACCGACACAGAAGTGCTTCTGGATCCGGCCGACGGCGTCCCCGGCCGGCCGCACGGTCTCTGGCGGGACCCGGCGCGACCGGACAGGCTCCGGTGGACACTGTCGCGCGACGCAGCGGCGGCATTCGCGTTGGAGGTTGCGGAACTCGCCAATTCCAATGCGCCGGCCGGATCGGTGACGCTGGAATGCGGCGTCCTCAACGAGATCAGGGTCAAGGTGTCCGTCGGGGAATGGGAAGACGAATTCCTGATGGACGGGGTCCGCTAGGCCGATGGGGGAGGCCGCCGATCTTCAAGCCGCGGCGCGGGACGGTGTGGTGGTCGTCGGTGCCGGACAGGCGGGTGCCGCGACCATCCTGCGGTTGCGCGCCAACGGGTTCGCGGGTCCGATCACGCTGATCGGCGCTGAAGCCGAGCCGCCCTACCAGCGCCCGCCCCTGTCGAAGAAATTCCTGACTGGTGAATACGCGAAGGACAGGCTCTATCTGCGCCCGCTGGCCGCCTACGCGCAGCTTGACGTCACGCTGATGCTCGGGCGGGAAGTCTGCCGCATCGATCGGCTGAACCGCAGGGTCGAACTGGATGACGGCAGCACGCTTCCCTTCGGCCGGCTGGTTCTCGCCACCGGCGCCCGGCCGCGCCCGTTGCCTGAGACGCTGCGGGGGGCCTTCGAGAACATCTACCTGTTCAGAACCTTCGCGGACACGCAGCGGCTCCAGGCCGAGATGATGCCCGGCCGGCGCATTCTGGTCGTCGGCGGCGGATATATCGGGCTGGAGACGGCGGCGGTGGCGCGCCAGCTGGGTCTGGAGGTGGTGCTCGTCGAACAAGCGGACCGGATCCTGCAACGGGTGGCCTCGGACGAGACCTCCTCCCACTTCCGCAACCTGCACCGGAGCGAAGGCGTGCGCATCCTGGAGGCCAACCGGCTTCTGGAACTCGACGGGACCGGTGGTCGGGCGACCCGGGCGACCCTCTCCGGCGAGGGCGAGGTCCTGTTCGATTTCGCGGTCGTGGGCATCGGTGTCTCCGTCAACGGCGAACTGGCCGACGAGGCCGGGCTGGAGGTCGACGGCGGCATCGTCGTGGACTCGCGATGCCGGACCGCCGATCCGGCCATCTTCGCGGTTGGCGACTGCACGTCGTTCCCGTATCAGAGCGGCCGGACGCGCCTGGAATCGGTGCACAACGCCATTGCCCAGGGCGAACTGGTCGCCGACGCGATTGCCGGAAAGCAAGTCGGCCCCTACGCCCCGGTCCCCTGGTTCTGGTCGGATCAGTTCTCCACCAAGCTGCAGATCGCCGGCCTCAACGCGGGATACGACCGTGTCGTGCGCAGGCCGGGCGGCCGGGAGGACAGCCTGTCGGTCTGGTACTTCCGCGCTGAGGCGCTGATCGCCGTGGATGCGATCAACGATGCCCGCGCCTACATGACGGGCAAGCGCTGGCTGGAAGCCGGCATCACGCCGAACGCCGCCGCGATTGCCGATCCCGCCGTCGACTTCAAGGCCGCCTCGTGAGCGCGCATGCGGGGCTCGAAGAAGGCGTCGGGGTCGACCTCGCGACGGACCGGAAGGCGAGCCGGGCGCTGTTCGCAGCCGGCTTCACGGTGTTCGAACTTCTCTATTTCGTCCAGTCGCTGCTGCCGATCTTCGCCGCCGAGTTCCACGTTTCGCCCGCTGAAAGCAGTCTCACGCTGTCCGGCACGACGGGGGTCATGGGCATTGCGCTCCTGCTCAGCGGCATCGTGTCGGACGGGGTCGGGCGGAAGCGGATCATGGTGATCTCGCTTGTCTCCTCGTCGCTCCTGACGATCGCCATGGCATTTGTGCATGGGTGGGGCGGCATCCTCGGGCTGCGCATCCTGATGGGGCTGACGCTCAGCGGCGTTCAGGGGGTGGCGATGGCCTATCTCGCGGAGGAAAGCGATACTCGGACCTTCGGCACCTCGCTGGGACTCTTCATCTCCGGAAGCGCCATCGGCGGCATGGTGGGCCGGCTGGCTATCTCCGCGCTGGCCGACCATTTCGGCTGGCGCGCCGCGACGGCGGTCATGGGCCTGCTGGCGCTGGCCGCCTCGATCTATTTCTGGCGCACGCTGCCCGCCTCCCGCAACTTCGTCCGGACCACGCCCGGCATCCACGCGCTGATGCGCGGGTTCGCGTCGATCCTACGGGATCGAGTGTTTCTCCTGCTGTTCGCCGTCGGCTTCCTGTTGATGGGGAGCTTCGTCACGACCTACAACTACATTACCTTCCGCTTGCTCGAACCGCCGTTCTCCCTGAGCCACACCGTGGTCGGGCTGGTGTTCCTAGTCTACCTCACTGGCATCGTTGGTTCGCCGCTGATCGGCGGACTGAGCTCGCGATTGGGGCCGGCCAGAGTGTTGTGGGCGATGCCGGTGCTCGTCCTTGCCGGGCTGCTGCTGACCCTGCCCGACGCCTGGCCACTGGTGCTCCTGGGGCTCGCGATCCTGACCTTCGGCTTCTTCTCCGGCCACTCCGTTGCCAGCGGCTGGGTCAGCCGGCGCGCCTCGCAGAACCGCGCACTTGCGGCATCGCTCTACCTGTTCGCCTACTATCAGGGATCGAGCTTGCTCGGGACGACCGGCGGCGTCTTCTGGCAGACCTGGAGCTGGGCAGGCGTCTGCGGCCTCACCGCGGCGCTCGCCCTCACCTGCATTGCGATCGCGCTCTATCTGCGCGCGCGGGGAGGGGACCTCCCTGTGAAAATCACGCCATGATGCTTCGGACCCATGAAAGTTTTCGCTCGATGGGAGACCACTGCCAGATGACCAAAGAGGCCACCATGCCGGGGACCGACCAGGCTAAGGAGGGAGCGCAAGCCCGGACGGGCGGAGAGGCGCTGGTCGATCGGCTGACAGCCCACGGCGTGGACACGGTCTTCCTGGTCCCTGGAATCCAGCTCGACTGGGCAGTGGATGCGCTCGCCCGCACTCCCTCCATTCGCTGCCTGGTGCCGAGGCATGAGCAGACCGTCACCTACATGGCCGACGGCTACGCGCGCACGACAGGCCGCCCCGGCGTGGGCATGGTCGTGCCGGGACCCGGCGTGCTGAACGCCGGGGCGGGCCTCGCGACCGCCTATGCGTGCAACGCGAAAGTGTTGTTGCTGGCCGGGCAGATCCATTCCGAAGCCATCGGCAAGGGCTTCGGCAACCTGCACGAGATCAAGAACCAGAGTGCCGTGCTCGAGGCACTTACCAAGTGGTCCAGCCTGGTGGAAAGCCGGGGCGTGCTGTCGGCGACGTTGGACGAGGCATTCGCGCAACTGAGCGAGGGGCGGCCGCGTCCGGTCGCGGTCGAACTGCCCAATGATATCCTGATGGCGCGCGGCACAGACCAACCCGCCGCGGTGCGTCCGGCCGCCGTAGTGGCCGAGCCCGACACGCGACAGATCGCGGCCGCAGCCAGGCTGATCGACGCGGCCAGGTTGCCGGTGCTCTATGTCGGTGGTGGCGCGCACGGCGCGGCCGCGGAGATCCGTGCGTTGGCGGAGACCGTCGGCATGCCCGTGGTGGCGAGCGAGAACGGCCGGGGCTGCCTGCCGGACTGCCACCCGCTCTCGTTCACGACGCTCGGCGGGCGGGCCCTGTTCCAGCGCGCCGACCTCGTGGTCGTCGTCGGCAGCCGCTTCATGGACGTCATGACGCCCAGGCCGAGCTGGGAGCAGGAGGGCAAGCGCTACGTCTACATCAACCTCGATGCGGCCGACACAGCCCCGCCCCGACGTCCCGATGTCTTCCTGCAGTGCGACGCCGCCGCTGCGGTTGCTGCGCTCTGCTCAAGCGTCACGCCCAGGCAGGCGTTCGGGCCGGACGGCTCCGAGCGGTTGAAGCGGTGGGAGCGGGAGGCGATCGAGGCCACCGGCGACCTGGCACGCTATGTCTTCGCGATCCGGGACGCGCTGCCCGACGACGGCATCTTCGTCAATGAACTCACTCAGGTCGGCTATCTCGCCCGCGTCGCCTTCGAGGTGCGGGCACCGCGCACGCTGATCGGTCCGGGCTACCAGGGCACGCTCGGGTACAGCTTTCCCACCGCGCTTGGCGCGGCGGTGGGCGCCGGCGGACGCAGGGTGTTCGCCATCTCGGGCGATGGCGGCTTCGGCTGGTCGTATCAGGAGCTCGCGACGGCGCGACGCTATGACCTGCCGGTCACGTTGATTGTGTTTACCGACGGATATTTCGGCAATGTGCGCGGCATTCAGCGGCGCACGTTCGGCCGCGAGTTCGCCGTGGAGCTTCAGAATCCCGACTTCCGCGCGCTGGGCGAGGCGTTCTCGATCCCGCATGCCACCGCCGCCTCTCCGGCCGCGCTCGAAGCGGTGCTGCGTGACACGCTGCGCGAAGACGGGCCGGTGCTGGTCGAGGTGCCGGTTGGCGAGATGGCAAGCCCGTGGCCGCTCCTCGGGCTCAAGCCGCTGGCGAGCGGCGGCGAAGCTGTTTCGGTGCTCGCTGATTTGTGACCGATCAATGCGCCAGACGCCGAAAGCTCGAAGCTTGCAAGAATCAGGGCGCACATTGCCAAGAGGACGGATCTCCCAAAAAGATAGTCCTCCAAATTTGCACACTCGCGCCTAACATACGTCGACTTTGCGTCGGTAACGGATAGCTGTCGACTTCGTCATCTGCGCTCCCGAAACGTTGTTCGGGTAGAAAATCTACTCGGGATATGTTTCAAAACCGCCCGGTGTCGGATTGTTGAAAAGGATGATCACCAGCATGTTGCCGGGTTCCGACATCACATCGCTGCGCTGCCCCATTACCTCGCCAGCTACCCCGCTCGTATACTCTGCAACCACTTCGCCGAAGCTGTTCCGTTGAATGGCCACTCTCTGTCCGACTTCGACCTTGTCGTTGAGCTCGACCAGATGCTCGACGATTCCACCCGCAGTGGCCAGCACCGGGAATCCGCTATTGCCGACAAAGACGGTCACGTCATTGCCAGTACGGCCCATCGGTCCGGCAATTATCCCGTGATGTTTGAGAACGTTCATCGTGCCTTCCACGAATAGTGCAATCATCGTGGAGTCCAGCACACGCGCAGCGCCGATCTCGGGACAAAAGGCTGGGATTCCTGCGTGCAGGAACGCGTTATGAAGGACGGTGGGATAGGCCTCTTTCGGCATGTCGAGGATCTGGCCGACAGGATAGAGGTCCAGCATCTCCTTGACCTCGGGCCTGGCCGTATCGCCGATGTTGAAAGCGGTGACCTCCAGCCCAGTTGTCCCGGTATGGAAATCGATCGCGACGTCGGCGTTCGGCCGCAGCAGCCGGTTGAACAGCAGCCCGGCATGGCGGCTCGGCGCGGTCAGCCCGTTCTCATTCCCGGGCCATTCCCGGTTCATGTCGATCAGGTCTATGCCTCTGCCTTGATTCGGCCACCGGCGCTGAATGCTTTCCAGGGCAGGGCGGGAAATGTCGGTTACCGCCATCACCGTGCCCGACATCTGCGCAGGATCGAGCTGGTTCATCACGGTCTGAACCGTATGAATGGAACTCATCTCGTCGCCATGCACACCGCTGGTCAACACGACGCGCTTGCCAGGATTCGCCCCCCTCGCAACCGTCACCGACACATACCAGCGCTGCCCGGTGGGCGTCTCCACACCCTGGAAATACAAAAGGTGCTTCTGTCCGACCTCCAGATCATTCACGTTGAGCGCGCTGACGACTTTTTTCCCCCCGACCACGTCGTCAGTGTAGACCGTTCCTCCCGGCAGTTCTGCCGTCGCAGTTTGTGCCGCTGCCTGATCGGAAGAGAAAACAGCCGACGCCGCAGCGCCACTGATGGTCGCGAGGGTAGTTGCGATCATGAAATCGCGACGATCGAGGCTTGGCTTATCCCGCATGATAGCCTTCCTTCCGATTGAACATATCCGGCGTGACGTTGCCCCGAGCAGCCATCATTTATACCTGGACTCTGTTCTCCTAGACTAGTTGTCGGATCTGGACTGGGTTGCAAACTCGTTCGGGCGAGGCCGCGCAGGCTCGTGTGCGGCCGGTGCTCATTGTCGTCGATCCTCCATTCTTCGATGGTGGGACGTGGCTCTGCCATGCCGCGGAACAGGTGCTCGTTGAGGCATTCGTCACGGAAGCGTCCGTTCAGGCTCTCGACGAAGCCGTTTTGGGTCGGCTTGCCGGGCGCGATGGTGTGCCATTCGACGCGGTTGCCCTCCTGCCACTGCAGGATCGCCCGCGACGTCAGCTCAGTGCTGTTGTTGGAGACGATCATCAGCGGCTGGCCGCGCGCCTCGGTGATGGCGTCCAGTTCCCGCGCCACCTGGATGCCCGACAGTGACGTGTCGACCACGAGCGCCAGGCCACTCGCGGGTGAAGTCGTCGACCACCATACGACGCGGAAGCGCCTGCAATCGGCGAGCATGTCGGATACGAAGTCCAGGCTCCACCGCCGGTTCGGGCCCTGCGGCAGCGTCATCGGCGCTCGCGTACCCAGCGCCCGCTTGCGACCACTGCGCTTCATCACCCTCAGCCGCTCTTACCGGTAGAGCCGGAACAACTTCTTGTGGTTCAGCTCGATGCCTTCCTGCCGCAACAGGAAGTGCAGCCGCCGATGGCGGGAACCGCAGCCGCTCGAGCGCCACCTCCTTCAGTCGCCTCCGCACGGCGGTATCGTCCGGTCGTCGCGACGCGTAGCGGTAGGTCGAGCCCGACCTGGCCGTTGGCAGGCCGCCGCGAATAGCACTTCTCTTCGATCGCCCAGGCCAAGAAGTGCTTTGGTCTGCCCCCTGAAGTTCTCTAATCGCATTGGTCAAGCTGGTTGATCGGGCTTTGCGCCCACGCCGGGTTCATGGTTCTCTCCGCGGTCGGTCTCGGTGG
>NZ_JBRJGW010000046.1:0-12465 GCF_053628695.1 Amorphus sp. MBR-141
GCCGCACGGCGCTCAATTCAAACGCTACGACCGGGGCTGTGCCCTCTACCTCAACCGCAGGCGCCCTCCCGCGCAGCGGGTTCGTTCAACGGCCAGCTTTGCCCATTCGGCTTTGCGCCCATTTCGGTCGCCCGATCATCCGAGTGATCGCCCCAAAAGCTGCCATTTACTAGCTGGGCAATGCGGTTGCGGATGAGCACGCTTCGCATCAAGCATACCTTTCGCCCGCCGGCTGATCTTTAACGCCACACTTTTTTCTCCGCCGATCTGACCTCCTCGACCGCGAGGAGCGGTGGGGGCATTTTTCACCTGCACAATGAAGCTAATCCACCGCGGTTCAACTACTGATTGAAATCTCTGGGAAGAGGTTCTGCGCGATGATGGCCTCGCGCGCGTTTGCAACGTCGGAAGTGAAAACGACGACAGCAAGGTCCTTAACGGCCCGCGAGCAGCAGACATAGAAGAGCCGCCGCGTCCGATCGAGGACAGATTCCTCGCCCGCGGCGATGTTCGCTTCGTCCGTGTCAGAAAGCGATGCGAAGCCGAAATACTTCCCGTATGAATACAGGTTGTAGGCAGCCTCTTCGTCGTCGATCACCACCAGCACGCGCTCGAACTGAGCACCCTTGATCCCGTGCTGCGTGGCAAAAGGGGATTCCTCCACGACATAGCGCCGCCAAGCCCAAAGCTCCGATACGCTGCAGCCGAGAAATGCCTGGACATGCGCGAAGCCGGCTACGCCATCTTCCGCGATTTGCGCGGCTAGGTGAGGCTTATAGCGTTCGTCGAGACGAAGGAGCTCGCTGGACTGAACATGGCTCAAGACGTCGCGCACTGTGGCTTGCGATCCGTCCGCCAGCATTTGGATCAGCTTGTCGCTGGCCACGCGCAGTTCGGCCAATGCGTCTGCCACATTCTCGCCTTTGATCCGATCACGTTCGAGCCGCGGACTGGTCTCGCGAACGATCGAGATGACGGTAAACGGGTCATTGGCACGTGCGGCCGCAACAAGCGGCAGAATCTGATTTGCGAAGGGGCGCAGTGGCCACGAAGATCCGTCCGCGAGGCCTTCCTTGAATGAGGCAGGCGCCTTGTTATCGTTGAGAGCCGAATAGAGGTTCGGAAAGCCGAGCCGGATCGCCGCCATGCGGTGGACGAGAATGAGAAGCCGGACGTCACCATCCGGTCCATCGTTTTCCCATAGGGCGTCGTCAGTCTCGTTAGCGAGCCATTGACGCACGGCAGCAAGCCGAGCGGTGCGTTGGTCATCAGCCGGAAGGATGAAGAGGTTCGTGCTGCCGACCACTGGCTGTTCGACACCCTCAACCATTCGAGTGCGGCCCCGAGTCTGCGTCAGTCCGTCGCCAGGGGCGCGGATAGCGTTGATGACGCTCAGGACGGAGGTGGGGCAACGGAAGTTCTCAGGCTTGGTGATCTCCTGCCAACCGTCACCCAGCGCGACCGCGCCCGCACCGGTCGTGTAGATCTTCTGCATCGGATCACCGAAGAAGCCGACGCAGATTTTTGGATGCTCGCCGGCAATGAGGCGCAGAGCCTCGACGACCTGCGGGTTGGTGTCCTGGCTCTCGTCGACAAAGATGAAGGGGAAACGGGCAGCGATCAGCTGGCGAAGCAGCGGGTGTGCGACGACACAGGCTGGCGTCAGCTTGAGGATGTCATCGTGGCCGAGAATGCCCTCGGCATAATCGCTTCCAGTTCCGTAGGTGAACCTCTCGATGGCGGACACCGAGCCGAGCTCCGCTTCGAGTTCAGCGATCTCCGACGCGAGCCTTATCTTAGTCTTCTCCTGTGTCCTCGGCTTGTCGTAGTGTTCGCGACGCCCGGAGATCTTCTCCTCAATGCGCTGCTTCACCCAATCGACGATATCGCTGTGGAAGGGTCGTATCACCGACCATAGAAAGCTGTGGATCGTAGAGATGTGAAAGAGCGGCGACGCCCCGACGTCACCTGCGATTTCGCCGACCGCGACATCTGTGTAGGTGATGCAAGCGATCTGCCGACCGGCCCGCCTGAGCGCCCCGCCTTTCGCGTCGGCGAGGTGGGAGAGAGCCTTTATGAGCGAGGTCGTCTTTCCCGAGCCTGCGCCGGCCACCATAACGAATGAGCGTGGCGGGTCCGCGTCAAGACAGGCGCGGACATCGATGTCCGCCTGCGTATCTGGGCTGCCGATCCTGCTCGTCACGCGGCTGCCCCGCCATCAATGGCCGGAGTGATCTCAGCCGCTTCTTCCACTAGCTCCTCCGCATCGTCAGCCGGACCAGCAGTTTCATCATCGTCGTCATCTGGTTCTGGCTGCGTAATCTCACCTTCAAGCCATCGCAGGCCTTCGGCGATGTAGGTGGGAACGTTCCACGCTTCCGGATCCTCTGCGAGGAGGGCGAGGGCAAAATCGGTCTTCTTGAAGCTGCTAGATTCGACACGCCTGTGAATGCGATTCACGAGCGTTGCCAGATCTTTTTCGTCGTTTTTCGGTATTCGCAATTGAAGGGGCCTGCGTAACAAATCCTGGCACCAGGCTAGGTTTTCCAGCGCAAAGGCTTCTTCAAGCGTTCGACCGGCGAGCGCTTGTGTCTCTGCTCCCCAGGTCACATCCGTCTGACATTGATAGGCGATGCGCACCAAGGCGTCATCGTCTTGGACCCTGACCTGTGTCTTTTCGGCGTCGCGTGCCCCCCACAGCTCTGCAACGGTGCTGCGTTTGGGTAGCCACTGCTTAAGCGTCAAATTCGACGTTGCCGCTCCCGGATGGCCCGCCACGCATGCGCTTCCGGCCTTGTTGTCTTCTCCGTCATCTTCTGCCTCGTCAGCAGCTACTTCCTGAGTATCCTGTGCAGCTGCAGCAGCGGCTTGCTCGCCGTTCTCTCCGACGGCAATTGCTCCCGCCCCCGGCTCGGACTCTGTGGAGGGGCCGAAGACGCTGTCGAGATCCGTAATGATGAGCGTCGTGAGACCAAGGATCTCGATGAGCGCCCTGAATCGGTATCCGAACGCTCCGCCGATCTCGAGAATGGTCAGATAGGTGGACTGGAGACGCGGCGCCGTCTTGGAGATCATCTCGGGAAGGAGGATCCGCTCGACGTTGCCTTCCACCAGCACCGCCGCGTCCGCAAAGAACAGATCGCAGTGCGTGAGCTTCAGATAGCGCTCGAGGAAAGTGCGCTCATTGGGGTCGGTGCTGTCGTAGAATAGGGAAAGATTGACGACATTTGAGGTGGACGCTGCTTCCGAACGGCTGCGCCGGAAATAGCGTATGGGACGGAAGCCTCGCTCGTAGAGGATGTGGGTCGAGTGGGTTGTAACGACGACCTGGCTCGTATAGTGGGTCTCGTCGTCGCTCTTCATCTTGAGGATACTCATCACTTTTCGGATGAATACCTGCTGAAGTTGCGCGTGTAGATGCGCCTCAGGTTCTTCGATGAAGATGAGGTGGACGGGCGGACGGTTGTCTTCGATCCCGAGCCATTGCTGATGGAGATCGAGCAACTCAACGACCATGAAGATGAGGTTCTTGAAGCCCAGCCCGTTGTATCGGTCCGGCAGGGTCGGCGGATTGGGGTCGTCGTCTGCCCCCAGCGCGTAGTGCACGCGCGCTCCGTCCCGGCTGCTCATGATCTGCTCCGGATTTAGAGCGGTGCGGATGATCAGTCGCGGATTCGTCAGACCTGGATAGCCGAGCTTGGAAAGTCTCTTCAGCGTCGCCTCGAACACCCGTTTGAGGTGATCGTTCAGCGCTACCTCCGACGCGGCAAGTGCGCGAAGAGTGTCGAGATCGTCGGTCTTCTGCTCGAGATTGCGGGAATAGAAGCGACTCAGGACACGCGAGAGTTCTTCCGCGCGAGCACCGCCTGGTCCGTCGGAAAGATGTCGCTGAGCGTGTAGGAAATCGATCTGTAGAAGTCCGGAGAGGATCTCGCGGCCGCTCCGTTCGCGTCCGGCGAACGCTACCGGCCGATAGTCGGGCTCCCCGATCTTCGCCGGGTCGAGCACGTAATGCCGCAATTCATATTCGCTTTTCAAATTATCTCGCAGAAAGTCTTGAAGGTCTTGCGGCGATGGATCGAAGCTGCGCTCCCCGTTCTCGTTCACCGGCACAGCATCGAGTGCACGCTGTCGCACTTCAGCGTATCGGCCCCGCAATCCAGCGGGATCGACCGGCGCATATGTTACCCGCATGCCGACCAGCTTGCCCTCCCAGGCCAGGCTCGGGAGTAGGTCCACGACACGTTGAACATCATCCACTCCGATCTCGAACCAGATGTCGATTTCGATCGTGGGCAAGGTTGCCTCACGTTCCCCCTTGCCGAATGCGACGATTCCGGGCCACAGCTCTGCGCTGAAATCATGAATGTCGAAACTGCCGCGCCCCGTGAACAGCTGGAGCGCGTGGCCGACCGAGGTCTTGCCGCTGTTATTTGCGCCGACGAAGACGGAGATGTCCGAAGCCAAGTCGATCTCTACATTGCGCAGTCGCCTGAAGTTACGCACCACCAGCTTCTTCAAATGCATCCTATCCCCCCGGACAACCGCCTGGCGTCCTCGATTGCGAACGTCAGCATCACGAACACAACCTTAACTGCCCGTGTTAGGGTCGACGAGATGCGATCTGTTTTTCTGGTCATTTCGGAGAGGTCGAGCCGTGCGGAGGCCCGCTGAAGCTGCATCGAGTTGGCGCGCGCAGGCCCGTGGGTCGATGGTCCACTTAGCGAGATCTGAAACTAGACGCTGCCAATCTGCTTCCGGCCAGTTCTGCTCATATGCGGAAGCGCGACGCGCGCTCCTTGAGCCCGTCGCAGCCTATACTCCAAGGCACCGGGACCAAATCCCAGAGCGTTTGGCTCTACTCATCCCTGGAAGTCGGCGTCGCCGGCCGCTTCCGTGGCCTCGGTTTCTTTCGCGGCGTCGGCGACTGGTTGGCGGCCGCGTTTGCTTTGGGGCTGTGAGGTAATGCCTCTTCCTGCCTGCCGTTCTGGCCCGGCCGCGGGCCGCCCCCATTTGTTGCGCGGAGTTTGGCGGTTTGATCTCGCGCGGTCTGGACCGACGCGCCTGAGGATATAGAGGCATTCGGAGCGGTGGGCTCTCCAACGGCCACGTCGGGGTTTGCGCCTGAGCCTGCCGTCGACGGACCATCTGCCTCGGATGCCTCCGCCATCGAGGATCCGCGGGGTTTACGTCGTGGGCTGGCAGAATTGTCGCCTGCCGGGTTCGGCTTGGGTCCCTGCCTATCGTTTCTGGCGGTTTCCCCCGTCATTTCGTTGGGCGCTCCGGGCTCATTTACCCTCTGTTCTGCGGCGCGGTTGTCCGAAGAGTCAGCCGAGGGCTGGCTTGCCGGACATACTTCGGCTTCCACCTCTTCCGGAGGATCGGCTTCCGAATTGATGGCGTCGGTGACCGGTAGCGTTGCCGGAAAAACGTCCTGCTCAGCGTTCGTTTCGTCGTTCTCCGGATCGTGATCCTCGAGCTTGGCGGGCGTGGTCGGCTCCCCGCTGAGCATCTCTTCGGTCACTTCCTGACCTGGGAGCGCTTTCGCGGCGGAACTTGCAGTTTCCGGATCTGCCCGAGGGTACTGCTCGTTGAACTCGATCGCTGTTTCAGCCAGCTTGCTCATGCGGTCGTCCTGGTGGAACGCTTGAGGCAGGCGTACCTTGACGGGCGGCGTGGCGCGCGCAAAGACCACTGCGTGGTTTTTGAAGGCTGGCCCCATCAGCTCTGCCGGCGGGACGAGGGGTCTTGTCTCTTCGAAGACGGTCGTCTTGTCGCCGGCACGGCTGGAGACGTAGGTGGCGGTTTCCAGATCGTTGACCCCAAAAAAGATCTGCGTTCGACAATTGCCGAGCATGCTTTCCCAGCGGGGATAGGTGACCTTGAGTTGGGGCAGGTCCTGGGCGATCAGCCACATGCGGATCTTGGCACTGCGCGCGATCGCAATCTGATCTTCGATGAGCGGCATGTGGCCGAGCTGCGCCAGCTCGTCGAAGATGAAAAGTGCCGGAGCCTGATGGTCGACGCGCCAGTCGGTGTGTTCTTCCTCGACAAGGCTTTCCGCCCGAGCCCAGGCGTTGAGGTGAACGCCCATGATCACCCGCAGGACGCTTGCGTAGGAGCGAATGCGGTCCGGCGGGATTATGAAAAACACACTCTTCGAAGGTCCACGCTCAAGCCGGTCGAGTTGCTCGTCCTGATAGTGGAACCAGTGGTATCCGAGCGCGCCATATCGGCCACCGGGCGGAACCGCCGCCTCCCGCTCGCGCACGTCGCTTACGAACCGGCGGATATCCCACCCGGGCGACGTCATGCTGGTTGCGTTGGCGATCGGTTTGGAGCGCCACACCTCAAGCTCCGCTCGGGCGGACTGGAGAATGCTCTCGAACATGCGCTCGGCCATGACGTCGAACTGGTTCGCAAGCTCGACGAGCATCTCGTCGTCGCTCTCGGCAAGGCGCTGACGGAGCTCTTCGTGATCCTCATTGCTCGCGTAGAGAATGCGGACCACTTCGCGCATATTGCGTCGCTCGGGTTCGAGGGTTCGCACGTGCATGATGAGGCCGCGCACGAAGTCGCGGGCCGACTGATCCCAAAACCGCTTCTCGCCGCTGTCGGCCGGCGCAATCAACAGGTCCGCGACCACACGGGCATCATCCCAGTCCTCGATCACGTCGAAGGGATTGAACGCGTGCGTTTCACCATTGCGGTCGAAGGGCGCCCACTTGAACACGCCTCCGAACATCTCACGCTGGATGCCGGTAAACCGATAGTTCTCGCCCTTTGGGTCCAAACACAGAACGGGACCGCCATAGGTCATCAACGTCGGCAGGATATAGCATTGTCCCTTGCCGGCACCGGTCGAGGCAATCGTGAGGATATGCCCCTCGCCTTGATGGAAGAGGGGCGCAGCCGGCTCGATGGCCGGAGGCTCCCCGATGCCGACTTCGATCGCGTCGGGTCGGCGGTGGCCAGCAACGAAGAGCCCGGCCACTTCAAGGTCCTTGCCGGCTGCAAATCGACTTCCCCCACCGGCATGAAGAATGCGTTGGTAGAGTTCCGGAGGGCCATGCGGAATGATGATGCGGCGCAGGACACCTTCCGCCTTATCGATCTCTCCGTGCTGCAGGTGCTTCTCGTAAACCCTGGCAAACTCGACCCTGCTGAACTCGAACTTGCATCCGAGGTCGTGGATTGCCTGAACGATATCGAGATGCGCCTGGGGCACGCCCGGCGCGTCGAGCTGTGTTTCAGCGACGGAGGCAGTCAGCCGCCACTCACTCTCTTTCGGCTGAACGACCAGATAAGGGCTGTAAACAAAAGAGGGAATTTCATTGCGCAACGCCGCCTCACGAAACGCCTCAAGCTCCAGTTCCGCTTGCGACTTCTCGGGAACAGAGCCTTGCAGTGACCTGTCCGCCGGCTTGGCCGATCGTCGGCCGAAAACAGTGCGAAGCCGCCTGAGCCCGCGGCCGGCCTCCCACCAAATATCTCCAGTGAGAACTCGAGCCCGGTCAGGAGCGTTGCGTGTTGACGTGCTCCCGCGGGCTCCTGGCTGGGTGATCAGATATAGGCGCCGCGCCTGAAGCAACGTCCAGTAGGTTCCGGCCCAAATGAGATAGAGGACAACGAGAAAGACAGCGAGGTCCGCCAGTGAATCCAGATACTGGCGGTTCACGATCTCACCGATGAAGAATGCGACGACGATCGGCACAACCGTCGCCCAAAGCCCAAGCTTCCATTTGATCGGCATGTCGACCGCCTCCCCAATAACACCCTGCCGACCAGCCACGATGGCCGAGTCGAGCCGCAACTACAAGGCGAGTCGGCCAATCGGGGATAGCATAACCGTGGCCACGCGATGTCGATCCCAGCTGTGACCGTCGCATGCCGGATGGCGCCTTCGCCCTTTGCGGGCGGCGGCGAGCAATCTATCCGGCCGCAATGGCCAGACCGAACATCAGCGATGGCGATGTCCTGGCAGATGCAGCAGGACACCGTGCCCCGGCGTCGCGCAAACGCCGCTTTCTCTAACAATTCGAGGGTGTTAAGAAGAGTGCGACCGAATGTTCAATTCTGTTGCAGTGGTCAACCCCTCCCGGCGCATTATTCGTCCCACATTTTACGGGCCATCTTGCGTTCTTCCGCACCGACGGCATCGCCATAGATGGCTGTGGTCGACAGCGACGCGTGCCCGAGCCACTTCTGAAGAAGGTTGATCGGCACGCCGCGGCTGAGGGCCGCAACGCCGAAGCCGTGGCGCAGGCCTTTGGCGGTCGCATGCGGACCGACGATCCTTGCCTTGCGCATCACTGTCGTGACGTACCTGTGAGCCGTGGCGCGATGCCACGGCCAGAGCCGCGCTTGTCGAAGCTCAGCGTCGCTTTGCAGGCTTTCGATGTCATGCACCCGCTGAAGGGCTGACAGCACCTTGGCTGACACGGGCACGGCCCGGTGGATGTCCTCGCGGCGCTTCTTGAGGCTGCGAAAGATGATGATGCCGGCGGACAGGTCGATGTGGTCCGGCGTCAACTCCAGGGCTTCGGAGATCCGGCACCCGGTCTCCTTCAGGACGAGGCAGAAGGTGAAGACCGGCCCGACTTCGCGGGCTGCGGCCTTGATAAAGGCCGCCCGCTCGCCATCGCTCAGATATTTTCGGTGACCGGTCCCGTCATAGAGACTCCACTCCATATGGCCTCGCGCATAAACGAAGGCGCCACCCTCCCAAGCTGCTGTTTCCGTTGATTGAATCGTAACAGCCCAAGCCGGGCGCGCGCGACCGAATTGAACATTCTGTCGCAGCTTTGGCGTGAGGGGGTGTGGCCGGCGCGCCACGCGGGCTTCCCGCCGCATTCGCGAACCATGCCGATCTGCACTGGCAATCGGCCGGCGATCTAAAGGCCCTTTTGAGGGAGGCCAGCGATGGAACTGCTTGGCGCGGTGATCATCATTGCGATCGTCGGATGGGCGGCCAATTGGCGGCCATCCGATGGGCCGATCGTCGTCTTTGCCTTGTTGGCGATGGGCATCGGATTGATCTGGTGCCTGGGGGTCGTTCGCACAGGTCTCGCCCTCGTCACCGCGAACCGACCCGCTCAAAAATCGTCGCGTTGGTATGGCCTCTCCGCGCTTCTGGTCGGCCTTGGCTTCGCCGCCGCGGACGTTGCCGCCGGTCTGTGGTTCCTTGGCGCCTTTACGGATTTCTTCAACGGTTGAATGCGGCGAGCGGTCCGCACCGTACCAACGCCATCCCCAAGCGCAGCTGAGATTTTCCGACGAGCAGCACCGGCACGATGCGGCATCCCCGCCAAGACAGGGGTTGGCGAGTGGATAAGGAACACCGCCGCCGAAGCCTCAACGACCCGCAGCTTTGGAGCGGTCCAGGCTCCGGTCGGAAGCCATAGGCAACGCGGGCACCTTCGAGTTCAAGCCATAAAGGAGACCCAAATGTCGGATCCCACGTACGACCACAACGCCGCCTTGGTGCACCTGAAGAGCCAGCGAGACGGTTCACGTGTCATAGCCGGTGTGGCCGCGGCGCTGGGGATAATCGCGATCCTCGGTTGGGCTCTGTTGCTCGTCAAGATTTCGCAGACGTCGGCCTACGCCCTCCAGTATTCTGGACGCGTTCACGAACAGCTTGGCCTATGGGCACTCGGTGCGGGTGCCATCACGCTGATCGCGATCGTACTCGGGATTGCCGCTTTCCGCGCAATCGAACAAGCGCGGCACATGAAGGAAGAGATGGTCGCGAACCTGCGTCAGCGTCTGGCCGCCCCGATCGACGCGTCGGAGCGATCGGCGATCGAATCGCAGCTGCGCGAACTCGGAGCATGAGAGGCAGGTCGCCCCAGGTTTCATGAACTTGTTGAGGCCTGCGTCGCCCCAAGTGTGCCAAGACTGAACGATGTTTGTGCCGTTCAATGCAGTTCAGTCATTCCCTCCAAATACTAAACGTCCTGATATCGCAAACAAGTAAATAGACCTGTCAGCAAAGTACTAACGCATGATACCATAATATTTTAAGTTCAATATTTTGGTATCGTTGCATGTCCTGGAATTTCGGCTTTTCTCCCGAAGATATCTCCATGTCCCTGCTGGGCTTCGCCATGCAGGACAAATTCTTCGCCATGATGGCCGAGAACGCCAACGTCCTCAACGATCTCGCCCTCAGCTGTGGCCTGATCGGCTTCGTCATCTTCTGCTTCCAGATCGGCCGGGCACCGTTGTCGCACATGCTGTGCTGGGGCCTGCTGTTCCTGATCGTCATTGTCCGACCGATCGCCGAGCCGGCCTTCTTTGTCGATCTCACGCCGGACAATGCACCGGTCCTCGACCAGGTGCCGGTAACCGGCGGCGTCCTGACCCAGGACGAGTTCGACGAGTCCAAGCTGACGGAGGATCTCGCCGATGCCATCAAGGAGGGAACGGTACCGTCCTCCTTCAACGACATGACCGGCAATCAGCAGGCCATGATCACCTTGAGGAACGCGCTGGAGGCGCAGACCCGGAAATGCGAAGGCGCGCCGGATTCCGAAGCGTGCAAGAAAGCAAGAAAGAACGCCTTCGAACTGGCCTCGCTGGCGCAAGCCTCGCGCGTCAACAACGCCATCCCCACGATCCTCGGCCAGGCCTACGTCAAATCGGCCCAGGATCCGGTGGCTCTCAAGCAATCCTCCCGGGACTTCATGGGGCTGGGCAAATGGCTCTCCAGCGCCGGCCTCTTCTTCAAGTCGTCCTGGGCGGGCTTCGAGGCCGGCACCTACTCTCAGATCATGCCGATCATCGTTGCCTTCGGCACGGCGCTCGTCCTGATGATCACGCCGTTCATCTACATGCTCGGCCTTCTGGCGCCGACGTTTGCCGTCTCGGCGCTTCTGCTGCCTTTGATCGGCGTCGCCTACCTCCAGACGGTCAAGATCACCTTCACCGTGATCAGCCTCTTCGCCCACGTATTCCTGGGCGCCCAGCAGATGAACCTGCTTCAGGGGGACGGGGGCACCTTCGCCAACCTGTTTCTCGGCACCGCCTACACCTCGGCATTCCTGATCTCTGGGGCCCTGCTCTACGCGATGCGCAATCCGGCAGCGATCGTCGAGAAGCTTTCCGGCTCCGCCGACAAGGCGTCGCAGTTCAGTCTTCAGGAGGTCGTCGGAGCGGCGTATCTCGCAAAGAGCGGCTTTGGAATGATCAGCCGGGGCCTGGGGCGTGCCGGCGGTGCGGTGGCCAATGCACCGGAGACCTTGGGCAATGCCGCCGGACGCCTGGAAAGCTGGCAGGGCGGCTTCAACACGCAGGAGGACCGGTTCGCCAACGCCAAGCACTCGACGATCGAGGCGGGACGCGCGGCCACCTTCGAGGCTGACAGTCGCCGCAAAGCACCGCCGGAGGATCGCGAGATGGTTGGTCTGCGTGCCGATGCGCACGTCAAGGACGACAACGAGAAACGCATGCAGGAGATGGCGGCCGGAGCGGGCGTGCCGGCTGCAGCCCGCCGAGAGGCCACCGTCAGCGAGTACGCAGAGGGACCGACCGGACGCTATCGGGTCGAGCGCAAGCACGACGCGGGCCTTGAGACGGTCACCAAGCTCATCGTCGAATCCTCAGGCGTCGACCACAACAAGGCAGCCCTGGCCGCATCGAAGCTGTTGGCAAGCCAGGCGGCCGTGGTGACCATGGACGCCGGCGCGCCCAAGCTTGAGATCGACACCGATGCCGCTCGGTCCCGGCTTGGCGACCTTGGGAACAAGCTCGTCCAGCACCTGAGCGACAATGCGCTCATCGAGCGGACCAGTACGCCTTCCAAACCGTACGTGCGTGTCAAGGGATCGGACGAGTAGCGACTTGTTCAGGGGGGCACAATGCCTCGAGATCGGTCGCTGGAGACAGGCCCAATGGCACTGCTTATGTTGCGACACGTCGGCTGTGGTCGGGCTGGCCCGGCACACTGGCCGGCGCCCCAATCGCTTTCCGACCGCCATCGCCTTGTTGCAGGCATCCTGATGCGGGGTGACAGCCGAGACCCGCCGCTTCACCTACCTGGAGTGGACCTTGACAGAAACAGAATTGAAATTGCCATGAGCTGGTGGGCAAGCGCACAACACTTGAAAGCTGCGTCGCGATTGTCGGACCGACCAAGGTCTCAGTAGGGGCAGTCCGGCCGTGGCCTCAGCACCCCTTCGGGAACGAACGTCCCAATTGCGGCGTTGCGGCCGTCGGCGGTCAGCTCCGCCACGATTAGCTTCTCACGCTCCATGAGCACGACCAGCCCGAGCTGTTCAAGCTGATTGAGAGAGGCGCGAAGCGACACTTGCGTACACGCGAGCCCGAAGTTGTCCATCAGATCCGCCAGCAGATGGTCGTTGCCCTTCTGGCCTGCCCCATCGAGGTGGCCGGGGCGTAGAGTTAGAGTCCGGCGGTTAGGGCCGGCGGATGTGCCGACACGGCGCCAGGGTAAGGTGACCA
>NZ_JBRJGW010000047.1:0-12416 GCF_053628695.1 Amorphus sp. MBR-141
CCTCGGGCAGCTCGTCCAGACCATCGAACCCGACGAATGCCAGAACTATCTCACCAACGCTGGATACGCTTCCGTCAAAACATGAAACGCTCTAGCCGGTACACCGCCTCACCAGCACCGGCATCCCTCGGATACCTGTTCGCGCATTTCCCCATCGCTTCCCTCGCGTTTGAGCCGCATTGTCATCCATTCCCCTCTCCGACGCCCCCCATTGTCGGCCTCGCACCGTCCTCCATGCTGCTGTGGATGCCTGTGGGACGCTTCGGCCACCAGAGATCGGCAAGGGCCTCGAGGGCGGTGAGGAGGAGCCTGGCGAGTTGTTGGCGGCCCGCTGTGGGCGGACGTCCGTTGCGGTGGGTGCCGTAGCGCTCTATGGCGAGCTCCTCGATGCTGCAGCCGTCCACCGCAAAGCGGGCGACGAGGCCGAACAGCTCCACTCCGAGGAAGGTCCGGGCGTCCGCGAGGTCTCTGGCAGCGTAGGTCATCGCCAGCACGATCCCGTCGCCCCGGGTCTCGTCGACCCGGTCGCGGGCATAGTCGAGGGAGCGCAGCCCCATGGTCACTGCCGCGAGCCGCAGCCGCTCGGCCGCGTCGTACTGGCGTTCGGTGATCTGGCTCTTTCGCCGCATGGTGTCGATGCCGGCAACACGGCGCCGGCAGCGCTCCACGCCGCCGCTGCCGTAGCCGCCCTCGACGGTATCGTCGACGACGTTGCGCCCGGCCATGGTCACCACGGGGAGTGTCACTTTCCGCTTTCGTCTGCCCATTCGAGGCTCCTTGTGGTCGGTGTCCCAGGTGCCCCACCAGGCTGATGGGTGGTGGGGCGCGGATTTCTCTTTCGTTTCAGACCATTGCCCCGCTTGTCCCACCTGCCCCACTTGAAAGAAGAACCATGGGAACCGTGGAGTGGGCGCCGGTCGGCCCCTCACGCGCGTACGGGCGCGCGAGACGGTGGGGCACGTGGGACAGGTGGGGCACCCGATTGATGTGCCTCGACCTTTTGCGGCCCACCTTTCACTCGCCGCCCCACATCGACGTGGGACACCGGGGTATTTCTACGGTGGCTCCTCCCAGTCGATCGCCTGCCCGAGGCTCGCCTCCAGCCACGTCCGCGCCGTGCCGAGCGGCGGGAACTCGTAGCCCCAGGGCCGGAGCTGCTTGCCGTCTTCGTCGATCGAGACCCGCTTCTTGCGTACGATCCCCGGTGACAGCTTGTTGAGCTTGATGCCGAACTCCGTCTCGGACGCCCGGCGCCTGATGCCGATCCGTTCTGCGAAGGAGATGTAGGCGGCATACAGACGATAGGTCGGGACCCAGACCATCCACTCGTCCGTGCCCGGCAGCTGGGCGCCCTCTCTCAGCCGTTCCAGCCACCAGCTCTCCACCGGGTCGAGCGAGCGCACCTTCTGTTCCAACAGCCCCGTCGTCTTTGGGATGTCGCGCAGGTCCACCTTGGAGAGATCGAACTCCAGGAGATAGTCGAGCAGCGCGCCCTTGTTCTGCGGCCGCAACGCCTCGGCAAAAAGCGCGGAGAAGTAGGAGGCGTCGCCCTTCGCCTTGTCCTGGATGTCGAACACGGCGAAGCGCCGCTCGTCCTTGCCGGCCGGCACCACCCAGTCCTCGTTGGAGGTGACCAGCAGGCGCACGTAGTTCCTGATCTGGATCGGATCGACGCCCTTGTGCTCGATGAACTGAATGTCGGAGGTGACGAGGCCCTTGAGCCGCCCCTCCGCATGCTTGTCGCCGGCCCAGAAGCCCTCATCCGCCTGCAGCAGGAGGCAGCCCTTCATGTGCGCGTTGAACTGGCCGAGGAGATAGCGGGGATCGTCGGCGAGGAAGTAGTGCGGGGCAAACAGCGAGCCGACCGTCTGGCCGATCAGCGTCTTGCCGGTCCCCTGCCCGCCTCGGATGACGAGGGCCGTTCCGATCCGCTCGCGCGGCCGCTGCACCATGTGGGCGAACCAGGCGGTCAGGTAGTGGAAGAGCTCTTCGGAACCCCGACAGACCCGTTCGAGGAGATGGTCCAGGAAGGCGGAGCAGTCGCCACCATCCCTGTCGCGCTCTACCTCGAAGCCGCGCCACAGATTGTAGGTGCCGGGCGGCGCGGCGGCGTCGGGTCCTTCCGGGTCCGGCTCGAATACGATGCCGGAATATTGCCGGCGATGGAGGTCGCGCAGCCACATGGAGGCCTTTGGCACGGCCTTCCATTCGCCCTTGCCGTTTCGGGCATACTCGACGCGGTTGGCGTTCCAGGCCCCAAAGGCTTCGGTTGAAAGGAGCTGCAACCGCTCGTGTGGTGCCCCGTCCGCGAACTCGCGCAGGATCATGCAGCGCGAGCCGACCAGAACGACCGCATACTCTTCGTTGAACGCATCGACGTCGTACGGCCCGTCGCTCGCCGGCGGACCATGCCCCGCCCCGCGGATCATCGCGCCGATGTCCTCGACGGTCGCCACCTCCGCCCGCTTTGCGCGCCGCCGGCTCATGATGATCCGTCCCCGACCGGCGGGTCGGCATCGGGGAAGGCTCGGCGCCTGAGCGCCCCACAGACCGAGCGCCATATGCTGACGGCCGGCACCCGCCAGGCGATCCGCGCCATCAGCTCGGGCTTGGTCGCCGAAGGCCGACCGGCGAGGTCGAGCGCCCCGGCGATCGCCTTGAGCTCGTCCCTCTCCAGGAGCTCCAGCATCCGCCAGGGCGACTGTCGCGGCGACACCGGCGCGCTCCAGGATGGGTCTGCCGTCCACAGATGACTGCAACCGTCTGCCACCAGGTGGGGCTCCACTGGCCAGCCCCAGACCCGCGCCGGACGGTGGTCGCGCAGCCAGGCCAACCGCACCCGGCCTCCACCGCACGGTGTCTCCTCGAAGTGACGCCGGTGCGCCACGATGGTGATTGCGCTCGCCACCTCCGCGATGGCCCGCACCGCGTCGCCCAGCCCGTTCAGGCTTTCTCGTCTGTCGCGAATCAGGAACGCCAGCAGCCGGTCCTCCAGGACCGCCACCACGTCCGCCCGGTATCCGTCGATGACGAGGCCATGGACCAGGCGGGTGTCTGCGGGCAGCGGCTGCCGCAGAAAGCCGACCAGGTCCTCCTCGATGGCGGAGCGGGGCAGAGCAACGCGATCCACCCGCCTCATTGCAGGGACCTCGCAGGAGGAGCGTCAGGCGACGGACCGACTTCGTCGTCGATGGTGCAGACGCCGGCATCGCGCGGATGGGACACCAGCCTCACCCGCGGACCGCCGCGGGCCTGCAGATGCCGGCGCAGCAGAGGCCGCCCGAGCGGCGCCTGCCCCCACTCCGTCCAGGGCGTATCGTCGGGCACCCCGTCGAGCCCAACCAGAAGGTCTTGCACCGAGGTCACCGGCACGACCCGCCAGCCCTCCACCTCGGGAAGGCACGCCTTTGAGGCTGTCAGCACGATCAACCTACGTGGGAGGAACACAGGGGACGGCGTAGCTCCCGGCACGCCTGCATCCACAAGAGCATCCATCATGCGGCGCGGGACCTCCCGGCTCCGGATGGCTGCGTCTGTGTGTCGCTTTGCGTGGCAGTGATGCGGTCGGATCCCCTTCCCGCTTGCTGCTCCAGATCGGTCGGTCCGCTCTTGCTCGGCACCTGATCGCGTTGGCCCCCGGCCGCGCGATTCGCGCCGCGCGCCTCCCGGACGCCGCTCGGCTCGGCCGCCTTAGCCTCAAGCAGAGCGGCGGTCCGTCGCCGAACCCGCTCCATCGTACTCAGCCGCGGCTCGCGTCCCCTGCGCAGGCCAAACACGAACCCCGGATCCCCCGCCACCGTCCGTCCGAACGTTGAGGCAGAGCTCTCCAGCGCCTCGATGGCGGCCTCGATCTCCTCCCGGAACTCCTCCAGCGGTGTCATTGTGCGATCCGATTCTCAGGGTGATTCCTATTCCTATCCTCTCGCTAGTGTAAATCCTATCTTGACGCAACGCCTATTTCGCGTAGGACATTTCCTATGGGAACCGTCAAGCTCTTCGATAACCACCCCGCACGGCGCGCAATCGTCGAAGCTCTCGAGCAGCGCGGCACCGACATGGCCGCCCTCTCAAAGGCGCTCGGTCGCAACCACGCCTACATCCAGCAGTTCCTCACCAGGGGAACGCCAGGGGAACTCAAGGAGCGCGACCGCCGCGCCGTCGCTCAGTTCCTGCGGATCGACGAGCGCACCCTTCTCTCAGACAGCGACATGCGCGAGCTCACCTATGTGCCCGTCGATGCCGACGGCCTGGCCGAGGAGATCCAGGACGCCACGGCCTACAGCGTCGAGCACTACCGGCCGAAGGTGCGCGGCGCCCGGCCCGAGATCGATGTGCGTGCCGGCGCCGGAGAAGGCATCGTCGGCGAGATGCTCTCGCTTGCCATCGGCGAGGAGAGCTACTCCGGCCACAAGGTCGTGGCCGAATGGCTGTTCCCGGACCCCTATCTGCGCAACGAGATCCACGTCGCCCCGAACCAGACTCTCGTCATGCCGGTCGTCGGCGATTCCATGGCCCCCACCTACAATCCCGGCGACCGTGTCCTCGTCGACCTCGGCCAGGACGCTCTGATGCAGGACACCGTCTACGTCATCAGCTTCGACGACAGCCCGCCCCAGATCAAACGACTGCAGCGCGTTCCCCGGTCCAACCCCGTCGAGGTCCGCATCATCTCCGACAACCCCACCCTCGAAACAGACGTCGTCCCCCTCGCCGACATCCGCATCATCGGACGCGTCTGCGGAGTGATCTCGCAGAGGTAGGCGGGAGTATTGCGATCGACGGCCTCACCGTAGGTCGAGGCAGAAAGGGCAGCAGGAACAGGCCGGGATCTAAGGCTCCGGACTGGTCAGGGTGTCACAAGGACAAGGGCGGAACCGCAGCGATTCAGAGAGGCAGTCCGCAACACAGGCACCCATAACCGGACGGCCGGAATTGGCCGAAAGCTACTCCAGTCCAGTCTCCCACGCCCAGTAGTCCCAGGCCCGGGTGATCTGGTTGTTGTTGGCGGCGGCCGAGGCGGTTGCCTCCTCCGGCGTCATGAAGATCGGCTCGCCGAGCTTCATGGTGTCCATCTGGATGCCGGCGTTCCACTCGGTGTAGACGGCGCGGAACACCGCCTGGCGGACGGTCTCGCCGACGGCGGTGTAGCCGTGCCCACGCATCAGGACCACGGGCGCGCCGCCCATCACCCCGGCGAGGTCGTCGCCCAGGCGATTGTCGCGGATGAGCAGGTCCGAGGCCGGCCCGACGCTGTCGCGGATCTCGTAGCAGGGGCACCCCTCCCCCAGGAAGCTCGCCATGTGCGACAGCGGCTGCAGGCTCGCGCCTTTGGCGGTGGCGAAGGGAATGACGGAGCGGGCATGGCTGTGGACCACGGCGCCGACGGTCGGCCGCGCCCGGAAGATCGCGGCGTGGATGAAGCGTTCCAGGTAGACCGGCGGATGGTCGGGATCGGTGGGCTCCCCGTCCATGTCGTATTCGAGGATGTCGCCGGCCTCCACCAGCGCCGGCGCGCGGTTGCGCGACAGCAGGAACCGGTCGGGCCGGTCCGGATGGCGGGCGCTGACGTGGCCGAAGCCGTCTACGATGCCGCGCGCGTGCAGGATGTGATTGGCGACCACCAGGTCCGCGATGACCGCGTCGACGCCCGCGGACTCAGACTGAACAGCCATGTGGAATTCCGATCCTCGACAGATTGGGCGAGGAGCGGCCGCCTCTCGCCCGTGATCTCGTGATGACGACATGCGCTGGAGCGCAGTAGCGCCCGGGCCTAGTTCGCGCCCTCGCGCGACATCGGCGCGACGACCTCGTCGTAGGGGAACTCCTTCGGCATGATCCCCAGTTCCACGGAGATGTCCTGGGTGTTCTGGACGTGCTCCTTCGGGAACTTGCCATCCTTGGAGTAGTAGGTCTCCAGCCGCGCGAACGCCGCGTCGAGGACCTTCGGGTCGGCGTTGGCGAACTTCTGCCGGGCGATCTCCAGCGCGCCGGCCTTGTCACTGTGGATGAAGTTCAGCGCGTCGGTCAGCGCCGCGACCACGCCCTTCGCGTCGTCCGGCCGGCCCTCCAGGAACTTGCTGCCCGTCGACAGCGGCGAGGACGAGAAGGCGTCGAGCTTCGCCGGCACGTCGACCAGGATGTCGGCGATGCCTTCCTGCTGGGCGATCGTCACGAACGGCTCGAACAGCATCGCCGCGTCGGCCCGCTTGCTCTTCAGCGCGCCGAGGATCTCGCCGCCGCCGCCGACCGCGACCAGATCGATGTCCTTCGCCGGATCGAGGCCCGCCTGCTTGACGAAGTAGCGGGTGAGGTTGGCGGTCAGCGAGCCCGGGCTGGTGACCGCCACCACCTTGCCCTTCAGCTGCTCCACCGAGGTGATCCCCACGTCCTTGCGGGCGAGAAGCGCGAAGGGCACGCGCGACGTCTGTGCGAAGAACAGCTCCACGTCGACGCCGCGGCCGCGCATCAGGCCGACTTCCGGGAAGCCGGTGCCGACGATGTCCACCTCGCCGGCCAGATAGGCCTTCATCGCCTCGCCGCCACCGCGGCTGGTGATGATGTCGACCTCCACCCCGTGCTTGTCGAAGTAGCCCTTCTCCTGCGCGACGTAGATCGGCAGCGACTCCAGCGATGCCACCGGCAGCGCGATCTTCACCGGTTCGGCCGCAGCAAGCGAGGTCGCCGCGGCGGTGATCGCGAATGCGGAGACGGCAAGTTTCAGAAAACCACGCATGTTCAGTCCTCCCGTTGCTTGGATGGGCCGCTTTTCCGCGGCGCTCATCGTTATTTCTCGTCGGAATACTTGTAAGGGACGAGCAGCTTTCCCAGCGCGTCGATCGCCAGGCTGAGGCACGCGGCGAAGACGGCGATGGTGACGATGCCCAGGTAGAGCGCGGGCGTGTCGAGGGTGCCGGACGCATAGAGGATCATGTGCCCGAGGCCAGCGCGCGAGGCGACGAACTCGCCGATGACCGCGCCGATGAGCGCCAGGCCGGAGCCGATCTTCAGGCCGGTGTAGACGCTCGGCATCGCCGTCGGCACCACGACCTTCCAGAACACCTGGGTGCGCGTGGCACCCATCACCCGGAGCGCGTTGACGAAGGTCGGGTCGAGCCGCAGGGCGGAGGCGTAGACCGGGATGAACATCGCGAAGAAGACGATGTAGACGCTGATGCCGATCTTCGACATCAGGCCGAGGCCGAGCCACAGGATGAACAGCGGCGCGATGACGATCACCGGGATGCCGTTCAGCACCATCAGGAACGGCTCGAACACGTTCGACAGCAGCCGGCTCTGCGACAGGGTCAGCCCAACGGCGAGCCCCGCCAGCGAGCCCGCGACGAGGCCGAGCAGCGTTTCGTAGACGGTGATGCCGAGGTCCGTCAGGAAGGTGCCGTTGGCGAGCTGCATCTTCAGCGCCGCGAAGATCTGCGTCGGGCTGGAGAAGAAGAGTTCGCTCAGCACGCCCGAGCGGATGCCGATCTCGGCCCCGCCCAGGATGACCACCAGCACCAGGATGCGCCCGGTCGCGACGGCCACGCGATGCCACGCCTCGGGGCTCATGCGCTTGCTCCCATGCCCGTCACGCTGATGTCCAGCGCGTTCCAGATCCGGCTGTAGAACTCCGAGAAGCCCGGCATCGCCGGGGCATCGGCGACGCTCTTCGCGGCCCGGCTGAACGGCACCTCGTAGATTTCCTTCACCGTCGCCGGCCGCCGGGTCAGCACCACCACCCGGTCCGCCATGGCGAGCGCCTCGGCGATGTCGTGGGTGACGATGACCATCGACCGCCCCCCGGCGCGGCAGATCTTCACCACGTCGTTCTGGATGATCACCCGCGTCTGCGCGTCCAGCGCGGCGAACGGCTCGTCGAGCAGCAGCACCGAGGGGCCGACCGCCAGCGTCTGCGCGAGCGAGGCACGCTTCTGCATGCCGCCGGAGAGCGCGTGCGGGTACTTCCGCTCGAACCCCGCCAGCCCGAACTGCCCCATCAGCGCGACCGCCCGCTCGCGGCGCGACGCCCTGGGTTCGCCGCGAACCTCGAGGCCGAGCTCGACGTTCTCCACCACCGAGCGCCACGGAAGCAGCGTCGACTGCTGGAACAGCATGCCGATGCGCGGGTCGCCCACCTTGACGCGTTTGCCGTCGACGCTCACCTCGCCCGCGTCTGGCTTGCGCAGCCCGGTGGCGAGGCTCAGCAGGGTCGACTTGCCGCAACCGCTCGGCCCGATCACGGCGACGATTTCGTCCGCCCCGCACGAGAAGGTCACCTCGTGCAGAACCTCGACGATCTCCCGGCGGCTCGGGAACGAGAAGCTGATGTCGCGGAACTCAAGCATGCGCGATCCCGCTCATCGGGCGTTCGCCGTGCCGGCGACCGGCTCGCCGATGCCCAGGTCCTCCGCGTCGATCAGTACGAAGGCGACCCGCGCCCGTCGGTCGCTGCGGTTGGCCCAGGCGTGGTTGGTGCCCCGCTGCACCATCACGTCGCCGGCGCGCATCGTCACCGTCTCCTCGTCCATGTCCATCTCGATCTCGCCTTCGAGCACGATCACGTAGTCGATGGTCTCGGTCCGGTGCATGTGCGCCGTGTTGCCGGGCGGGAAATCGATGATCGCGAACCGCGTCCCGTTCGCGGGCGGCGCGGTGCCCAGGACGCGCGCGCCCAGGTCCTCGAACCCGGATCCGACCGAGTTCTCCGCCGGCGAACCGTGGGTCGACCAGATCAGCGTCGAGACCGTGCCCGGCGAGGGATGCTTGGCGTTGGTCGCGCTGCCGTCGATCATCACCCGGGCGACGTGCCGGTCGTCGTGGCCGGTGACGATGCGGCGGATCGGCGGATAGTCGGGTTTCGGCTCGCTCATGGCGCTGCTGCCTCACAGATCGATGGTCTGGAAGTCGGTGGGGAACGCATGCATGCGCCGCGGACCGGTCTCGGTGACGAGCACCGTCTCGGCGAACACCGTGCCCGTCTTGCCGTCGTGGAACGACGGGTCGACCAGGTCGATGTTGAAGGCGAAGACCATCCCCGGCTGGAACGCGTCGCCGAGCTTCCTCAGCGCCGCCTGGTCGGCCTTGATGGCGTGGTGGCGGTAGCGGGGATATTCCAGCGACGCCAGCCCGTGGCCGTGGATGCCCGCCTCGCAGATGCCGAGCCCGAGCCCCTCGATCACGTCGCGGACGTGATCCATGGCGACCGAGATCGGCTGGCCGGGCTGAAACCCCTGCATCCCCGCCTCGTAGGCCGCAAGGCATCCTTCGTAGATGCGATGCTGCTCCGGCCGCGCTTCGCCGAGCGAGAAGGTCCGCTCCACGTGGGTGTAATAGCCGGCGGTCTTCGGATGGATCTCGCAGATGATGACGTCGCCGGCCTCCATCTTCCGCATCGTCGGCACGCGGAAGGGATGGGGATAGGGAAGCGCGTCGCAGGCCCAGAGGAACAGCGTCGGCTCCTCGCCGCCGTTGGCGAGCATCGTCTCCATCATCGCGCCGTAGACTTCGGCCTCGCGCACCCCCGGCCGCGCCACGTCGCGGCACGTCGCCAGCATCATGTCGCCAAGCCTGGCGGCCCGGTCCATCACCTCCAGTTCCTCGTCGCTCTTGATGGTGCGCAGCATCTCCATCATGTCGTCGAGGTTGACGAACTCGGCGGCGGGAGCCAGCTCCAAAAGCCGCGTGTAGACGCTGTGCGGCACCCAGCCGTCCGGGTCGAGCGGACCGGCGAGCCCGTCCATGCCGATGCGGCCCGTCGCCAGGCCGAGTTCCTCCAGCCTGCCGACGACCGAATCCGCCCATGGCCCGCTGCGCGGCCGCACGTCGGTCACCCAGTCCTGGGCGGCCAGCCAGCCGTCGACGAAGGTCGGCATCATGACAAAGCTCGTCGGCTCGCCGTCCAGCGGAAAGACCAGGACGTTGAACTCCGCGTTGCCGCCGATCGGCGACAGGTAGCGCGCGTTGGCGGTGCAGAAGTCCCAGACCGCGGGCCAGCCCCACAGCACGAGGCAGTCGAGGCCCCGCGCCTCCATCTGCGCGCGGGTCGCGGCCCAGCGGCGATCGCGTTCGGCGATCGAGAGGCGATGCAGCTCAAGGCGGTCACGCATGACGGCCCCTCCTCCTGAAATGAACGGCCGTCAGAGTCCCTGGGCGCGCATGCGCGCGAGGCTGTCGACATAGTCCGCGACGGCGCGCTCGATGTCGTATTCGCGCCGGAAGCCCAGCTCCTCGCTGGCCCGCGTCATGTCGTAGATTCCGTGCGGCTGGTACGGCATGCCAAGGAAGTTGTCGCCGGGCCCGATCTCGATGTCGGCGCCGGGGATCCGCCGCCGCACCGCCGCGGCGATGTCGTTCAGGCTGGCCGGCTCGCCGCTGCCGATGTTGTAGACGCGGCTCGGCACCGCCTCCGCCACCGTCGCCAGGTAGATGCCGAGGGCGGAATCCTTGTTGTAGATGAAGTCGTCCCGGGCATCGCCGCCGTGCGGCAGCCTGAACGGCACCCCGTTGAACGGCGCTTCGACGATCTGGCTGGTCACACCCATCTTGCCGTGGCGCGTCGTCTTGCCGGGGCCGTAGGTCGTCGAAAACCGCAGGATGGAGACGTCGATGCCGAAGGTGTCGGCGTAGTAGAGCACCGTCCGCTCCGCCATCAGCTTGGCGCTGTCGTAGATGCGCTGCGGGTCCTTCGGCATGTCCTCCGGGACCTGCCTGTACGTCGGCGGACCGTACGCGCCGACGAACGGACCGTAGATGCCCTTGGCGCTGGTGTAGACGACGCGATGGATGTCGAAGAGCCGGGCGGCTTCCAGCACGTTGACGGTGCCGAGCACGTTCACCTGGATGCCGAGCGCCGGGTTCGCCGCCGACATGGCGCCGACGAAGGCCGCCGCATGGACGATGTGGGTGACGCCATGCTGCTTGATGACGCCGAGCAGGCGCGGCATGTCGAGGATGTCGCCGGCCTCGAAGTCGATGTCGTCGACGATGTCGCCGACCAGCCGGTCCTCCCGGTGGCGCGCGAACACCACCGGCCTGTGCCCCTCGCGCACGAACTTCCGGGTGGCCTCGGCGCCGATCACGCCCATGCCACCGGTAATCAGCACCTTCATCGTTTCCGCCCTGAAGTTATTTTTCTTATTAACTCCTGCGTGAGTTAATCGCGGGCCCGGCCGATGTGTCAAGCCGGCAAACGGGGCGTGCCCGGCTAGCGGTCGTCGTCGGCTGCGTCGTTGGTCAGGTAGGCGCGGATCATGTCGACGATCAGCTTCCGCCGGCGCACCAGCGCCGAGGCTTCCGTCACGTCCACCCCGAAGATGACGCCCAGCGTGTGCCGGTTGGAGAAGATGAAGAAGCCGAGCGCGCAAATCGACAGGTAGAGCTCCAGCGGGTCGACGCCCCGGCGCATGACGCCGGTGGCCTCACCCCGGCGCAGGACGCGCTGGATGATCGAGATGAGGGGCGCCCGCATCTCCGCGATCCGGGTCGACCTCTTCAGGTGACGGCCCTGATAGAGGTTCTCCATCTTCACGAACTCGATGTAGTGCGGGTAGCGGACGTAGTGCTCGAACTTGGCCGCGACGAGCGCCTCGATGGCCTCCATCGGCCCCATCGCCTCCACGTCGATCGCCTCCTCCACCTCGACGAGCTGCAGGTAGCTGGTCTCGAGCGCGGCGAGGTAGAGGCCTTCCTTGCTGCCGAAATAGTAATAGGCCATGCGCCGGTTGGTTTCGGCCTGGGCGGCGATGTCTTCGATGCGCGCCGCGTCAAGGCCCCTGGCGCCGAACTCCACCAGCGCGGCCTCGAGGATGCGCTGGCGTGTCTCTGCAGCGTTGCGCCGCCGCACCCGTTTCTTAGGGCGCGCGGTGGAGCCGGCGCGGTTCTTCCCGTCTGCCGCCTCGACGCCTTTGGACGCTTGGGTCGCTGAAGCCTTGATCCGTTCGCCCGCCATCTCTCTCTCGGCATCCGTCCCTACGCCTTCACGGAGACGGTCCCCTCTCATGCCGTCATCCCTCGCAGGTGACAAGCCGACGCCGGACCGACCCCAGACCAGCCGCGCTGTAAACCCGGAAACTGACGTGATCTACACACCATGTCGACCAAACCACGTCGCGAACGCAGGAAGGAGAAAGATCGCCACCGACTGCCAGGCCATGTCGAAGAGATACTTCCGAAGACCTTAAATACCTAGATCTGTGCGCGCTGCACGTGCGTGCCCTACACCAATTGCAAGATGACCTAATCGCGGGATCTCGGGGAGCGTCCGCCCCGTGCCAATCGGGATAACTGTTCTGGCCCTACTGTGGAGAAGAAGGTCAACATCTGGCCGGAGAACGAACCCGCTGCGCGGGAGGGCGCCTGCGGTTGAGGTAGAGGGCACAGCCCCGGTCGTAGCGTTTGAATTGAGCGCCGTGCGGCGCGGGCAG
>NZ_JBRJGW010000048.1:0-12073 GCF_053628695.1 Amorphus sp. MBR-141
GGTCACCTTACCCTGGCGCCGTGTCGGCACATCCGCCGGCCCTAACCGCCGGACTCTAACTCTACGCCCCGGCCACCTCGATGGGGCAGGCCAATGAAAGCAACCGATCAGCGCACGAGACCAACAGCCCTTGCCAAGGGGGCGTCTACACATGATTCAGATCCGACCCCTCGAGGGAATCCCATTTCCGATTCAGATCCCAAATGACACGCTCTCTAGCCTTCCGCTCTACACGGCTGCTTGACCGGCAAGCAGCCGGTTCGGCCCTAGCCGCGATACATACTGGAGGTAAAGGCATTGTGCCAGAACATCATGGCCACGCCCAACGCTGTAGGCGCGGTCGTTACTCTCGAATCCGGCCATATCGTTGTCGGTCTCCCATCAAATCGGTCCGCGGCCGCCGCTTGGTGCCCATAGAAAGTGACGCGGCGCACTCGAAAGCCGCAGTTTGAACCAGCACGGCTGCCCAGCGAATGTCCATGAGGGCTGAAGCTGGACATCAACGAAAGCGGTGTTCGGCCAAAGAGATCATTTTTTCCGCGACGGCTCTGACGGATATTTGAACGATTTAGCGTGGACTGAAAGTGCGATTTTGAATATCAAACTACCCATGGCGATTCGAGAGCATAAAATGGGTGTGGTAGGGAGGCTGTTCGCAGCAATCTTCCTCTGTCTGTCCATGCTTTTCGCTCAATCCGCGCATGCGGGCGTTGTCATCAAATCTGCTCCTGCGAAGATGGCGATTGCCTCCGTCTCCACTCTCGCAACTGATGCTCACCACCTCTCTCCCGAGGCCATGGCTCAGATACCGCTGAACCACGAGCATTCATCCAAAATGATGGATGGAAAATGCGTGATGGACTGCCATTCGGTGTTTTTGACATCGGGCAGCGATCGAGTTTCCAGACGGGTGCTGGCGAGGAAAGATCCGCCTGCAACGATTGCCACAATGATCGGTGGCCTGTCCCCGTCACACGATCGACCTCCCAGAACCTGATGCTTTCGGCTGCGTTTGCGTAGCCATCAGTGGATGACACGCATTTTGGCGCTGTCGCCCGGTGAAGACGATCGCTTCTGTGCGCCTCGCGCCGTCTTGTAGCGGTCCTCGGCATTTCTGCACCTTCGAGGCGCGCGGGCGTTGCTACCCCGCTCCCAACGGGTGCGACCATCAGGTTCTTCATGTTTCGCATCATCAGCGTCGGCTTGTCCGGCCTGCTCCTCGCAGGCTGCGTGGCCAACACGCCCTGGGGACTTCCCCAAATCTCTCTCGCGGAGTCCCCGGACAATCCTGCAGTTGTGTCGCAGGAATCCGACTATCGATCTGTAATCGGTAGCTACACGTTAAGGGTACCCAGCGAGCCACGCCGCTTTCGCGATACTGGCGTCGATATCGAGCCGGTTACTGGTAGTACACCAACGCCCTCCGGAGGTACCGCTTCGCCCGACGCAAAGTCATTGGCCACGTCGAGTGACGACATGGCGGGAATGAACCATGCTGGTTCGGTCATCGGAGGGTCGGCGCAATGAGAATGCCGATACGCGCTGCTACCGTGGCACTTCTCCCTATTTTCGTTGCCGGTTGCGTCGGTGTTCAGCAGAACAGCGACACCAAGTCGGGGTTTGCACTTGTCAGCGACAAGACCGGCCTGACGCTAGGCAAGCAGACGGTTTGGGTCCAAAATCGAAGCGACTCGGCATCGGTGAATGCTCAAGTCCGCCAACTTCTCGCAACAAAGTACGTGGACGCCGATGCTGCGGTTCAGGTGGCTCTTCTCAACAACAAGAGTCTTCAGGCGGAATACGCCGAGATCGGCATGTCAGTGGCGGATCTATGGCAGGAGAGCCTTCCGACTAATCCGACCCTTGCTGTCAGCTATATGGGGATCGGCGGGCTTCGGACCCTAGAGGGCGTTATCGCATCCAACATCATTCGCCTTCTCACGCGCGATAGACGTCTCGGCATAGCCGAAATCCGCCTGTTGCAGGCGCAGCTTCGCGCATTCGAGGCAACTTTGGCGATTGCAACCGAAACCCGGGTTGCATGGATTGAGGCGGTGGCCGCTTGGGAGACTGTCGCCAATCTCAATCAAGCGAAGATTGCTGCGGACGCTGCTGCTGAACTTGCAGCCGAGCTAGGCCGTACTGGGGCATTTCCTAAAGTGGAACAGGCACGGGAGCAGGCATTTTACGCGGAACTGACGGCTCAAACGTCTGAGGCCCGACTCGAAGCTCAGCTCGCCAAAGAAAAGCTCGTGCGGCTCATGGGCGTTTGGGGACAGGACCTGAGTTTTGAGGTCCCGAACGCATTGCCGCGGATCCCGTCGAAGCCGGGCGTAAAGAGTAAGATCGAGGCGGAGGCTCTTCGCAACCGGGTTGATCTCCAAGTCGCCCGCTTGCAACTTGACGCTTTAGCCAAGTCTTATGGTCTGACGACTGCAACACGGTATGTGAGCGACCTTGAACTCGCAGCCGGCCCTGAAGTGGAGCAAGAAGTTGAGGAAACCGAGTATGGTGGCGAAAAGCGCTCCAACGAGTTGACCGCGATTGTCGAAGTCAGCCTTGAAATACCGATCTTCGATAGTGGGCAAGCGCGACTTCGAAAGGCCGAATTCGCCTATCTCCAAGCGGCGAATATCTTCGCGGCAAAGTCCGTCGGTATCCGCTCGGAAGCGCGGTCAGCCTACAAGGCATATCGATCGCGGTACGACATCGCCCGGCATTACAGTTCGAACATCGTCCCCCTGCGCACGACAATCGAGAAGGAAGCGCTGCTCACCTACAACGGGATGATCACCTCCACGTTCGAGCTGTTGGCAGACACTCGCGCCAAGCTGAATGCCATTCTTCTCTCTCTAAATGCCAAACGAGCCTTCTATTTGGCCGACGCGGGTCTCACCGCGGCGATCTATGGCGGCGGTGAAGTCGACTCCGGAGGCGGCGCTGAATCCGCTGCGGCCGGCGGCGATGACGACTGACCTTAACGGAGTCTTGAGCATGTTTTCACGAAGAGCGTTTATGGGAGCCGGCATGGCTCTCGCCGGTGCCACAGCGTGGTCCAAAACCTCAGCCATGGCGCTCCCCGAAGCGCCGACTATGGAGGATGCGGTAACTCGGCCGCCCATGCGTCCGTCGACCGGGCCCGATTACAATCCGGTCGTCACGCTGAATGGCTGGTCGCTGCCATTCCGCATGAACAACGGAATCAAGGAATTTCACCTGATCGCAGAACCCGTCGAGCGCGAGATGGGCGAAGGGATGACCGCGTATCTCTGGGGCTACAACGGACAGGCACCCGGACCGACGATTGAGTGCGTGGAGGGCGATCGGGTTCGCATCTTCGTATCGAACCGGCTGCATGAGCACACGACCGTGCATTGGCACGGGCTGATCCTGCCCAACGGGATGGATGGTGTCACTGGGTTAACTCAACCGGGGATTCCGCCGGGCAAGACCTTCGTCTACGAATTCGACGCCGTGAAGAGTGGAACGTTCATGTACCATCCGCACGGCGATGAAATGGTACAGATGGCGATGGGGATGATGGGGATGTTCATCATCCACCCCAAAGATCCGACCTTCATGCGGGTCGATCGCGACTTCGTCTTTCTGTTGTCCGCTTACGACATTGATCCGGGCGCCTTCGTGCCGAAGGTCATGGAGATGACAGACTTCAATCTCTGGACCATCAACAGCCGAGTCTTTCCCGACGTGGCCCCACTGGTCGCCGCGAAGAATGATCGTGTCCGTGTGCGCGTCGGCAATCTGACGATGACCAATCACCCGATCCATATGCACGGCTACGACTTTGAGGTGACCTGTACCGATGGGGGGTGGGTTCGGCCGGAAGCCCGGTGGCCTGAGGTCACCATCGACATTCCCGTAGGCGCTATGCGTGCCTACGAGTTTGACGCCGTCCATCCGGGTGATTGGGCGCTGCATTGCCACAAATCGCATCACACGATGAATGCAATGGGGCACGATATTCCGACCCCAATTGGTGCGGACAAGGCCAAGGTCGCGCGCATGATCCGCAAGGTTCAGCCCGACTACATGCCGATGGGCGAAACGGGCATGGCTGAAATGGCTGAGATGGCAATGCCACTCCCCGATAACACAATCCCCATGATGGCGGGGTGGGGTCAGTTCGGCTCGCTCGAAATGGGGGGCATGTTCACGGTGATGAAGGTACGCGAGGGCTTGGCTGCAGACGACTATGCCGATCCTGGCGACTACCAGAACCCACCGGGTACCGTCGCCTACGAATGGACTGGGCAGTTGCCCGCCGCTGCGCAAGCGCCTGATCCGAGCGCGCAGGGCGGTGCCTTGAAATCTTCCTCCGCCCGCTCGCTACGGAATGTAGCGGGGGAAGGTCACTCCGGAAATTGACGACCGGAGATCACAATCCTGAGAACTGAAACCAATGAGGAATACGATGAGAATTAAGTATATCGCTGGGCTCACGCTCGCGACGATGATGGCTGCTTCCCCTGCCTTGGCTTCGGGAAAGCATGCTGGCGGGCATGACGATGGAATGGCGATCGGAAAACCCGGAAATGCCGCCGATGTCACTCGCACAATTCGCGTCTCGATGGTTGAGACGGACGCCGGTGCGATGCTCTTCGAGCCAGCCGAAATTAAGGTTCAAGAGGGCGAAACGGTCCGCTTCCAGGTCGCCAATTCCGGCGAGCTTGACCACGAGTTCGTCATGGACACGCCCGACGCGATCAAGGAGCACAAAGCGCTCATGGAGCGGTTTCCTGAAATGGAACATGCCGACCCGAACTCAGCGCGGCTGTCGCCCGGTGCCGACGGCGAGATCGTCTGGACATTCACCAAAGCCGGAGCCTTCGAGTTCGCCTGTCTGATCCCGGGGCACTACGAAAGCGGAATGCATGGCCCGCTTGTCGTTAGCTATCAGTGACAACTCTTAAAGAAGGAACGTCAGAATGAAGACCCTGATCCGTCTCGCGGTCGCCGCGATACTCACGGTCTCGGCCGCTGGCATTGCCGGCGCCGCAGAGTACACCAAAGGTGTGGTCCAGAAGGTCGACACCAAAGCAAGCAAACTGACCATCAAACACCAGGAGCTGAAAAACCTCGATATGCCGGCGATGACAATGGTCTTCGCCGTTTCTGATCCGAAAATGATCGACGAAGTAGAGGAAGGCGAGTCCGTTGAATTCGTAGCGGAACGTCTGCGCGGCAAGCTCACAGTCGTAGACCTGAAATGAGTTCTTGCTGCGCGGCTCTCTGGGCCGGGCGGTAGTCCTCCAACTGCTGAGGCGAGGGATTTAAGGTGTCCATCGTCTCAGCAGATGCCTCTTTGTCTATCGCTCTCTCAATGCGCACTGCGTAGCGTTCGAACCCTCACCGTAAGATTGGAATTCAATTCTTCCGCGCGGAACTTTACGATCATTCCGTGATGTTCACAAAGACTCAAGCTCGGAAGTGTTTAGTTCGAAGCAAGGAATTGAATCGGTGAAGTGGACTAATTAATTGTGCTGTTGGTAAAAGAAAATCGATCGCACCCGGGTTGTGGAAGGAGTTGTAATATGTTTCTGAGGATGAGCCTTCTGTCCATAAGTGTCGTCCTTGCGGCCGCTACTGCTCAGGCGGCCGGATTCTTGCCGAACTTCGAGGTTGAAGCCGATGTTGACATCAAAAATTTCGCCGTTAACCGGACAGAAGATCCCTCGTGGCTGCGGGTTTCATTCGTTCTTGAGAACGCAGGTGCGCAACCGGTTCGATTAAATCGGGTGACGGTAGGCGGGAACCATGCTGAAATCTTTGTTGGCGGTGCGCCAGTCGATCAATCGTGGCCCGGATTCTTGGTGCTTTATGATGAAATTCTAGATTTCTCAACGTCTCACCTCGTTGCAAAGATTCGATCCGACGGTTTATCTTTGGAAGATTCCAATCATGTCGTTGTGGAAATGGGGATTAATGGCGCGGACGCACCAATATCAATTCACCGCATCGTGTGGTGAATGATTGATTTACTTCGCTAGAAAAAGTCTACTCTATATGACCTGAGCCCCTTCTTCCCTCCAGCAATTCGGAGAGTCTCGGATTTCGTTGCTCTGAGCCCCAAGCTTGGATCGCTGGCTCCTGGAGCTTCCCGGCTCTGATCAGGGTGACGGGCTGGTTGCGCCACCGGGATTATGCAGGTCGATCGGGACGTTGTACCCGATCGCGCTGTGGGGTCTGACCTCGTTGTAGTCTCTGCGCCAATCCTCCAGCTTTTCGCGGGCATCGGCATGCTCCGATACCATTCTCTGGACCGGCGGAAGGTAGAGTTTCCGGGCCTTTTCACGATGGCGGGCTGGTGGCGCCATCGGGATTGAGCAACGAGATCGGGACCTTGTGTCCGATCGCCCCATGCAGGCGCACCTCGTTGTAGTATCTGCGCCAATCCTCCATCTTTTCGACCGCATCGGCAAGCGTCAGGAACCAGTGGGCGTTTAAGCACTCCGCCCGGAAGCGACCGTTGAAGGCTTCGATATACGCGTTTTCTGTCGGCTTTCCCAGCCGGCTGAAGTCGAGCGTCACGCCTTTCGCATAGGCCCACAGGTCGAGGTCGCGGGAGACGAACTCGGAGCCTTGGTCGACGCGGATCGTCTTCGGATAGCCGATCCTCGGGCACACATGCTCCAGCGCCCGGACCACGTCCTCGGCGCGCAAGCCAGGAAGCGGGGTGCGTTCAAGGGCGGAAAGAGACGGCTCGATCGCGCTGAGATCCTCAGACTGCACAGTTCGGGGCTGAGTGTTGTAGCGATCGCCGAAGTCATTCGTTGTTCTCGAATGCAGGTCTATCGGATTCTGAGAGACATGCAGTAGCCGGCCTGCCGAGCGACGCGCTGAGCTTGGATTTGGCCGGAAGCGGATTGTCAGCAATGGCGTTGCTCCTCGGGCATCGCGGCCGTTCGAGCGAGGTTGCCTTCCCCCGACTCCCCCGGCTAGCGCACCTGTGCGGTTGGGCGGAACAGGATCTCGTTGATGTCGACCTCTTCCGGCTGGCTCATGGCGAACGCCACGCAGCGCGCGAAGCTCGAGGAAGGAATCGCGACCTTCCGATAGAAGTCGCTGACCCACTCCGAAACGCCCTCGGCTCTTACCGACGCCGGGAGCTCGGTGTCTATCGCGCCCGGAGACAGGACGGTGGTGCGGATATTGTAGTCTTTGACTTCCTGGCGCAGCGCCTCGGAGATCACGCGGACCGAATACTTGGTTGCCGAGTAGATTGCGCCGTCCGGGCTGATCGTGTGGCCGGCCACCGACGAGACGTTGATGAACTGGCCACCCTTCTGCGCCTTGAAATGTGGCAACGCGGCAGCAATTCCCCAGAGCACACCCTTGATGTTGACGTCGATGGCCTGGTTCCACTCGTCGAACCGCTCCATCTCCAGTGGAGACAATGGCATCAACCCCGCATTGTTGATCATCACGTCGATCCTGCCGAACGTCTCGACGCCGAAGTCAACGAAGGCCTTCACGGCCTCGCGGTCTGTCACGTCCAACCGGTAGACGGCGGCGTTCTCGCGTCCCAGCTCGGCAGCGAGCGCCTCAAGCCGGTCCATCCGGCGAGCGCCGAGAACGACCCTGGCTCCTTGCGCGACCAGGTGGCGCGCCGTCTCGGCCCCGAGCCCCGAACTCGCGCCGGTGATGACGACGACCTTGCCCTCTATCCCTTGTGTCATATCGCTTTCCGTCTGTGCTCCGCATACGTCGGCGCTAGCCGGCGGGCTCGATCTCGCCGAGCCATTCGGTGACCCGCTCGACGACACGCTTCTCCTGCTCGCCTTCCATCGAGAAGCCCTCGACGAGATTAGCGTCGGGCACGTGGTCGGCGACAACCTGGAGGCTCGAGCCGATCCCGTAGCCGCCGTGAACGACGAACGGCACGAGCGTCTTGCCCGCCAGGTCGTGCGCCGAGAGAAAGGACCGGATGACCGGTGGCGCGGTCATCCCCCAGATTGGGAAACCCAGGAACACCGTGTCGTAGGTCCCGAGATCGGGGGCTCTTTCCGCAAGCGGCGGTTCGTAGCCCGCCTCCCTCTCCCGCGTCGCCTGGGCAACGGTTTCCTCGTAGTCCTCCGGATAGGTGTCGGCGGGGCGAATCTCGAAGAGGTCCGCCTTGCGGGCGAGGGCGATCTTCCTGGCGACCAGGCGCGTGTTGCCTGAACGCGAGAAGAACGCGACGAGCGTGTCGCTCCGCCCGTACTGGCTCCGGGCCTCCGCCGCGCCGGCGAGCGAGCCTATGCCGGCAAGCGGCATCGCCGATGCGCTGATGAGAACGCTCCGCCTGGTTATCTTGCCTGATCCTGTCATTGAGCTGTCTCCTCGCTTCAGCGGCCGGTGGTCGCCATCAGGGTCTCGGGATAGCGCTCGCCCTGGATGTCGATCTCCGCGAGCGCGGCGTTGATCCGGGAGAGGTCGCCGACCTCGAGCTCGATCTCGGCGGCACCCAAATTCTCCTCGAGGCGATGGAGCTTCGTCGTCCCGGGGATCGGCACGATCCAGGGCTTCTTCGCGAGGAGCCACGCGAGCGCGATCTGGGCAGGCGTCGCCTGCTTCTCGTCGGCGATGAGCTTAAGGAGGTCCACGAGCGCCTGGTTCTTCTCCATGGCCTCGGGGGTGAACCGCGGCAGGAGTGCGCGGAAGTCGTTCTCGCTGATCTTCGTGTCCTTGCCCATCGTGCCCGTCAGGAAGCCCTTGCCGAGGGGGCTGTAGGGCACGAGGCCGATGCCGAGTTCCTCGCACGCGTCGAGAATCCCGTTCGTCTCGACGCCGCGGGTCCACAGCGAGTACTCGTTCTGCAGCGCGGAGATCGGCTGAACCGCGTGGGCGCGTCGGACTGTCTCGGCACCCGGCTCCGACAGGCCGAAATGCTTCACCTTGCCCTCGGCGATCAGCTCCTTCACGGCACCTGCGACGTCCTCGATCGGCACCTCCGGGTCCACACGGTGCTGGTAGAAAAGGTCTATCCGCTCTATGCCGAGCCGCTTCAGGGACGCGTCTGCCACCTCCTTGATGTGCTCGGGACGGCTGTTCATGCCGGACTGCCTCCCGTCGACGATGTTGAAGCCGAACTTCGTGGCGATCACGACCTGGTCGCGGACGGGCCGAAGCGCTTCGCCGACCACTTCCTCGTTGACGAACGGCCCGTAGACTTCGGCGGTGTCGAAAAAGGTGACGCCGCGCTCGTGCGCCGCGCGGATCATGGCGACGGCCTCATCCCTGGGGAGGGTGTTCGCATAGCCGAAGCTCAGACCCATGCAGCCATAGCCGAGCGCGGAAACTTCGAGGCCTTGTCCAAGGGTTCTCTTCTGCATGACGTGTTCCTCCATTCTTGAGGGTCAGTGTCCGCCGGGCCGGGGTTGCCGGACGAACACGAGTGAGACGACGAGGCCGAGCGTCAGGAGGACGCCGGCGCCGAAGATGGCGTGCGAGATCTGGTGCGCGAGGCCGGCCTCGCCTTTAAGCGAGGTGCTCGCGGAAGCCGCGAAAACAGTCGTCAGGATGCTGAGCCCGAGCGAGCCGCCGAGTTGGTGTGCCACGTTGACGGCGCCGGACGCCGCGCCCTGGTTGCGGCCCGAGACGGCCGTGACGCCGGCCACGGTGAGAGGCCCGAGGCCACCGCCATTGCCGAGACCGACCAGGATCATCGGCAGCGCGATGTCGTCCCAGTAGTCGGGGCTCTGGCCCGCGAAGGAGAGCCAGACCATGCCGATCGCCATCAGGGCCAAGGAGACGCAGAGGAGCCAGGCATTGCCCCAGGCCCTGGTCAGGCGCGGCACCATCAGGGCCGCCGCGAAGGTCGGGATCGTCATCGGCAGGAAGCCGAAGCCGGCCTCGATGGGGCTGAACCCCATGACGTTCTGCATCAGCTGTGTCTCGTACACGAAGAACGTCATGGCTGCGCCGACGAAGCACATGCGGGCCACATAGGCGCCCGAGCGCACGCGGCTGGCGAAGATGGCCAGCGGCAGGAGGGGGTCGCGGCTGCGCCCCTCGTGCCAGACGAAGACGCCGAGAGTCGCAGCTGCGAACGCCATGGCGAGGAGGACGAACGGGTCGCCGAAGCCCTGGTCCGCAATCCGGATGATGCCCCATACGAGCGCGACCATCCCGATGGTCGAGCTAACCGCGCCGCCAATGTCGAGCCTGCCTTCGCCCCGCTCGGTCCGATCGAGCACGATCCGCGCACCAATCCAGAGGCACAGGCCGATCGGCGCATTGATCAGGAAGCCGACACGCCAGGACAGCGTGCCCGCGAAGATGCCGCCGAGCACGAGCCCGAGACTCGACCCCGCGCCCGCCACCATCGCGTACCAGGCCATGGCCCGCGACCGCGGCTCGCCGTCGGGAAAGTTGACCGAGATGAGCGACAGAACCGACGGCGCGATGATCGAGGCCCCGACGCCCTGCACGGCACGGGCCGCGATCAGTTCGGCCGGCGTCTGCGCGACACCGATCACCAGTGACGAAAGCGAGAAGAGTGCGATGCCCCAGAGCAACATCCGCTTGAAGCCGAATAGGTCGCCGGCACGGGCCGAGAGGAGCAGGAAGCCGCCGAAGCAGAGCATGTAGGCGTTCTGCACCCAGGTGAGGCCGACCGGGCTCATCTGCATGGTCTGGCCGATGTCGGGCAGGCCGGTGAAGATGATCGAGAGGTCGAGGACGATCAGCAGGTAGCCCGTAAGCACGACCGCCAGCACGGCATATGGACTGGCCGCCACGCGGGATGAAGCATGGTCAGCGATGGCTGTCATGGGGCATCGGCCTCCGCGCCGAGATAGTCCTGAGGAAGTGGGTCAGGAGTGCCGCCGTTCCGGGCAGATCGTGGCCACCGGTCGGTTCGGGGATGTCAAAAGTCTTGAGCAGGAAGATAGGCCTCACCAATTGCTCGAATTAGACGCTATATCTCGAATGGGTTTATCGACTTCGGATATGAAACAAGCGCGCAGATCACCCCGGTGCTCAGGGGTCGTCGCCGTCATCGCAGCGCCCGATTGATCTTCTTGAGGTATCAGGCCTTGCAGGATTCAGCGTCTAATCCGAAGGCTCTTCCCGCCCCACCTTTCCATCCAGACGAACCCAATCCGCGGTAGCCGCTGGCTGCGCGCGGGCCGTACTTCTGGACGGAGAGTCTCGACATGTCTGCTTCGGATACGGATCGTCCAACGAAGATCGGCGTCATTGGCGCGGGATGGCTTGGTGGGACGGTTGGCCGCGCCCTCGCAGAGGCGGGCCATGAGGTCGTGTTCGCCTCGCGCCACCCGGAGAGCCTTTCCCCCCTGACAGACGGACTGCGGAACGCCCGTGCCGGCACGCCGCAGGAGGCCGCTGCGTTCGGCGACGTAGTCCTTTTCGCGACGCCTTACGATGCGCTCGCCTCCTACGGACGCACTCTTTCCGCCGAATTGCGCGGCAAAATTGTCCTCGATGCCACGAACCCGAGACCGGACAAGGAACGCGGACGATCGGCCTATGAGCGCGGTGTGGCGCAGACGAGCACCGAGCTCCTCCCGGGCACGCGCCTCGTGCGCTGCTTCAGCGCCGTCGATGCGACCTGCATCGGGCAACAGCACGGCTACTCCGAGCGGGAGGCACTGGCGGTCCCCCTCGCAAGCGACGACAAGGACGCGCTCGCGGTCGCCAGCGATGTCGTCCGCGACACGGGCTGCATTCCCGTAGTGACGGGCGGCCTGGCGAGCTCCCGCATCTTCCAGAGAGGCGGCCCCGGCTTCCGCGCAAACACGGGGGAGCGCAACTTGCGCATTCTGCTCGAGCCACTGCCCTTCGACGGCTGAGAAGACCTCCCGTGCCATGGGGCCGACAGCCGCTTTTCCCGCCTTCGCCGACGTTGGGTTTCCGTTCGAGGGATCGGCGACAACGGACTGGCGTCCGCAATTCACGTCGGTCGCACCCACTCCGCCCGTCGTGGCCGAAAGGAGAAAGACATGACCACTACCGCCCTAGGTCACCGACTCATAAGACCTGAGCCAGATACGCAGAGATGCGAGCTGGATAGAGGCGAGGAAGTTATCGTCTCGCTTGTCGTATCGGGTGG
>NZ_JBRJGW010000049.1:0-11573 GCF_053628695.1 Amorphus sp. MBR-141
GTTCAGGGGAATAGCGCTTCTTCGGCATTCTCAGCTCCAATGTTGGAGCCGAAATCTAACTCACAACAGTGGCCACTTGCCGGGGAGCAGGCCAGGTCACCAAAGGGACGGTATACTTCTACTTTGAAACCAAGGAGAAGTTGTTCACTGAGGTAATTCGCCACTTTACCCCTCAGCTGAATCCCCCAAACAACCCCGAGACAGGCGATTCTGCGGAAAAACAGCTTCTATCTTACATTCGCTTCCTATACTCGAATGTTGCAGCAGAGCGAACGTCACGCGAGTTATTTCATCTCATCATTTCCGAGGGACACCATTTTCCAGATTTTCTCGACACTCACTTCGCGGAATTTCTCGAGCCCGCGCTGATCCGGGTCCGTGAGATCCTGTGTCGCGGCGTGGAGACTGGCGAATTCCGATCGAGTCGCGTGGAAAGCTTTCCCGAGATCATCCTGGGCCCGACGGTGCTTTTGAACATCTGGCTGGTCGTGTTCGGCGATCGCAAGCCGATCGACCAGGACATGTTTATCGATACCCATCTCGATCTGCTCGTCGGGGGCCTTCGCGTCCACGCCGCCTCCCCCACGCGAGAACCGCAGGGTTGATCGATGTCAATAAAAGTTCGTTCGAATGAATTAATTGTTCGACGACAGGAGACCTGCCTATGGGTGTGACCCCGGCGACCATCGAAGCGGAAACGAACGGCCACGCCGCACGCAGCAGCGAGACCCGCGCGCGGACGATAGAAGCGGCGATCGAAGTTTTTGGCGCCCTCGGTTACGAAGGGGCGACGACCCGCATGCTCGCGGACAAGGCTCGGGTCAACCTTGCTGCGATTCCCTACCATTTCGGCGGCAAGCGCGAGCTCTACGTCGCCGCGGCCCAGGCGATCGCCGACCATGCGAACGACGTGCTGGAGCCGATCACCGTTCGGTTGGAGCGCAGCGGAGACGTCGATCCCGTGGTGCGGATCGACGGCGCCCTGCGCGATTTCGTTCAGGTTGTCGTAGGCGGGCAGGAGCCGCGGCACTGGATCGCGTTCCTGGTCCGCTGCGAGCACGAGGCCGACGAGGCCTTCGAGATCATCTACGAGACGGCGATTGCCCGGTTTTCTCGTGCCTTCACATCGGTTGCTGCCGAGGCGACCGGCCGAACTCCCGACGACGAGGACCTTCGTATCCAGGTCGCGTGCATTCTCGCGTCGATCATCAACTTCCGGGCCCTGCACAACATGGCCCTGCGCAGCCTGGGATGGGAGCGGCTCGGGCAGCGGGAGCTGGCCCGGCTCGGTGCGATCATCCGGCAATCCGCGCTGCGCGAACTCGGCCTCGCCGACAGGCCCCTCCCGCGCGCGGGAGATCGGCCCCGCGGGAGAGGTCGGCGGGGCGCGAGACGTCTGACGTTTTTCCACAAACCGCCGGTATTGGCCCGGCACCGAACCCGAAAAGAGGAACCGACCATGACGAAACAAAGTCGTGCTCACGAACAGGTCGAGTGGACGAAGCAGAAGCTTGACGAAATCGACGCCACCCTCGCCTCGCTGGAAAAATCCGTCGACGATGTGAGGGGAGACGCACGCAAGGACGCCGACAGGGCTCTGGGCCGGCTCAAGGCAGCACGCGAAGCATACGCCAAGAAAGTCGACACGCTCCGTGCGGACGTCGATGCCGCCCGGGATGTCGCCGACGCCGTCTATGATTCCCTCGAAGCCGAATGGGACGAGATCGAACTCGCGTTCCAGAGTTTTCTGACCGCGGCCGCAGATCAGGCCGACGTCGCGAAGGCTGCGGTTTCCGCCCGTGCGGAAGCGCAGCGCCTGTCCTGGCAGCATTCGGTCGATGCGATCCGCGCGTCAGCCTCGCAGGCCGTCGATCGGGCCCACGGGGAGTTCGACGCCGCGCTTGAGCGCCTGGACGCCGCACGCTTCAAGGTCGAAGCCAAGCTCGGCCAAGCGTCCGCGGCAGGAGACGAATCCTGGCAGGCGGTCAAAGACGGCATCGACCAGACGAGACAAGCCCACGAACGCACCTGGAAAAAGATCTCCGAGGCGATCTCCAAGATCGCCTGAGTGGCGAACCGCCCGATCTAGGACTATCTCCGGCATCGGGAACAATTCCCGGTGCCGGCGACCGCGCAGAAGAGACGGGCAATTGCCGTGGCCCGGCGACCACTCGTTGACAAGTACCGGCTCGATAGTTCTGGGTATGTTGCCTTCAACCGTGTATGCTTCTTCTGGCCGGCCTTCGACAAAAACGAGATCTCATGGCGTCGCACACAACGGTGAGAGTTCGGCCTCGGTAGAGGTGGAATCACGTCTTTATCGGCGAGATAGATGTCATCGGGTGGTAGCCAAACCTGCATCCGCACGTAGACGATCGCCGCCTCCTCCAGTTTATCAACGCGGGCAGCAAACAGCGATGCTTCAAGGAGGGGCACAGTGAGATGGAGGCAAGCACAAAAAGTTGGCCGTTTGCCCCGATCGCTACCGTAGCCGTGGCGGCATTGTCGACGCTCGTGCCCGCGGATGCAGAAGCCCGCTCAAAGGCGGCCGAATGGCTCATCCAGCAGCAGACAGAGAAAGCCTGCGATGGCGCCCCAGCCTCGATCATGCCCGCTGCAATCTATGAAGGCGATCTCACCGGAGACGGTCGAGATGATCTGATCATCCACCATGCCGGGATCCAGTGCGGCGACCAGGGTCTGAGTTTGTTCTGCGGTGCATCCAATTGCTCGCTGCTCATCTATGTGCGCCGCGGCGATCTGCTCGTTCTGGAGGACGAGCTCCTGGCCCTCGACTTTACGGTCAAGGACACGTCCGGACCTGTCACCATCAACGTCGTCTCGGGAGCAGGAACCGACACGCTCACATGGGACGGGTCGGGGTTTCGGTGAGCGTTTGCGTCCAAGAGAGAATGCCGCTCGGGCCACGACAGCCCAGGCCGTGATTCTCACCGGCCCCTTTCCCGCTCGCGTTCCCTCTCTCGCTCGTTGTGCTTGCGCCACGCCCGATGAAGTTGCGCGATGCGCTCGTCGGCAAGGCGGCTCTTCTCGAACATGCGGTGATTGACGCGGTCGAGGGCGCGGGCGCGAAGGCGGAGGGACCGTTGGAGATAGCGTTTGACCAGATCGCGGTCGCCGACCTGGGCCTGGAGATGGCGGTAGTTGGAGCGCACGCGCTCGGCGGCGTGGCGCGCGTCGATCGCCTTCTGACGGGTGTCTTCCAGCTCTGCCTGGGCATCGCGCCAACGGGTCCGGGCCTTTGTGAGCGCCTCCCAGCTCTTGGCGCTGGGGCGGCCTGATCTCCGGGCTTTCTGCTCGCGGGCGAGGCCACCAATGAGGCCAGGCTGCTTGCGGACCAGCTCGGCCGCATCGCCGGCGCCGAGCTCTCGCTCAAGCTGAGCCCAACGCGCGTGCGCCTTGTCCGGGTCGGCGAAGAGGGCCTTCATGTGATGCAGCATGCGGTCGTAGGTCACGACTTCGCGGCCACGGTTGCGATCGAGCGCGTAGGACCGGCTGCGCATGGTGCGCTCGGCCTGCTGGATCTGCTTCTGCGAGGTGGTGAGCGTCTCGTCGAGGAGCGCCCAGCGTCGGTACTCGAAGTCGGCCGTCTCGACACGATGGAGACTGTCCAGGTCGCCACGGCCCCGACCCGGGGTGTCGCGCGCCTCCCGCCAGTCGGCATGGCGCCGGGCGTCGTCGGAGAGCCCTTCCTCGGAGGGCGCGGAACCACTCGGGCCATCTGCCTGCGACCGAGTTGACCCGTCCCGCGTGCGCTCAGTCACGAGGCCTCTCGCCTCGCGCGCATAGTAGTCGGCGAAGCGTTCGCCGAAGCGGTCTTCCAGCTCCTTCAGGCGGACGGTCTTGCCGAGCTCAGAGAGCTTGGCATAGGCGCGGCCGTCAGTGACGATCAGGCCCTGGCCCTTGGCGCGCAGATAAAGGCCTCGGGCCGCCAGCCGGCCGCTCAGGCCGGCCCAGCTTGTCTCCTCGCGGAAGGCCGGAGCAAGGCTGGTCTTCAGCTCGGCGAGTGCCTCCCGGTCGAACGGAGCTTTCGGCTCCCGGCCCTCGCGCTGGGCGGTGCGGTACTCGCCATCGGAGACGGGTCCGGTGCGGTCGGCATCTCTCCCGCGCTCCTGTTCCCGGTTCCGCTCCTTGAGCGCATTGAGGCCGCGCGCCTCGGCGATCTCCCGGCAGAGGGTGGTGAGCCTCAGCCCGATGTTGCGTTGGCTCCAGGCCCGGCCGGTCTCGGGATGAACCCGGTTCACCAGGAAGTGGAGATGGGGATGCTCGCGATCACCATGGGCGTAGATCAGCATCTGGTGGTCGTTGAGCCCGAGCTTCTCGGTGAGCTCGCCGGCAATCTCCCGCATGGACTCCGCATCGACACGGCCACGGCGGGCGTCCTTCGGATCGAACGCCACGATGAAGTGGAGGGCGGGCTGGCGCACCCGCTGGGAGCGCTCGGCAGTGATCGCCATGATACGGGCGGCCTGTTCCGGATCGGTGGTGCCAAGGCCGCGTTCCTCCACCCAGAGCACCCGCTCGCCCCGGGACGCCGGGCTCGACGTCTCGCCAAGGCGACCGTCGTCGCTCCGACCATCCGGACCTCCTCCACCGCGCTCCGATTGCCGCGCCCGCTCTGCCTCGCGATGCTTGCGGGTCTGTCCTGCCAGATAGAGGGCGGCCGCCCGGAAGCTCGCCGGCTGCTGCTTGCCCACTTTGAACCGCATGACCGATCGCCTCGCCCGCTACCCAGAGCCGGCCCTAGCGGCCGGACGCGGCCTCTGCCGCCCAGACGCAGTCCTCGAGCGGCTTGAGCGCAGCGGCTACGGCCTCTAGTACGTCGGCCTCTTCAACCTCGGTCACGGCGTGGCCAGCATTGGCACGGTAGGCCAGCCAGTTCAGCAGATGACCGGCATAGTTGATCGTACCTAGCAACTCTCCCATGGCCTCGGCCTGGTCCACCGCCCGAACGCAGTCGCGGACGAGGATCACGGCGACGTGGGTGCGCCATTCCAGATAGTCGGGATCGCCAAGGCCCGCGGCGAGCTGGCGGAAGTTCGCCCCCATGGACTGAAGCTCGTAGACGACCTGCTTCAGAGCCTGCGGAGCCGCAGACCGACCCCGCGGCCGGGCACCGGACAGCACCAGGCGCACATAGCGCCCAAGGCTCATGCCACGTTCCCGGGCAAGCGACCGCAGCCGGTCCAGCTCCGCCACCGTCATCCGCACCCGGATCTTCGCGTCGGTCTTCAGCCGCTCGAACCGCCGCCGGTACGGCCGGCGTCGCACACCCGCGAGTACGCCGCGCACATAGTCGGCCACGGACGTGCCGCCGCGCTCGGCGCACTCGGCGATAAAGGCGCGCTGGGAACCCGGCAACCGCACGTCCAGGATGGCGGCCTGGCGCGCCTCTGCGGCGAGCGCCCTACGCCCCATGACGCACCTCCCGGACGCGCCTCGCGTCCCAAAGACATGCGCCGGCTTGAGCCCCCGTCAGGGGGCGAATGCCGCACAGGTTGGCCCGCTTATGAGTCGTCACCGCCGCCAGTCTTTGGCGAGGTGATGCGAATAAATGTGGGACAACGTACATCTTGCCTCCCGCATACGACTGTTTTCCATCCTGAGACTGTTATGGTAACTCGGGACAAAAGCCGCAATACGGAGGCGAATAGTTTATTCAATACTTATCGAATACAGGCGGCGATGTCCAGCATGATCCGGTACGGGCCAACACCGGCCAACAAAACAGAAGCGCGCGGGCCTCTCCGGGCCGCACGGGCAGCGGGATATGGGCCGCGGCGCTGGCCAACAGAAAGCAGGTTACCCAGTCCGGAATCGCCGGATCTGGCTGTTCACTGATCCTGCACATTTGGGGCCGGTGGCCCCGTTCGGGGTGCTCGGAAATGCCCGTCCGTCACGGGTCAGTCAGCTGGCCGAGCTGGTCCGGATCGGGCTGCAGAAGTGCGACTGGTCACACCTATTTAGGTCGTAGGACCGAACCTGCACAGAGGAGGACTCCTCCGTCGGCTGGACCGGCATCAATGGCGTGCGCCGCGCCCCTCGAACCGCGTTGGGATCCGTCTCCTCGCCCACGCTGGAACGACGGAACAAGGGGCCCGGAACACGGGGCGAAAACCCGCCACCTCTGGGAGCGGCAGGCTCGCGGAACCGGTCCAGATTAGCGACGCCGAGGGGGTATCGGCCAGCCAGAGCTGAAAGTGAACTGCGTTCGATATTAAGAATGAGTCTGTCGGCCGGTGTATGGCTGTCCGTTCGTCAAGCCGAAACCGCTCCGCGGGCGCGGAGCGGAATCCAACGGTGCCTCTCACACTTGGCGAGGGTGCAGCAGGTGCTCGTCGATATAGAACGTGCTGAGATCGTGCGCCTCGCCATCGGCCGGGCCAAGATCGGGTATCTCGCCCGCCTTGAAGCGGGCAAGGGCGACCGCCTCAGGGTCGCGGACTTCGTCGGTCAGCGCCACGACGTAGCGGTAGACGGTCAGCTGTTCGACGGCGATCTCGGCGAAGGCGTGGTCAGCGGTGGAGTGGTTCGTATTCATGCTCATGATTAAAATCTCCTTTCTGAAATGAAACCGACCCCGCCGCTGGGGCGGGGCCGATGGTCGTCAGCGGGTCCAGATCAGGACCTGCTTGCCGTTGCGGTCGACGAGGTTGGCGTAGACCGGAGCCGGGAAGCTCGGGTCGTCCAGCTTGACGGCGAGGTAGCTGTTGCCGGCCTCGCTGGTGCGGATCCAGGCCGCGCCGATCTCGGCTGTGCCCGCCGTCACGCGGTAGTCGGGGGCGGTGTCGCCGCCGCTTGTCACGGGCGTCAGCGCCACCTTCGCCTTGAAGGTCAGGGTCTGGATATCGCCGGTGTAGCCGCGCTCGGTCTTGGTGAAGGTTCCAATGGTTGCCATCTCTTTCTCCTTTCGGTGTGTTTGAGGCCGCGCTCCTCGCGACCTTTCCATGGCTCACCGTCGGCCCCGGTTGAGGCCGGGTCCTGCACCCGGAGGGCGGAAGCGAAGCGGACGACGGCACGCGCCGATTTTTCTGCTTCGCGCGGAATGACCGAAGGTCCGGGGAGAAAAGTCGACGCACGCCGTTGCCGGGCACGGCGCCGGGGCCAGGTCCGCCATGCAAAGGAAAGGACGCAGCGAGCGACGAACAGCCTGCCGAAAGGAGCCATGGCAGCGGGACTCTTGCTCACCGGGCGAGGCGACAAACACGATATTCGGCAAGTGACCGATTGGCCCAGGTGAAAAACATTCAGAAATGCGAACCTGCTCCGCCCACGATGACAGCGGACGGGATCTGCGCCCCCATGACAACCTGGCGAGCGGCGGCCAGAGAGCTCAGACAATGCTACACCCGGCGCCGGCCGCGGGCCTGTTCGCAACCGTATGAACGCAACCACGCTGATGTTGCTCATGGAGCCGCGGTGGGGACAGGCCCCCACCACGCGGGATGCAAGCTTGCCATCCGAGCACCGGCACATCTCCCGGGGTCACGCATCTGGCGAAGGATCCTCCGCCATCTCATTGTCGGGGCGCGCGGTTGCGACGACGTGATTGCGGCCACTCTGTTTGGCCTCATAGAGCCGCGCGTCGGCGCGACGGACAAAGTCGCTCGGCGTTTCATCGGGCCGCGGGACCGCTGCATGACCGCCGGCGCTGATCGTCAAATGCCACGTCTGGTCAGCGCTTTGGAATGATTTTTGCGCTACGAGCCTGCGCAACTCCTCTAAGCGTTCGAAGAAATCCCCGCTTGAACCGCCGGGGGTGAATACGATGTACTCTTCTCCGCCGTAGCGCCCCAGGACGTCGCCTTCACGTCCGAAAATGGTGCGCGCCAGCTCGGCGATGTGGCGCAGGCACTGATCGCCGAAGACATGGCCACTCTCGTCGTTGACCTGCTTGAAATGGTCGACGTCGATCATCGCCACCGAAAATAGCCGTCCGTTGCGCTGGCACAGCCCGAACTCCTCTGCGATCCGGGCGTCGAAATGGCGGCGGTTGTAGAGACCGGTCAATGCGTCAGTGATGCTGACGTCCTGCAGCTTCTGATTGGCCCGCTCCAGGGCAATATTCAAACGCTTCAGCTTTCGGTTCCAGTAGACGACGAGAGCCAGGACCAGCATAGCCCCTGCGCCAAGCACGAGGAGCCGCGTATAGTCGACTCTCTCGTCGATCCTGACCAACATCTGCTGGCTCAGCATCGCCTGCACATCCTCCGCGTCGAGCCCGCCAACGAGCTTTGAGAAGATGGCGGCGAGCATGGGCTCGTCAGCCCGCGTCGCAATCGACGCTCGCCAGTCCTCGGAGATCCGGCCGGCAATCTTGACGTCATGAAGACGCTCCGACGCAAGCAGGTAGCCAAGGCTCGGTAACGTTCCGATCGCGGCGTCAATCGTCCCCTGGCGCACACCGTCGAGCGCCTCCGCCTCATTGGGTACTTCGACGAGCGTGACGTCGGGATAGCGTCGCTCCAGAGCGCGGATCGGACTTCCGCCCGGCGCCACGCCCACCCGTTTGCCGATCAGCTCACTCATGCGGTCCACGATCGGTGCGTCAAGCGAGTTTGCCACCGCCATCGGAAGGACGAGGTAGGGCAGCGTGAAGGTCCACCGGTCGTCTTGGGCGGTGCTGTCAGCGACAAAGGGACGTACGTCGCACTCATAGTCCCGCGCCTTCTGCACAGCAGCACCCCAGATCGGTACCGGGACGACCTGCCAAGAAAAGCCCCCCTGCTGGGCCAACCGCTCCATCACCTCCGCCGCAACGCCGGTAAAGTTGGCGTCCTCATCAACCGCCGTATAGGGAGGGGTGAGCGGATCGACACAAACCTTCAAGACCCCCTTGGCGTCCAGATAGTCGCGCTCCTCCGTCGTCAACACCGGGCGGTTTCGGGCGACGCCTGCGAGCGGGGGCCCAAGCCACTGTGATTCGAGCGCGTTCCAGCTGGCCGTCGACATCGCACTCATCGCTCGATCGATGATGCTGCGGGCGTAGGGGTAGAGGGGCGACACGCCAAATCTCAGGTCTTCGCGTTCGACGCCTTCCATCAGGAATTCGCCGCCGATTTCAATGTTGATCAACCCCAAGCGTCGGATGATTGCGTTGCCGTTCGACAGCGCCATGATGGCCGCGTCTACCTCACCGTCCGCAAGTGCCTCAAGAATCTCTTCCTGGGTGGAGTAGACCCGCACGTCCTTCAGTCGCGCCTCCAGCGCGTTCGCATAATAGATGCCTTGGCCAATGCCCACGCTCCGACCTTCCAGCGACTCCAGTCCGCGATAGGGTCCGAAACCGGAGCGCACGAAAACTGCGTTCGGGATCCGATGGTATTCGCGCGAGAACAGCGTGTAGGCCTCGCGCTCCTTAGTGCGGGAGATGTTGCTGATGATATCGATCTCGCCGCTGCGAAAGGCGTCGAGCAGGTTCGACCAGTTGTCGTAAACCGGGATCATGGTGAGGCCGGTGGACGCGGAGATCACTTGCGCCAGATCCACCGCCAGTCCCTGTCCCTTGCCGTCCTCCAGGAAACTGAACGGTTCGTAGTCGCTGATGAAGCCGACCGTCAGGGGCTGCGTGTTGGCGACGAACGACTGCTCCTCCGGCAGGAGGCGGAGCGGACCGCCGACTGACAGGGCTCTGCTGCTCCGGAAACTGAGCCAGCGCTCGGTGATGGCTGCCAATTCCTCGGTCGGCAGTGCGGCCACGGCCTTTGCGAGAATGCCATGGAGCACCTCCCGGTTCGGGTCGCCCTCGACGTTCAGAACACCCAGGCGAAAGTCTTCCAGCGACACTCCGGTCACCGGGACGGCGCCAACTGAAGCAATGTTGGAGAAGCCATTCTCACGCGCAAAGAAATTGCCGGTCATCTCGGCCGCGATCACGGCATCGACCCAGCCGAAAGCGAGCGCGGCCATCAGGTCACGATAGGTGTCGTACTCCGCCGGCTCGATGCCTGCCTCACGCAAAGCGCCAGCGTAGTAAATGTCTTTGACGATGCCGATGCGCCTTTCAGTCAGTCCCTTCACGCTTACGGGGAGAGCGAGCGGATGGTCGACGTTCTGGAACACCACCGTGCGGCGCTGGTGATATGCATCTGTGAAGGTGATGAAGGGTTGCCGTGCGTCCGTCAACGAGATGTCCGCTATGACGTCGAGCGCACCGGCACGGAACGTGCCGTAGATCTCGGGCCAGGCACCCATGCGCGGCACGAGATGAAGGCCGGTCTCCAGCTCTATGCGATCGAGCACATCGAGCGTCCACCCCATCATGCTGCCGTTGCGGAAAAAGGAATACGGCTCGTTGTCCGCGACCACACCGACGGAAACGGTGGGATGATCGGCAATCCACTGCCGCTCGGCCTCGGTCAATTCGACGGCGAGGCTCGCGCTCGCACTGGCGAAGAGTGTTAGGAGCGCCAGAGCTAAGCCCACTCCGGCCCGGCAAACGACCGAAACATCATGCCCTGGTCTACGCTTCACTCGTTCGAACGCCCTCAAACCTGCCCCTCACCTCACCAAGAGAAGTGGATACGCTATTTGCATGGCGTCATATCTCGCATCTTCCGCCTGAAGATCGCGCGACCGGGCGGGTCCAACATGGGGTCACAATTGGGCGCAATGCCGACGCTTCCCTCGGTTGCTGCTGCAGAATGAATGCCAGAGAAGCAACTACGATTTCCTGCTTTGAAGAAGGCGCGGTGAGATCAGCGCTCCATATCAGCCCTTCCAACGCTCGCTGGCGCGTCGCTGCAGAAGCGGGAAAAGCCCATCCGATCAGAACTCTCAACCCAGATCCCGTCAATCTCGACTTGGGAAGCAAAATAGGCTTCCTGGCGATCGGTATTCGAGCCATCTTCTCGGAAATGCGCCGATCCAACGACCGGGGATATCCATTTTATTTTTCCCCTGCCATCGCAAGGAACAACTCCGCTATGTGGCCTTCGATCGCCTTTACCTCGCCGAACTCGATCGCGGCCCCACTTGCCCCAGAAAACTTCCGCCAATCTCTTTGAGTTTCGCGGCATCGATCGCGACGAACGCGTCCTCGACCAGTGGCCGGAGGGGGTGAGCGTCGCCAAGCGGCAAGGTCACCTTCGGCCTTACGCAATGCTGGCACAAGATCCATGGTGATCCGTCGCCGCAAATCGTGACAGAAACGCTTTGCCTCGCTATCCTCGCCAAAACAGACAAACGAAACGCCACCATCGCTCGCCGGTGTATGGTCGGGTCCCGGCGACGCCCGCAGTTTATAGGTCAGCCGGACGGTGTCTGGATCGTCGTCGAGCCTAAAATCAGTCAGGACGGCGTGGACATCAGGGTCACTCTCGAAATCTTTGATCTCGACCGAGATGCTGATCGTCGCATCCGCATCTGGTCGAACGGGTGGTGATCCTCGAGACTCTCAAGAAGCGTCTTGCTGATCCCAAACCGTGCGCCAGCGGCTGCAGAGGAATTGCGCCTTCGGCTTAGCACTACTTTGGCAGAAGTGTGATTTTCGGGATTCCGTCGGCGTGTGATGCGTGATTCATAGGGAGCCAGCTTTGATGGAGGCTGGCGATGGA
>NZ_JBRJGW010000050.1:0-11544 GCF_053628695.1 Amorphus sp. MBR-141
AATGCGCTGCCACCAATCACGATGGCAGCCTAACCAAGGCAGAAATCCACTTAGCGATCGCCCGGAAACTGTTCAGACAAACCGAGCCACCTCTAGCTTCTCATGTGCATGGCTCGATCGTCCAACCCCGGCGAAGGGGCGCTCCAACATCTGCGAGAGTTTCAGACACGCCGGCAGTCCCGCGCCATCCTCCGCAGCGTCAGGCCTCGCGCCGCCACCGACGAACCGAGCAATCACTCGTCGGAGCTGCCCCGCGCCTTTCGCGGCGGTCCCGAGCGGATCTGACAGAACATCTGCCGTGGCCCGCCCGCACCGATCGTTCCGTTCCGAACCGGAGAGCCGTAACGTCGCTCCGCGCCCATTCCGTCCTTGCTGACAACCCCGCCCCTGACCAGCAGCTGGTCCGTTCCCGAACGGGTGCAACGGCGGTCGGCATCGGGCAGGCCAGGCCCCTGCCTGGCCGGCCGCAGCTGCCGTTGCCCCGCCATTCTTCGATGAAGCGACGCACCGCGGTGATGCCGCAGAACAGATGATGCTTGTTGATCTGAGCCTTTCGTCCTGAGTGGGTTCGCCCGGGCCCCCGGCGACGCCATTATGCCTACCCCCCGGCCCCGATCGAGCGCCGGCGATCCAACCAGACCATCATGCGGCGGCCACGGATCTCCCGGTACGTCTGCTCAGCACCCTGGCGCAAGGCGAAGACTGTCTCGCAGCCAGCCCCCGGCGCGAATACCATGCGTAGCGCAAAGCATCGTTGCTGGAAACGGTGATAACACGCACCCAGACGCGCTGAGACGGGCATCGCCGCTCCGCGAAGCCCGTCCTCCGACACCATGCTCCCGACAGGCGCCGGGTACCCGCGCCGGAACGCGTCCACCCACCCCCCGAAAGCCCCGCACGTTGACCAGCATGGGCCCGACCGACCCCGGGGACAGGCGCGCGAAGCCTACCAATCCGCGGCACCCGTCCCTGCCCCCTCGGACAGCCCCTGCAGCGGCAGCCATGCGCCTGGCGCGCGCCCCTTACTTCCGCTTCGCACTCAGTGCCGCAAAAGCCTCCGAAAACCCATCCCATGAGACCGGGACCTGAGCGACACTTCCCCCTGCGGCCACAAAGTAAATACCGCTCGGACGATCAGCCTCCTTCGAGGAAAAGGATTTGATCTCCTCTCCACTTAAGGCGACCGATGCGAAGCATTTCATCGCGTAGCACCGCTTCCATTCGAGATTTCGGCGGCCTGCGTCGTTTTGAGCTGCGGTTCCGAGATAGACCTCGCCCGGCAAATCCACATTGACCGGAAGCACCGCGGTAATACGGAAATCACGCGAGTCCTCATCGGGACCGACGGCCAGATAGGCGATCGGCTCGGCGACACCTTCCGCAAGGACGGTCTCGACAATTTCACAGACATCCGAATCGGAGCCTTCACCGCCGTCGGAAGCCCGCACACGGACGCAGCGCAGCGACCAGGCACCGTAAGTGGCTGTCGTTGCAGATGGCGCCGTATCGTCGGCCGCGACGGTGGTGGCCGGCTTGCCGGGCGGCACCTGCGCCATCGCCGACACGGGGGTGCCGAAGACAAGACAAAGGAAAATCAACCAAAACGTCTTTCCAATCAAATGCACGCCATGCTCTCCAGCCATTCGCGTCCCATCGCCACCTGTCTTCCAGCAACGAGCGGACCGCATCTTGCAAATAGGATTCATTGCCAGGCCAAACTCAAACTCTCTTCGTTGTTCCTGCTGAGGATCCAGTTAAACCCCTCCGCCGGCATCGGCTTGGTGTGATAAAATCCCTGCGTATAACGGCACCCCTCCGAGCGGAGAAAACAGAGTTGCTTATAATTTTCGACGCCTTCCGCGACGACATCGGCAGACAGGCCGCGCCCAAGACTGATGATGGATCTTATGATCGATCTGTTGACAGAATCACTTTCGATTCCGCTGACAAACGATCTGTCTATTTTGATCTTCTTGAATTCGCACAGCTTCAGGCTTGCCAGGGAAACGAACCCGGTGCCAAAATCGTCGAGTGACAGCGTAATTCCCGAATCGGAAATATATTTCAGCGACCCCACGATCCCTGGATCGTTTGTGAGAAGCGCGTTCTCGGAGACTTCCAGCTCGACGCTATCGAACAGACCGCTTTTCGCGATGAGCCCAACGATCTTTTCGATATGGGCCCTGTCCTCGAGTTGCCGGGGCGACAGATTTACCGAAACCTTGAATAGATTTTCTTTTCTCCTGAACCGAACGAGCTCGTCGATGCTTTTGCTGACCACCCACTCCCCGAGGCGCAGGGACAGGTCCCCGTCATCGATCGCATTCAAGTTCGGGAGGAAATCCCCCGGCGGCAACAAACCCAGCTGGGGGTGGTTCCAACGAAGCAGACCTTCGGCACAGACGATCTTGTTTGTCAGAATATCCACCTGCGCCTGAAAGTGGAGTTCAAATTCATTGTTCTTCATGGCGCTTTCGTATTCAGATTTTTTCCAGAGAAAATGCCCCATCGACCAGATTGAACTCGGAATCAGCCGCGCGACGCGCCGCCTCGACGATTTGGCTCCTCTCAGCGCGAGCACCGCGGATTTCAACAGTTCCTGGAGATCACTGGATTCGTCGATGTCTTCGGAAATTCCGTACATGCAATCCACATGCACGCCCCCTCCGACGTTGCTCACGTCGAGTTCTATGCGCGAAAGCCAGCCCTCGACTTCCTTCGTCTGGAAGAGGTTTCCATTTTCAATCGAGACGTAGATCAGGAACTGCTCGATACCGACCCGTCCGACAAAATACTGCTTTCCGAGCATCGCCATGAGCCGTGACTCGGCGGCATTTATCACCGCCTCGGCGGCGTTCACGCCATGCAGAACGCTGATCTCGTAATAGCAATTGAGATGGATGATGATGCACACCGTCTTTCCACGGCTGGACGCCGCCTTGAAGCGACTGGCGACATTTTCCCAGAGCTCCGGACCAGGCAACGTCCCTACATCGAAATGACTTGAGTAAATGGCCATTTTTCACATCCACGAATATCTTCAGAAAGATGCGCCCACCGATAAGTTTACTCGATCCTGATGTCCGACCACCGAATCGGAGCCATGAGCATATTCCAGGCTCACGACAGCGTTTCTGAGCCCGCTCGCTTCGTTCAAGGCTATCCGTAGTCCCAGTCCGACGGCGGCAGCTTGTTCTGTACTGGTTTCGAACGCCGTCGGGTCTTCCAGCTGGACGATACCGGCCGCGGCAAAGGCGTATGGCCAGATCGTCGTATCGAGCCACTTGGCAGCGCCGAAATTGGGCATCTGTACCGGCATCGATACTTCCAGCCGGCCGACCGCGCCGGTATCCCCGCTCACCGTTCCCTGGTCGTAGGATGAAATCTGCCCGGCGCCGCCGATGCTGATCTGTTCGGATGCAGGCAATGCCTTGGCAAACGACGTCTGCGCGACTGCGGACACCTGGAAGAGGGCAAGGCCGTTGAGGATCCGCTGCGAGTAATTGAGCGACCCCGCGAGCTTCTGGAAATTGGGTTGGGCGCCGTAGCGGCTGAGAGGCAGGTCATCGGTGCCGCTTCTGGCGCCAAACGCGTCCAGGCCGACCGAGAACGTCGCCGTACCCGACAGCTGGCTGCTCGCTCCGAACAGCCACGAGCCCTCCTGTTGCAGGCGGATCACCCGGAGCCTGTCCTCGGAAAACGGCACCTGCTCCCCCGGCACCACCAGCGTCTGCGTTTCGTTGGTGACATCGAATATGGCGGAGACGGTCAGATTGACGTCGCGCGAGCGGACCAGCTCATAGCCCAGTCGCGTCGAGAGGCGCTGGAAATGGTCGCTGATGAGAAAGCCGTAATCGTTGTCCGGATTGGTCTGGCTGTCGACGCCTTCGATGTTCAGCCAGGCCCCGTCGTGGCCGAGCGGCAGAATGAACCCGGCTGCGATCTGCCGATTGCGCGGATCCGACGAGAGCATGTTGGCGTCGTCGGTGCCGGGATAGCCGTTCACGCTGAAATAGGCCGTCTCTCCAAGCCCGAAGAGACTGTTGAAGCGCACGTTCGCGCCGGCGCTCACCGTCCCCAGATTCTGCGAAAGCCCGTTGTTGACGCCAATCCCGCCCTGGACCGGCCGATAGGTGCCGTTGACGACGATGACCGTCCCTCCCGCGGTGGCACCCGCCTTCAGGGTCGACCGCAGATTGGCGCCCGCGGTGTCGGTCGCCAGAAGCAGGCGACGCTCGAGTTCGGCCTTGCGGACGCCTCGCTTGCCGACGAGGGGCTCGAGCGTTCCGTACACTCTGCCTTTCACGTGCGGCGACAACGCCGACACATCGATGGCTTCCACATAGCCGTCCGTGACGACGAACCGAACCGGCATGCCGTCGCGGACGACTTGCGGGGGCAGGCTGACACGCACGAGGAGGTAACCCTCCCGCGCGTAGGCGGCCTCGAGAGCAGCTGCCGCCTCGAACAGTTCGGCGGCCGAAACCCGGCGCCCCGCGATCCGCGCCCGTGCGGCCTCGGAGGCAGCCGCCAGCCGCGGCAGCTCACCCTCCACGACGAGGTCGGACGGCGACACGAAGACGGCGTCGGCCCCGGCGGGAGCGGTCAGTCCGACCGAGCCGGGAAGATCGAACCCGCCCCCGGCTGCCTTCTCCATAGGAGGGGCATAGGTGGGCTGGACGATCTGACCTGCCGTCTGGGCCGAGGCAGGCGACACCCAGAGCCCGCCGGCAAGGCCGAGCGTCAGCAGTCCGAGAGGCCATTTCTTCCGGTCTGCACGAGATTGACAGTGCTTCATCGCAATTTACTTCCAAAGAGAGCCGCGCCCACAGCTTGAATCTCGATCCTGTCTACTGCTGTCCGCATGCGCCGCTCAGCTCGCTCATGCCCATACACGGATCTTCTCCGACGGAGGCAACGATCTCTCCGTCGCTGCCTGCGTAGGTGAGGAACTCGGTTCTCTGCGCGGACGGTGAGCCGCCGCGTCCGAACACCGTTCCGCTCCGCTGGGCCGCAGCCCCTCCGACCTGCTGGGTCTCGGTGCCACCGAGCAACGAACCCGTAACGATCAGGCTGGACGCACCGGACATCGCGGTCACCCCGGCGGCCGCTTCCGTGGGCGTTGCCCCGACGATCTGGGGAACGCCCGGAAAGACGGGATTGGACGGGACGTAGGGGTCGCCGCCGACACCCGGCTCGTAGGGAACGGTCGGGTCGCCGCCGCCACCCGGACCGTTCGGCGAACTCCCGTCGATCGTCAGCGTGCCGGCGAGGTACGCGATCTGGTAGTTGCCGGACGTCAGTCCGGCCGCGGTGATGCTGTAGGTGCCAAAGTCGACCGCCCCCTGCGCGCTGCCGCCATAGACGAGCGCCCCGCCAAGACTTGCCGCCGTTTCACCGTTGGCAAAACCGGAATAGGTCACGCCGTTCCCGCCGGAGAAGGGCAGGCCGTCATAGACCTTGGTGTCGCTGTTCGCCGTCACCGTCAGCGACGCCCGCGCCACCGTCAGGGTGCCCGGCGCGTAGGAGATCGTGTAGTTCCCGGACGTGTAGCCCGCCACCGTGACCCCGTAGGAGCCGACGTTCACCGCACCCTGGGAGGTGCCGCCGTAGACCAGCGTCCCGCCCAGCACGGCGCCCGTCTCGCCGTTCGCCAGCCCGGTGTAGCTCACCCCGTTGCCGCCGCTGTAGGCGAGCCCGTCGTAGGTCTTGTTCGCCGCGTTCGCCGTCACGGTCAGCGGCGCCCGCGCCACCGTCAGCGTCCCCGGCGTGTAGGAGATCGCGTAGTTGCCCGACGTGTAGCCGGACCCCGTGATCCCGTAGGATCCGACGTTCACCGCCCCCTGGGAGTCGCCGCCGTAGACCAGGGCCCCGCCGAGGACGGAGTCCGTCTCACTGTTCACGAACCCGCTGTACGTCACCCCGTTGCCGCCGCTGTAGGCAAGCCCGTCGTAGGTCTTGCTGGCCGCGTTCGCCGTCACCGTCAGCGGCGCCTGGGCCACCGTCAGGGTTCCCTGCGCATAGGTGATCGCGTAGTTGCCCGACACGTAGCCGGACCCCATGATCCCGTAGGTCCCGGCGTTCACCGCCCCCTGGGCCGTGCCGCCGTAGACCAGGGCCCCGCCGAGGACGGAGTCCGTCTCACTGTTCACGAACCCGCTGTACGTCACCCCGTTGCCGCCGGTGTAGGCAAGTCCGTCATAGGTCTTGCTGGCCGCGTTCGCCGTCACCGTCAGCGGCGCCTGGGCCACCGTCAGGGTTCCCTGCGCATAGGAGATCGCGTAGTTGTCCGACGTGTAGCCGGACCCCATGATCCCGTAGGTCCCGGCGTTCACCGCCCCCTGGGAGTCGCCGCCATAGACCAGGGCCCCGCCAAGGTTGGAGACCGACTCAGTGAGCACGAACCCGCTGTACGTCACCCCGTTGCCGCCGCTGTAGGCGAGCCCATCGTAGGTCTTGTTCGCCGCGTTCGCCGTCACCGTCAGCGGCGCCTTGGTCACCGTCAGGGTTCCCGACGCATAGAAGATCGCGTAGTTGCCCGACACGTAGCCGGACGGCGTGATCTGGTAGGACGACCCGACGTTCACGGCCCCCTGGGAGTTGCCGCCATAGACCAGGGCCCCGCTGAGGACGGAGTCCGTCTCACTGTTCACGAACCCGCTGTACGTCACCCCGTTGCCGCCGCTGTAGGCGAGCCCATCGTAGGTCTTGCTCGCCGCGTTCGCCGTCACCGTCAGCGGCGCCTGGGTCACCGTCAGGGTTCCCGACGCATAGAAGATCGCGTAGTTGCCCGACACGTAGCCGGACGGCGTGATCTGGTAGGTGGACCCGACGTTCACCGCCCCCTGGGAGTTGCCGCCATAGACCAGGGCACCGCCGAGGACAGATTGCGTCTCACTGTTCACGAACCCGCTGTACGTCACCCCGTTGCCGCCGGTGTAGGCAAGTCCGTCATAGGTCTTGTTCGCCGCATTCGCCGTCACCGTCAGCGGCGCCGGCGTGATGGCGAGTTTTCCCACCGTATAGGTGATGAGGTAGTTCGAGTTGTCGATGTGGTTGATGTCATAGTTGTTTCCGACCGGTGACGACGCGGTCGCCGCCGTCGTAAGCCCAATCGTATTGCCGTTGACGAGATTGCCCGCGGTCACGGTGTAGGTGAGCGCCGGGTTTGCGCTCCCGTAGGTTTTGCTTTTGTCGTCCGCGGTAAGGGAAATCGGACGCTTGTTGATCGTGTTCGTCAGCGACCCGTCAAACAGGATAGCCCAGCCCAGTCCAGTCGTGTCGGTCGCACTCCAGCTGATGTTCCGAGCTGCAGCCGTGGTCCCGACGGACTCTGTGCCGCTGGCAGCCAGCGTCTGCGCCACGGAAACCGAGACGTTGCCAATGTTCTTGATGCCGAGCTGATAGGTTTTCTTGATGCCGAGCTGATAGACATCCGGCGCGCCCGACCACAACGAGCCGACGGCGGAGGTCGTCGTGTCGCCATAAGTCTGCGTCCCGTTCGCCTCCCTGATCCACATGATCGGATCGATGGTGTAGAGCCCGGGCGCGTTGCCGGTTGTCGGAGCCCACGTCGAAGTGAAATCGAACCCCGCCGCCAGACCTTTGGTCATAAACGCATTTCTGTCGTTAAACTCAGCGTTCGTTGCAGCAATAAGTTGCGCTTCAGTTAATCCAGTATGCTCGTAGATCACAATACCAGTAGAGAATCTCTCTGTATTATACACAACATTCGTAACAATGGAATTTTGCACTAATCCAGCGATAATTCCCCGCCTGAAACTCGATTGTGAACTAAAAGTGATCGCAGGCGTTGCAGTTGCTTGATTTATACGACCGTCAACAAGAAAACCGACAATTCCACCGCTATATGGATCGGCTCCATCATTCCTACTAATAGTACCATTTACGTATACATACTCCGTCAAGCCACGCGACAACCCGGCAATACCCCCTACACTGACAGTTCCTTTAACATTTCCCGAAAATCCAGCATATCGAACTATGTTACCAGCGGCATTGAGCTGACCTGCAATCCCTCCAATATTAGCAATTCCGCTAATTGTGGCATAGATTTTAGAATAATTGACGGTTCCAATATCATGCAGCCATCCAACAATACCTCCGACGTTGTCTTGTCCTTGTATATGCCCTGTGGTGGTTACGTTGAGTATGATCCCGGCACTTTCTCCGGCGATACCTCCGGTGGAATTATTCCCGATTATATTGGCATTGACGAGATGAACGTTCTTCACAACACCTGTAGTACCGCCGCTGCCAATGGCGTTGTTGATATTTCCAAACAACCCTACACCGACATCCCCGGGACGGTTTATAGTCAGATTCGATATTTTATAACCTTGACCGTCGAAGGCGCCGGTATAATTGCGTATCGGATCGAAGCCACCGGCCCATCCGCTGGTCACGCTCGCATCGATATCTTTTCCGAGCGCGAAATTCTTGGTTGGGTGATCACGGACGAACTGCAGGTCATTGACATTATTGACCAGCATGTAGCCCGTTTTGCTTCCCGCACCGAACGCATCGAAAGATATTGGGAACGTGTACCTCGCGCTGGTGGCGCCCGGCATTGAATAGTAAAACTCCGAGGTTCCTGCCGCGCCGATGAGCTGCGCTCCGTTAATTATATATATGAGCCCGTCGTTATTTGCGTCCGAGTCGGCCCTGACGACGAAACGGGCCCCGGATCCAAGGTAATTTATATTTCCGCCGAGGTTGACATGGCGATGTGCCCTGAGGACCAGCTCGCGACCGTCGGGGATATCGATCTGGCCAAGGACAGTTATATCTCCGGGCTGGCCTCCACCACTTCCCGTCTGGACGACGATATTTGCGCCGGTCAGCGCTAAGTTGAGCGCACCGACGTTGAGATTGGAGCTGTCGGCGGCCGAGCTGAAGCCCGACAGTCCGAAGCTGGGAGCAGACGTGATGGTCAGATCGTAGGGGTCGAGCAGCAGCGTCCCTGCCGTCCCGTCCTGCGCCCGCAGGTCCGTCAAGCCGGCGTAGGCCAGCCGCGCCTTGCCCGACACCTCGGCGTCGCCGCCGGCGCCATGGCCGGCGCCGCGCGCGGTGATGAGGCCCTCGAAGGTCGTCAGGTCGTCGGCCCACACCACCACGCGGCCGCCGTCGCCGGCGACCGTCGCGTCCGCCCGGATCACGCTTGCGGCGTCGACCGAGGTCTGCTCCGCCCGCTGCAGGCCGCCGGAGCCCTGCCAGTCGCCGCCGATGCGGACGCTGCCGCCGCCGTCGGCGCCCGACGCGTCCACCTCCGCCGCCTTCAGCGCGACGGCGCGGCCCGTCACCGTGATCTTGCCGCCCTTGCCCGCCTCCGCCGTCGCCCGCACCTTGCCGGAGACGCTGACCGCGCCGCCGGCGCCGCCGCCGATGACGATCGCGCCGTCGCGCCCTCCGACCGTCCGGGCCTCGACCTCGCCGGAGATGTTCACCGCCTGACGCGCCGCCTGACGCGCCGTCGCCGCGCTGATCACCACCGAGCCGCCGTCGGCGGAGATCCGGCCGCCGCTTTCCACCAGCGCCCCGTTGCCCTCCGCGCCGTTTCTGGTCGGCACCGCCACCTGCAGGAAGCCGTCGCCGGACAGGTCCAGGGCAGCCTCCTCACCCGATCCGAGCCCGACCTTGCCCAGCGGAACCGAGATCACCCCGTCGTTCTTCACCGTGCCGCCGATGAGCGCGGCATAGCCGCCGCGGCCGACGGTGATCGTGCCGGAGTTGGTGACCGGCGCGGACGCCCCGTTCCCCTTGAAGCGGAGCCGGCCGGCCAGAAAGTCCGAATCCGCGACCCCCAGGGTCGAGGCCACGAAGCCGCCCCGCGCGTCGACCCGCCCCGACGGGGTGATCGCGATGCCGTTCGGATTGACCACGTAGACCTGGCCGTTGGCGGAGAGGGTGCCGGCGATGCTGGACGGCGTTGAACCGGTGACACGGTTCAGGATCGCCGACTGCGATCCCGGCTGGGCGAACGTCACCGAGTTGCCCTGTCCGATCGAGAACCCATTCCAGTTGACGATCGCCCGGTCGGAGCCCTGGGTGACGGTCATCGCCCCGCCCGACTGCTGGATCCTGACCTGACCCGCGGCAACCTGTCCGCCCGTCGGGAGCTCCCCCGCGTGCGCGACACAACCGACAAGGACAACCCCGCTCAGTGCCGTGGTGGCGAGCAGGGTGCGGGTGAAAAAGCGACTGCGGAACATAGACACAACCTTTGATTCTGGCGGCCCGGCCTGACCGGTGCCCCGACCTTCAGCGACGGCTCACGCCCCTCCCCCAACAGACGCAAGCGAAATGCAAGATATCTGACGAACCCGTTAGCTTTCTAATATTCTTGAAGGCTTTCTGTAAGTAATTACCTCATCACTCGCCACTTGATGCCCGAATCGCGAGGTACTGTCAATTATTGAAGCCGCGATGTCGCAAAGATATGACGAGCCTTGGGCGCATTCGTTTTATGATTATTTGAATTTTGTTTTGATTTGTGGATATCTCTGGACCTGATCCACTCGAATACGTAACAGACGCCTTCGCGCGCGAGCGGCACCGATCGACAGGAAGGCAGATGAGGGACAGGTGCGGGTTTGCCGCGCGCACGGCATCAGACGGCTTCGGCGTGCCGGCAACGGTCCGCGGACGTCAGGCGCCCGGGCGCGGCGGCGCCAGCTCCGGCCGGCCAGTTGCGGCCGAGCCCGCCGCTGCATCGTCTGTCGCCCGCACCCGCGTCCAACCGGCAAGCAATCGATGATCAATTTGACGACAAGGCGAGCTTAGGAGTTTCCATCGATGAGATCCGCCGGCAACACGGACATGATCTTTGATCAGTATGTCTCTGAAAAAATCAGATCGAGATTCCATGTACCGGATCCTGGCCAGTACATTCTATTTCTCATAAGGGGAACTTCGACGGATTGCGCGTCATTGAAATTGACCGCGCCGGCAGTGTGCTTGTTCAACGTGCAATACGGCGAGCTTGCCGGAGATGCGAAGCACTATGGTCCCGCCAGGCTTCGCTTTGCCGACAACTCTGAATGGATGCTGGTCCGCCAGCGCACGGAACTTGCCCATGCCGATCTGCCCGTGGGCGACGGCAGGTCATTTCGGGTGGTGAGTTCGTTTGGCCTCAACGTCTATCTCATGCGCTCGGAGACCCAGACTGCGAACCTTTGCTCGGAAGCATCCCATCTGCGCACCCAGTATAAATCGGATTCAGTCAATGCGGCGTCCCGGGCAATCGGACTCGTACAGACTGTCAATTCGATCTTGATATCTGACAATGGCACGCTTCATTCGCACTATCGCGAGATCGATTTGAGTCGGATATACTCGGCCAAGGACATCATAGACATGTCGATATCTGACGACATATCTATTCCCGAAATCGCCCGTCGCGCCGGTTTAAGTCAACGAGTATTGTCTGAGAGCGCGTTTGAGAAGGGGGTTGGTTCATTGCCATCGGCGCAGGAGGGTAGCTGAGGCGGCAATGGTGATGAGGGTTTCGGCAACGTCGGTGAT
>NZ_JBRJGW010000051.1:0-10773 GCF_053628695.1 Amorphus sp. MBR-141
TCTCCGCCGCTTGCTCAACCCGCGCCCTATGGCGTAGCAGAAACGACCGAGGCTCTAATCGCAGCTGGATGACAGTTCAGTGGCAGGTCACCCGGGTGATTTCTTCTGGGGCGGTTCCGCGGGCACCTACATGATGGGCGATCCGATGGAGGATATGTTTGTCGTCTGGATGCTGCAGGCGCCCAAGAAGAGTTCCGAGGTTCGCGGCACGTTGCGCAACATGATCTATGGCTCGATCACCGATCTACGAGCGCCTGCAGAATAATCTCGGGTACGGGTAGTGCACTTGGTGCGTCACCATCGTCCTGGCCAGAGCGGATGGGTTGGAACCACCATCGTTCCCACGAGAGCCTCGGCAATGTGACGCCGGCGGATGCCTGCTTCGGCAGGGCATCGGCGATTATCCGGCAGCGGGAAAGGATCAAACGGAAGACCATCGGACATCATCGACGACGGTGATCGGGCAAGCTCGAACAGAACCATTGATAACCTCGCGAAAAGCGCCCTGCGCCCCTCCTGCCCCGAAGTCAGTCGTCGAGAATGGCGACCGCTCGCGTCCACCCCGCCGATGCGCCCCGGATCTTTACGGGGAAGCAGGCGACCGTATAGCCCGTCGGCGGGAGCGCTTCGAGGTTGTGCAGTTTCTCGATGTGGCAATAAGCCCGCTCGCGTCCGGCCTTGTGGCCTTCCCAGACGAGCCCGTAGTCGCCCGTCTCGGCGACCCTCCGCGCGGTGAACTCGAACGGCGCATCCCAGCTCCAGGCATCGGTTCCGGTGATCCGGACGCCCTTTTCCAGCAGATAGAGCGTCGCCTCACGGCCCATGCCGCATCCGGCGCTGACATAGTCGTCGTGGGAGTATCGGCTGCCCGCACGGGTGTTCACCAGAACGATGTCATAGGGGGCGACCTCATGGCCGATGCGGTCGAGCTCGGCTCTGACATCGTCACGGGTTGCGACGTAGCCGTCGGGAAAGTGTGTGAAATCGAGTTTCACACCGGCCCGAAAGCACCAGTCGAGCGGGATCTCGTCGATGGTCGACACCACACTCGACGACGAGGCCCAGATCCCCTTCGGCGGCGTCAAGGACAGGGGCTACGGTCGGTCGGGCGGCCTCGTCGGGCTCGAGGAGTTCACCGAGCTGCAGTGGATCACGATCGAGGGCCCGAACGCGCCCAGCTACCCATTTCCGAGTAACGCCACCCCAGCCCGCTTCCGCAAGCGCTACTCTCCTGTTCTAGAAACGGCCTTTCGGTGTCCTCAGGACCGGCAGCAACCCAGAAAAATCTCCGCGACCGCGCAAACCACCGCCGAAACTACGCTACCGCCGCCGTTTGTATCCCTCACTCCCACTCGATTGTTTACGAGGCTTGTAATCAATTGATTTATCTCACTAAAAATATTTTTCGTCGCCGCCATACCGTCAGCCAACCCGTCAAAAAACGGCGCTTATGAAAACATTGGCTTTTTTCGTCCAATTCTCGAAAACTACCTTCCGCCATCTATCGGCACGCAAGCGAGGCTCCTTCATCCGCCTGCCCATCGCCCGCGTCGCTCAAGCCTTCCGCTCGACCAGGCGACATGCGAGCTCCTGATCTCCCCAGGAGGTGGCGAAGGTGTCGGACACAACTTTCCACTTTCCTGCCGGGCTATGCATGCCATGGTGCTCCCCCATACAGGAGCATTGACATTCATCGCCGGTCGCGTTCCAACAGGCGGGCGCGCACTTCTCCTGCTCCCGATACGGCTGGACTATATAAACTTTGCCGTACTTCTCGAGACATTGCGCTACGAGAGCATTAAACCATGCCTGCGGAATTTCCCAAAAGCGGCGCTGCTGATCCCACTCCGGGTTCGATCGTCGCTCCTGGCGTATCCATGCTCTGTTCTCAGGATCAAATGGCAGCCGCATACGAAGTCGGTGGCCCGCCCCCCGCCTCAGCAGGACAGGGATTTCCTTCTGATTCCAGATTCGCCTCAGCCGTTCGGGTGTACCTTCATCCACGCTGAGCCTTTCTTATTATCCTACGCCTTGACCAGCCTAATGTCCGTACCGCGATTTTCCGGGCCACGACGGACCACACCGTCAACAAGACGAAACAGAACACTTTCGAGTTCATGCGTTGGCAGATATAGTGCCGCCGCAATATGGTCACGCGTGGTGCGCTCGTTCCATAGGGCGCCCAGCACCTGAGGCCAGACGACAGAGCACTCTGGCTTCAGACCTTCAGGCTCGTGGGAGCGATATCCTCGCCGAGAAATCTCGATATTGAACGTCCGATTTTGCCATTCGCTGACGATGCCCATCTTGTTCAGTCGATATGTCAGAGCAGCTACCGAAACGCCCCATCGTTTTTTTGCGCGTATGAGTTCCTCCAACCCCGTGACGTAGCGAATGCGGCTTGCGACGTCGTCTTGAGGCATGAGAAAGTGTGACGCGAATTGGTCCGCCTCATTCTCGGCCTGCCTGCTGTCTTGCTGCTCACCGTGCCGGTGCATGACCAAATGTCCAAGCTCATGAGCAGCGTCGAATCGACTTCGCTCGGTCGATTTGAAGGTGTTCAGGAATACGAAGGGCTGCGAATTCCTCCAGCATGAGAAGGCATCGACGGTTTTGGTGTCCTCGCAAAGCGAAAAAACGCGCGCACCCTTGGCCTCCAGTAATTTCACCATGCTGGGAACGGGTTGCTGACCTAAGCCCCAATATTCGCGGACAGCCTGTGCTGCCGCCTCCGGCGTAGCGTCGGCGCGAAGATCAGGCACATCGGGTGCGGGGAGATTAAAACGCTCCTCGATCCAATCGTTAAAGAGGAACGCTATGGTACCGGCAGACAGCGCCGCATCGCGCTCACGCGCGGTCATCGACGTCAGGCTCCGAAAGCTCGCCGACTGGACCGGCAGGTCATCGAAATCGCCTGCGGAAAAGAACTCACGCGGGAAATCCAATACTCGTGAAAGCGCATTGAGGGTTTCTTCCTCAGGTTCATTTACGCCGTTCTCGAGCCGCGAAATCGTGATCGGCGAGACACCCACCGCATTGGCGAGCGAACGCGCGGTCATCTTTCGCCGCTTCCGGCCGAGTATGAGCCTACGATGATTAAACATGACAACGGTCAAATCTTACGCGAGACATTCACCTCAAAATCGACTGGCGGAGCTTCATCCGCGAGCGGGTCAGGGCTATCCCATTCTCCCCTCTGCACAAGCAGAATACGCTCGTGAAATTGATCGAACTGCTCGTCATTGATTGCCACCGGGCACGAAAGTTCAGCCCGGACGTCCGGGCCAACGGCGTAGACGAACAAGTACCATGTGGCCGCCGTGATCTCTGCAACTTCCAGCTCGCGCACTTCTGGAAACAGGTCGTACTGACCGAGCTCGACAGCGCGCGCTGCGCCAGCGCCCTTTTTCGAAACCGCGATCGGGTCTGAAATGGGATCTCCCGCTCGCTCAGCATTCTGGTAGACGATCTTGATGCCGATCTCCTTATGAAAGATCGACTCGATGTTGTCGCGGCGACATATCTCCCAGCCCTGCGGCACGTATACTCGGCGCAGATGCTCCGTGCCTGCGAGATAGGCGAGCAGTCCGCCCGCGCTAAGGGGGTGGAAGGGCGTGGCGTTCCGACGGGCACCGACCGCGGCGCGAACCACCTGGAGGAGTTCGTTCTTAGTCACGCCCAACTGCTCAAGGCGAGGAGCGACTTCAAATTCTTCCGCGAGGACCGCCATGAACAACCTGCCCTGTTAACTTTTCAGCCCTCATTTGAGCAGAAAAAAGTTAGCACGTCAATGGCCCTTCAGTGATGGCCTGGAGGGATGGACCTATTCCGCAGCCCCCGCTACCAAATCTACGAGCTTCCACCCTTGGGCTTGGGCGGGTTCTATCAGCGTCATGGCTTCGGATTTGCGTAGCGCGACCCCGAGCAACTCACGCGGCCTGGTGATGCCGACGAAGACGTTTGTCGCGGCGGTGAGAGCCACCCCTGTAAATGGCTGGTCGGTAACGCCGAACGCACGGGGAAGCACCGTGCTTAGGTCGATGCACTGCTCGTCTGCACCACTGCCTTTCCATACCTCACTCTCGACGACGAGAATTCCGTCTACGCTCTTGCCCTTGACCGAGTGGATCGATCCCAGTCGTAAGGTGAGATCGTCGAATTGCACCTGTTTCGTGGAGCGGCGCTCGGGATCGGCGAGATCGGCCTTTTGCTCCGCGACGAAGCCGCAAAAATCCGCGATCTCGGCCTCCGCGCCTTCAGGATGCGGTCCGAAGAGTGGCAGCAACTGTGTGATGAACGCCAGCCATGCCGCCTGCTCCCATACCGCATCACCGGTAAGCACATGGTCCCGGAGCAGTCGACGTACTGCGCGCGGCAACGCAAGGTCGCGATGCGACAGAGCCGGCCAGATATTATGCGCAGTAATCGGACGATCATTCGCCGCTTTCCAGCCATGCGCGCGCGCCAGTCCGGAAACCCCGACGGCGAGCATCTCGCTGACCTCTGCGGGAGGTCGCGCCGCGGCGTGGTGTACCGCAGCCTTCTGAAGCTGCCGGCAAAGCAGGTTGGCCTTTGATCGAGCCCCGCCCTCGCTGCGATATGCGGGATGATAGTCGGCAAGGCTCTTCGGCTGCCACGCCCCTTTCTTACCGGGCAAATTGTGACGCGACGCGACCGCCCAAACGTCGCGCGTGCTGCAATCGCCGCCCCACAGCGCGCGTGCCTCTTCAGCGAAAGCTCCGAGAACGCCACCGATCGTAGCTTCGTCAAACAGGAACATCACCCGCGACGCAGGCCGTGCGCCTAGACCCACAATGGTCTGAGCCTGGCGCGCGGTAAGCCGGCTTGCAAAACCGGCGATCTCCCCGCCGAACCTGCGGCTCGTATCGAGAGGGATGCAACCCGGGCCTGGCGTCCAATAGGTCGGTGCTGCTCCATCATCCTCATATAGCGTTTGATTGCTGTCCCCGAGGCGCTGGAACGCCGCCCCGTCTTGCTTGAACACGTGTTCCAGCAGCCGGAGCTGGTCGCCATGAGTGTCCTGCGCCTCATCAAGAATGACGAGCGGAAAGCGGTCGCGAAGCCGCTCGGCGAGAGCGGGGTTTTCACGGAGCGCGCGCCACGCGAGCGCGGTCATGTCGGCGTAGCGATAGAGCCCGCTCTTGACCATCGAGGCCTTGAGGGATTCGAGCGCCTTCCCGCAATCGGTGTGGGCGCCCCATTGCCCTTTGCGGCAGCGCACCACCAACGCCCGAGGCTCTGCATCTGTGTCCGTGAAACCCGGGTCCAGATCGAGGAGCGAAATCCACTCTTCGAGCCTGCGCTTCAGCTTGAGCTTCTTGTTCTTGGCGAGGTTGTCGAGGACGCCCCAACCCGGATACCGCCGCAGCGCCTCAGCCGCGAAGGCGTCGTCGTCAATCTGGCGCACGTGCCAGCCCAGGCCTCGAAGATAGGGCAAGGCAAGGTACTGGTTGATGAACGCTGTGACCGTGCCGGTGAAATGAGGATAGGCCACCAGCCGCGCTGCGGTCGGGTGACGGGCGATCAAATCTTCGACCTCCGTCCGCGCGGCATTGGTGTGCGAGATCACGCAGACGCCCCGCCTGCGGGTCAACCAGTTGCGCGAAAGCAGCGCGAGCTTTGCCGCCAGCAGCGTCGTCTTGCCATTGCCGGGCGCCGCCTGAACGTCACATGGGGTGGCCTTCGCCAGGAAGTCGGTCTGGCTCGGATCGGTGAAATCGCAGCCGCCCAGCTCGTCGCCAAGTTCGGCAAGCAGTTCGGGTGTGAGCGGCAGGATCTCGAACATGGTGCTACGCCTCCACCGCCGCCGCGCCTTCCATCCCGGCGCCCCCAATCTCTTCGTCTTCGGCTTCCGCCTCGGGGACAATCGCTGGCGCCCCGGGGACATAGCCGCCCGTCACGTAGTCGATCGCGCGCACCAGGTAGGGCGGAAGCCGGTCGCGCATCTGCTCCGGCGTATCGGTGCGTTTACGCAGTATGGCGGCGAGTTGCTCAGCGACCTCGGCCTTGGAGGCATCCTTGTCATGGACGGGCTGATAGATCTTGACGGCGATCTCGGTCGTGGAGAGCCCAGCCTCCTTCCAGCCGGCGTAGGTTTCACTAGCCTTCTTCACGATCTTCGCGAGCCGTTCGGGCTTGCGACTGCTAGTCTTGGCGAGCTGGACCGCCTGATGAACGCTCTCGGCAAGCTCAGGCCGCAGCGCGAGATCGAACTCGAGGGTCCAACTGTCGGCGATAAAAGCGTCGACGGGGTCCCCAACATCGCGCCGTAGCGTCTTCAGCCGCGCGCCGACCTCGTCCTGAGTCAGCTCGTTCTCGGTCTTCCGATCACCGACGAGGCCTTTCGCCTCGAGGGGCGGGATATCCCTGTCGGGGATCAGCGCCACGGGAACCGAGATCGCATTCCCAGTTTTGCGTTGCAGGATCCGGCTGTAGCGGAACAGGCCGCGGTGACCGACATTGACGAGCGAGACACCATACCGGCTGAGCGGACGTCCGAGCTTCTCGGCGATCGCGGGCAGCAACAGGTGCTCGCCGTCGCCCTCCACGACGATCAGCGCGCGGGCGAAGAACAGGTTGGCCTTGGTCGCATCGAGGAACCGGCGCAGGAATTCATAGTCGTCGGCTTCGAGCCGGGTATGCGCCGCGCCCAACGGAAAGGCGCTGTGACCGACGATCATCGTCATAGTCTCAAGCTCGGCGCCGGCCGCGAGCTGCGGGCTATGGGTGGTGAGCAGGACCTGGACCTGCTGATGGGTTTCGCCTTTCTTGGGATCCGGTTTGGCGGCGCGGGCTGCGAGCACCTCCATGAACAGCGTCTGGTGCTGGGGATGCAGGTGCGCTTCCGGCTCCTCGATCAGCAAGAACGGGACCTGATCGGGATGCGACTGAAGCAACAGCAGCTCGGCCGCCATGAACAGCAGGTTGTTGTAGCCCAACCCGCGCTGCACGCGCTCGGTGCCTGCCTTAGCGTTCAGATAGAGCTCGAACCGTTCGAGGATCTGATCAAACGACCCGCCGGCGCCGAGGTCCAGCGTCGCGACGAGGCGATCATCCACAAACGACAGCTTGTCGAGAAAATCGGTATTCACGCTGCTGGCCACGCCCCCCACAGCAGCGTTGTCCCGGACCGCCGCGTCAGCGGCGGCAAGCGTGTCGTGAAGCGTAACCTTGGCACCCGGCGCGGCTGGCTTGCTCTGAGGGCCCATCGTGGGCATCGCGCCGAGAATGCGCGACAGACGCGACCGGCGTCCTGCTCGCATCTCGCGCTCGGCGTCCCGCAGAGGCTTGAGATAGGTGGCCTTCAGATACTCGCGCAATTCCCCGTCGAGCGGCAGGCCTTCGCCTTCGGCACCAGCGCGGTGCTGGCTGGAGATGATACTGCCGCCGCCAGGAGAAACTCGCCGCGCACCCCGCATGCAGACGTGCAGACGAAGCTTCCCCTTTTCGTTGGCGCACCATTCCAGAAAACGGGCTTCCTCATCAGCGCTGAGGTCGTCGAAAGTGCATCGCACGACGAAGTCGCTACTCCGTGTGCCGTCGGCGCTGACGTGGAAGTCGTGTTCGTCCGGACGGATATAGTCGTCGCCACGTGTCCAGAGGACATAGCGGGCAGCGTCGATGATCGCGCTCTTCCCGGCGTCGTTCGGCCCCACGAGAATATTGAGGCCGGGCGAGAGTTTCAGTTGCAACGGAACGGTCGGATCGAAGCACCGGAAGCCGCTCGCGTAGATTTCGGAAATGTACACCGTCGCCTCCCAGCCCGTTTTTCTTATCCTGCCGCGCTATTTGCCCGCGCGGCGATGTCTGCACATCGCTCCATAAGGTCAGCGAATGGCTCCGCATCTTCCAGCAGGAGGCCGTCCTCGACCATGCGGGCGTAGTCTTCTTCTAAGACCCTCGCACCGTCGCCGGCCGGGACGAGCTGCAGACCGCCATTGACGGCTGCGGCATAGTCGATCGCCGATCGATCGAACGCCTTCTCGGCGAAAAACATGGTCTTGTGGCGCGCCACCGCGTTCGCCAGGTCGCGATCAGCGAAGGCGGATGCCGCAAAACCGGCTTCGTCCAATCGCGCGACATCGTGCCAGTGACGAGCAAAGCGATCGCCGCGCAACCGCTCCTGCAGGCAGAAGACATGGATGGCCGTCGCCTTCTCCCAGAAGGTTCGCTCTGCATGCATCACGCGTGGACGAGCCGTGGGAAAGGTCACGCCTTCGATCAAGCCAGACGCGTCGCAGGCGATGTCGCGCAAGCTCGCGGGCTCGCCCGTCGATCGTGCTCCGAATTCGAGCATCACGCTCGGCGCCACATAGCCGGAGCCGGCCGTCGCGGCCTCGTAATCGATGAACAGCTTCTCGCCTTCGACGCGGATGGTGGCCACCAAAGCTTCAGCCGCGAGCGCCTCTGCGATGATCGGCTGAACGCTTCCTTCAACCCACTCGGGCAGGCGCTTGCGCACCTCGCTGGACCAGCGTTTTTCCTCGCTACGAGTCTTCGGCAAGGCTTCGCCGTTTTCGCCCACCAGATCGGGTGCAATCGTCCGGATGTCGTAGGTCAGGTCGACATCCTCAGAAAACCGCCTGATGACCTGATAGGCCTTGGACAGCGACGTGCCGCCCTTGAATACCAGATGTTCGCCGAGCGCCGAGCCGTAAAGGGTGGCGAGCGCCCAGACCACCCACACGTCCTTCTCGAGGAGATGCGCCGGCCGGCCAGACCGATCGGCCGCGACGCCGAGCGCCTCGCGCCGATCCTCGATCGGGAGATGGAGAAAGGGATCAGCCATGTGCGGCCTTGCCCACGCTGCGCGCCAGCCAGGTCGGAAGCTGCGGCGCTACCGCGACCAGCTCGCTGAAGGCGCTGGGCGGGAGTTTCCGCTTCAATGTCTGGAGGGCGGCCTCAGCCTTCTCCGGCCCAAGCCAAGCCAAGGCTCGCACTGCCTCGCCAGCGGGCCGATGCGCCATGGCGAGCTGCCAACGAGGCGCATGGCGAAGCTCGACGACCTGCTTGCCGAGGCCCATCTTTCGGGTGCGGCCGGAAGTCAGATAGACCGACCGGACCGGCACCTGTGTCGTGAGACCGAGGGTGTTGGCGGCAGCAGCCCCACTCGGGACGATGATCTCCCCACGCTGGCTGGCAAGCGCCTCGACCGCTTGCTCCACGGAGGGAGCCCGCGTGCCGAACCGGCTCGTGACCGGAAGGAGATAGACGCCGCGACCCGCCCGGATCAGATGGCCCCTCTCGCTCAGGCGCGACAGAGCCTGGTCCACCGCGGCGCGGTTGCCGAGGTGGAGCAAGCTTTTAGCCGCAACCGGAGTGCCCTCCGACAACCCTTTCGCATGCGTTAGAATCTGTTCGGTCAAGCGTTGCATGGCCATTCTCCTGTCAGAAACATACGCGGTTTTCTGACACTTTTCAAGAACGACCGCCTTAGATGGACTCAGCCCTGACTCGCCGCAGCGAAAATTAGAACAAATAAAGAACGAAATGACGAGCCCGTCCCCGGAGATCAACGAGGAGCTTGCGGCGGAAAGGAGGTGGTCGTTGGCGCAGCAGCCGCCCTCACCGGCGCCGGCGTCGCCGCCCGCACCAAGGGCAAGAACACTCTGGTGCATCATTACATGCGGAGCTCTTCGCGCCGGCCATCGAGCAGGTTGGCTGGGCGTCGGACCGCGTGATTTATATCGAAACCGGCGACGACAAGACGGTGCTCCAGTGTGCGGTCGGCGACATTTTCATTCCCGACCTCCATCTCGATACGATCAAGGTGAAGACGCGAGATTTCAGGTAAGCGGCATTAGGTGATCGGATACCCGATATAACGCCTTGTGCTATGTACTGCTGATGACGAACCCTGGATCATCCTTTTCAGAACGCTTCGGATACAGTGCGCCGGATGCTGTAATAACCGTCCGCGAGGACGCGCCCGAAATCGTTCGTGTTGGCATCACGCAATTGGCCTATGGCGCGGAGCTGAGCGGCAAGGCTATGCGCGAGTTGACTTGCGCCGTCCTGCTCAAGCGGCCCGACCCCAACAATTGGGGGCCTGAGAATGTCGCCCGTGAGGTCGACGACCTCATCAACGACGCACCTTGGTACAAGATCTATGACCTTGCCGAGCGCATCCATACCGAGATCGGGCGTCACGACTATACGGGAACACGACAAGACGACTTTGCGGGTCGCCTGAACCAGCTCTTCCGCGAGAACGGGATCGGCTGGCAGATGGAGGACGGCAAAATCATGGTGCGCGGCTCAGAGGCCTTCGCCCTCGCAACGCATGATGCCGTCGAGACGATGCGCGCAGCTGGTGGCCTGCTCCCCGGCAAGTGGCCACTGTTGTGAGTTAGATTTCGGCTCCAACATTGGAGCTGAGAATGCCGAAGAAGCGCTATTCCCCTGAACAGATCATCACGATGCTGCGCGAAGCCGATGTCCGGCTGAGCCAGGGCGAGACGATTGGCGAGGTCTGTCGTGTGCTGGCCGTGTCGGAGCAGAGTTATTACCGCTGGCGTCGCGAGTATGGCGGGCTGAAGGTCGATCAGGCGAGACGGCTGAAGGATCTGGAGCGTGAGAACCAGCGTCTTCGCAAGGCCGTTGCCGATCTGACGCTGGATGCGATGATCCTGAAGGAAGCGGCACGGGGAAACTTCTGAGAGCGCGTTTGAGAAGGATTCCCAAGGCGTCTGTTGCGTGATTCATAGGGGGTCGGATCAACGAGACAGGCCGACGCTCCATGCCCCGGAAGAA
>NZ_JBRJGW010000052.1:0-10521 GCF_053628695.1 Amorphus sp. MBR-141
GGCGGTCCACCGAGACCGACCGCGGAGAGAACCATGAACCCGGCGTGGGCGCAAAGCCCGATCAACCAGCTTGACCAATGCGATTAGAGAACTTTTCAGGGGGCAGGCCAGTTGTGCACGACCTTTCCTTAAGAGAAAGCGCTTCACTGTGGCCTGGTGCCGGTTTTTCGGACACGAGGTTAAGCTAACATAGCTTTCTCCTCGAACTCGACCGGGCTGAGATAGCCGAGAGTCGAGTGCCTTCTCCGAGGGTTGTAGAAGCGCTCGATGTAATCGAACACGTCTGCCCTGGCGTCATTCCTCGTTCTGTAGACCTTGCGGGCTGTCCGCTCGGTCTTGAGCGACGAGAAGAAGCTCTCCATCGCAGCATTGTCCCAGACGTTGCCCGACCTGCTCATCGAACAGGTGATGCCATGGTCGGTCATCAGGCGTTGGAACTGCTCGCTCGTATATTGGCTGCCTTGGTCGGAATGATGCAGCAGGCTGTCCGGCCTGCCTCGTCTCCAGATCGCCATGATGAGCGCGTCGGTGACGAGCTGTGCCGTCATCTCGGCCTTCATCGCCCAGCCGACGACACGCCTGGAGAACAGGTCGACGACGGCGGCAACGTAGAGCCAACCTTCGGCGGTCCAGATGTAGGTAAAGTCGGCGATCCACTTCTGGTTCGGAGCCGATGCCTCGAAGGCGCGGTCGAGGAGATTGTCTGACACCGCGGCTCGCTCGCCGGTATCCTTCGGCAGTCCACGACGGCGCGGCCGGGCCCGCAGTCCGTTCTGGCGCATGAGCCTCTCGATACGATGCAGGCCGCAGGACAGCCCTTCGGCCAACACATCATGCCAGACGCGTCGAGCACCATAGGTGCGGTCGCTGCTCTTGAAGCTCCGGTCGATCGCCGTAACCAGCACCTCGTCCTGCCGGGAGCGGGCGCTGGGGCTGCGGTTGAGCCAGGCATGGAAGCCCGAGCGGGAGACATCCAGCGCCTCGCACAGCCATGCCACCGGCCAGATCGAACGGTGCTTCGCAATGAAGGCGAACCTCATGTCGCTTCCCTCGCGAAGAAGGCTGCGGCCTTTTTTAGGATGTCGCGCTCCGCCTTCAACTTCGCGACTTCCTTGCGCAGCCGGTCGATCTCCTGCTGCTCCGGCTTCATCTGTCCGTGGCCGGGAAAGGCATGCTGCGGATCGGCGCCGAGCTCCCGGATCCATTTGCGCAGCACGTTCTCGTGCAGATCAAGATCACGGGCCGCCTGCGCCACCGCAACGCCCCGATCCTTCACCAGTCTCACTGCCTCAAGCTTGAACTCGCGGCTGAACTTCCTTCTTCGCATTCCCACTCTCCAGTTCCGTCAAACACCTTATCTCGGTGTCCACGAAACCAGCACCAGGCCACTGACTCATACTTTTTTATTGTGGCAGATAGGGTCAGACTTCATGTGGCTTGGCAGATCGTCCTCGATTGTGTTCAGGCGGCGCGTGCGAAATGGGTTCGATCGTATTGCGCTTCATGTGTCAGCCTGATCGCGCTCCGCCGATCCAGTATTCATGAACCACCCGCCAGGACTCAGCACTTCCGGAGGTGACTCCGTCGGATCGCAGGGCTAAAGTTGTGGGTCTGGGATCCGGGTTGGAGGAGCCGTCCCGCACCGCGATGATTACCCCTGCTTACGATTACCTGCTGGTGGCGGCATCGGTGCTCGTCTCGATGATGGCCTCGTTCACGGGGCTGACGCTCACCAAAGGCATTTCGGCGCTGCCCGAGGGGCTGCGCAAGATCCGGATCGTCATGGCCGCGCTCGCCCTTGGCGGCGGCATCTGGTCGATGCATTTCGTCGCGATTCTGGCGATGCGGTTCCCGTTGCCGATCGATTACGACGTGATCTACACGCTCGGCTCCGCGCTTATCGCGATCCTGATGGCCGGGACGGCATTGTTGATCCTGCATTTTGCGTCGCGGACCTGGATCAACCAGGTCGTTGCCGGCGCCATTCTCGGCAACGGCATCGTGGTGATGCACTATGTCGGCATGTCGGCCCTGCGCGGCTGCCTGACCCTTTATGAGCCGGTCGGCATTGTCCTGTCGATCGCCGTGGCGACCCTGATGGGGATCTTGGCCATTGGGCTTGCTTACGCCAGGCGGAACACGGCCCATATCCTCGCGTCGACGGTCATCTTCGGTGCATCCGTGGTGGTGGTGCATTTCGTCGCCATCGCGTGGACGTCGTTCCAGATATCGGGATCGCTCGTCGGAACGATGCCGCAGATCGAGAACGGCACGCTGGCGCTGCTCGTGATGCTCTCGGCGTTCGTGATCTGTGGGACGTTTCTCCTCGCCTCCACCAGTTACGTGTTCACCGGTTTCAGCAAGCCGGTCACCGCGGGCGCGCCAACCGCGGCTCTGGCCGGGGCCGCTGCGGGTGGAGACGCCCCTCGCCCGGAAGAGAGCCTGGCTGCCACCTTCGTGCCGCATGTGGAAGCGCCGCGCATCCCCTATGAGCGGGACAAGCGAACCTGCTTCATTCCCGCCGAGCGGGTGATCGCGCTGCGCGCCGAGGGGCACTACACCGTGCTCTACACCCGCGACGAGATGCTGTTCTGCCCGTGGTCGATCTCGGAAGCGGAAAGACGGCTGCCACAGATGCTTTTTCTGCGAACGCATCGAAGCTATCTCGTCAACCTGCAGCACGTGACCGCGTTCGAGCGCCACAAGGACAACGGCTCCTGCCATTTCGACGGCGTCCAATCGCTCAAGTTCGCGCCCGTGAGCCGCGGCCATGTCGCCGGCGTCCGCGAAGCGCTCGGCCTGTAGCGCCGCAGGTCAAATCTCCCCGATTTCGCATTTCGTGCGGATAAATCGCACTTCGTGAAATGCGCTGCGCTCGCGATGGCTTTGACCTCGCATGGCCATGGGAGCCTCGTAACGTTCCCCGTGCGGGACGCTGGGTGGGGCCGGCTGTCTCCGCGACGGGAGGAAAAAAATGATACCTGGCAGTTTCCACTATCATCGGCCGGAGTCCGTCGATGACGCGGTTGCCATTCTCGCCAAGTATGGCGACGAAGCACGGGCGGTGGCGGGGGGCCACAGCCTCATTCCGCTGATGAAGCTGCGCATGGCCGACCTGGCTCATGTGGTCGATCTTCAGGCCATAGGCGACCTGAAAGGCATCACCGTCGACAGCAGCACGGTCACCATCGGTGCGATGGTCACTCAGCATGAACTGATCGCGAGCGAGCCACTCGCCCAGGCGGCTCCCATCATTCGCGAAGCGTCGCTGCAGATCGCCGATCCACAGGTGCGCTATGTCGGCACGATCGGTGGCAATGTCGCGAATGGCGATCCCGGCAACGACATGCCGGCTCTGATGCAGTGCCTCGACGCGACCTTTGTGCTGACGGGCCCCAACGGCACCCGCGACGTCGCGGCGCGTGAATTCTACGAGGCGGCCTACTTCACCGCCCGCGAGGATGACGAACTGCTCGTCGCCATCCGGTTCCCGGCGACGCAGGGCGGTTACGCCTACGAAAAGCAGAAGCGCAAGATCGGCGACTACGCCACTGCGGCGGCGGCGGTCCTCATAGAGAAGGACGGCAGCTCCTGCTCCGCCGCCTCTGTTGCGATGACCAACCTCTCCGACGTTCCCGTCTACTGCCAGGGTGCCATCGATGCGTTGATCGGGTCGACCCTCGACGCGTCGGCGCTCGATGCGGCGGTCGCTGCCATGCAGGAGGCCATCGATCCGCAGGCCGACAATCGCGGGCCCGTGGAGTTCAAGAGACATGTCGCCGGGATCATGCTGCGCCGGGCGATCGAGCGCGCCGCGTCGCGCGCCTGAGGGGAGGAAACACCAATGGACAAGATGCACTTCAAGCTGACGGTCAACGGCAAGCAGGAGGAACTGCTTGTCGAGCCGCGCGAACTGCTGATTCACGTGTTGCGCGAGAAACTGGGCGTAACCGGTCCGCACATCGGATGCGAGACGTCGCATTGCGGCGCCTGCACGGTCGATATGGACGGCAAATCGGTCAAGTCCTGCACTGTCTTCGCGGCGCAGGCGAACGGCGCCGACGTGACCACGATCGAGGGACTCGGCACGCCCGATGGCCTGCATGTGCTGCAGCAGATGTTCAAGGAGCATCACGGGCTGCAGTGCGGCTTCTGCACGCCGGGCATGATCACCCGCGCCTATCGCCTGCTGCAGGAAAACCCCGACCCGAGCGAGGAGGACGTGCGCTTCGGCATGTCCGGCAACCTGTGCCGCTGCACCGGCTACCAGAACATCGTCAAGGCGGTGCTTGCCTCCGCCGCTGAACTCAACGCCGTCAAGGAGGCCGCACAATGAACGAGATGAGCCCTCCCACAGCCGAACGCGCCGCCGCTCTCAAGGGGCTGGGCTCGGAACGCAAGCGCGTCGAGGATGCCCGGTTCACACAAGGCAAGGGAAACTATGTCGACGACCTGAAACTACCCGGCATGCTGTTCGGCGATTTCGTCCGCAGCCCCTATGCCCACGCGCGCATCAAGTCGATCGACGCGGAGGCCGCCAAGGCGCTGCCCGGGGTCGTCGCCGTGCTGACGGCCGAAGACCTCGCGCCGCTGGGCCTGCACTGGATGCCGACGCTCGCCGGCGACAAGCAGATGGTCCTGGCCGACGGCAAGGTTCTGTTCCAGGGGCAGGAAGTCGCCTTCGTCGTTGCCGAGGACCGCTATATCGCGGCCGATGCGGTCGAGCTTATCGAGGTCGACTACGAGGAGCTTCCCGTCGTCACCGATCCGTTCAAGGCCCAGGCCGACGACGCACCGGTGCTGCGCGAGGACCTCGACGGCAACATGGAAGGGGCGCACGGGCCGCGCCGGCACCATAACCATATCTTCACCTGGGAGCAGGGCGACAAGGAAGCGACCGATACCGTCATCGGTTCGGCTGACGTCGTCGCCGAGGAGATGATCTACTACCATCGGACCCATCCGTGCCCGCTCGAGACCTGCGGCTGCGTCGCCTCGATGGACAAGGTCAACGGCAAGCTGACGGTGCATGGCACCTTCCAGGCGCCACATGCCGTGCGCACTGTCGCCTCGCTCATCTCCGGCATCGCCGAGCACAACATCCGCATCATCTCGCCGGATATCGGCGGCGGGTTCGGCAACAAGGTCGGCGTCTATCCGGGCTACATCTGCTCGATCGTCGCGTCGATCGTCACCGGCGTCCCGGTGAAATGGGTCGAGGACCGGATGGACAATCTGATGGCGACGGCCTTTGCCCGCGACTACTGGATGCAGGGCAAGATCGCCGCCACGAAGGACGGCAAGATCACCGGCCTGTGGTGCCACGTGACGGCGGATCACGGCGCGTTCGACGCCTGCGCCGATCCGACCAAGTTCCCGGCCGGCTTCTTCAACATCTGCACCGGGTCCTACGACATTCCGACGGCCTATCTCGCGGTCGACGGCGTCTACACGAACAAGGCGCCCGGCGGCGTGGCCTATCGTTGCTCGTTCCGGGTAACGGAGGCGGCCTATTTCATCGAGCGGATGATCGAGGTTCTCGCCATCAAGCTCGGCATGGATGCCGCGGAACTCAGGGCAAAGAACTTCATTAAGGCCGACCAGTTCCCCTACCGGTCGGCGCTTGGCTGGGAGTATGACTCCGGCAACTATCAGCCGGCCTGGGACAAGGCGCTGAAGGCCGTCGGATACGACGATCTGCGCAAGGAGCAGGCCGAACGGGTCGAAGCCTTCAAGCGCGGCGAGACCCGCAAGCTTCTCGGCATCGGGCTGACGTTCTTCACCGAGATCGTCGGCGCCGGCCCGGTCAAGAACTGCGACATTCTCGGCCTCGGCATGTTCGATAGCTGCGAGATCCGCATCCACCCGACGGGTTCGGCGATCGCGCGGCTCGGCACGATCAGCCAGGGCCAGGGACATGCCACCACCTTCGCGCAGATCCTTGCCTCCGAGACCGGCATTCCGGCCGACGACATCACCATCGAGGAAGGCGATACCGACACAGCGCCTTACGGTCTCGGCACCTACGGCTCGCGCTCGACGCCCGTTGCCGGTGCGGCGACCGCGATGGCCGGCCGCAAGATCCGCGCCAAGGCGCAGATGATCGCGGCCTACCTGCTGGAAGTCCACGACGACGACGTCGAATGGGACGTCGACCGGTTCGTGGTGAAGGGCGCGCCGGAACGGTTCAAGACGATGAAGGAAATCGCCTTCGCGTCCTACAATCAGGCGATCCCCGGCGTCGAACCCGGTCTCGAGGCGGTCAGCTACTACGATCCGCCGAACATGACCTATCCCTTCGGCGCCTATATCTGCGTCATGGAGATCGACGCCGATACGGGCGAGTGGAGCATCCGGCAGTTCTACGCGCTGGACGATTGCGGCACGCGCATCAACCCGATGATCATCGAGGGGCAGGTGCATGGCGGCGTGACGGAAGCGTTGGCGATCGCGATGGGTCAGGAGATTGCCTACGACGAGATCGGCAACGTGAAGACCGGCACGCTGATGGACTTCTTCATCCCGACCGCGTGGGAGACGCCGCATTACACGACCGATCATACGGTGACGCCGAGCCCGCACCATCCGATCGGCGCCAAGGGTGTCGGCGAGAGCCCGAATGTCGGCGGCGTACCGGCCTTCTCCAACGCGGTGCATGACGCGTTCCGGCCGTTCGGCCTCGTTCAGGCACACATGCCTCACGATCATTGGCGCATCTGGAAGATCGCCCATGATCTCGGGCTGCACGGCTGATCGCGGCGAACAACCAGACGACATCCGGGCCTCCGGCCCGGATGTCTCCGGAGCTTGAACAATGTCCCGGCACCAAACGTCCTGGCAACAGTTGCAGGCCGACCTCGCCGATACCGGCTATGTCGCGTCCGATGATCTCGCGATGGCGCTTTTCCTGGCTGTGACCCTCGGAAAGCCGCTGCTGCTCGAGGGGCCGGCCGGCGTCGGCAAGACGCAGGTCGCCAAGTCGCTGTCGGAGCTGCAGTCCACGAAGCTGATCCGGCTGCAGTGTTACGAGGGGCTCGACGCTTCGCACGCCATCTACGAGTGGAACTACCAGCGCCAGCTTCTTGCGATACGGGCCGCGGCGGAAGAGCAGAAGCCGTCGACCGAGATGGAGGATCACGTCTTCTCCGAGAAGTTCCTCTTGCAACGGCCGCTTCTCGAGGCGATCCGGCAGGAGACGCCCGCGGTCCTGCTGATCGATGAGATCGACCGGGCGGACGAGGAATTCGAGGCCTATCTTCTGGAGGTCCTGTCCGATTTCCAGATCACCATTCCCGAGATCGGGACTGTCCCCGCTCGGTCGCGACCGCATGTCGTCCTGACCGCCAATGGCGCACGCGACCTGTCGGACGCCTTGCGCCGCCGCTGCCTCTACAGTTTCGTCGACTATCCGGACCGGCGGACGGAGATGGCGATCCTGCAGGCGCGCGCGCCCGAACTCGAAGCTCGGCTCGCCGAGCAGATCGTCGGTTTCGTGCAGGCGCTTCGCAAGGAAGAGCTGGAGAAGAAACCCGGCATTGCCGAGATGCTCGACTGGGCGGCGGCGCTCGGCGGCCTCGGCGTCAACGATCTCGCCGACGATCCCGAACAGACGCAGGCGACGCTCGTCTGTCTCCTGAAGACCGAGCGCGACCGTGCAGCGGTCCCGAAGGAAGTGCAGCAGCGCCTCGTCGGAAGGGCGGCGTGATGCAGGTCACCCGGTTCCCGCAACGCGCGACAGGGCCAGCGGAGCGCCTCTCCGGTTTCGCGGCGCATCTGCGCATGAACGGCATCCCCGCCGGACTTCCCGAAACGGAGACCGCGCTCGCGGCGCTTGGCGTGGTGGATGCAAGCCGCATGGCGGACGTGCGGCTGGCGCTCAAAGCGGTGTGCACCGGTGATGCCGACGCCAATGGCAGGTTTGACGATCTCTTCGATGCCTATTGGCTGAACCGCGGGCGCAAACGCGACGGCACCGCCGCCACGCATTCCAGCCGCAATGCCTCGGCCGACAGCGGCCGGACCTACCGCATGGCCTCCGGCGCCAGCGACGAGGAGGGCGAGGCGGACACGCCGGACGATGACACCGAGGCGGCATCGACCGGCACGGGCACCGGGCGGCTCGTAGCCTCGACGACGCGCTCCATCGAGAAGACGGACCTGCGCAAGCTGATGACGCCGGAGGACCTGCAGCGGGCGGAGCGCGTGGCCGAAGCGATCGCACGCAGCATGCGCGACCGGCGCTCGCGCCGGTTCAAGGCCGCGTCGCGCGGTGAGGCTCTGGACATGCGCAAGATCCTGCGCAGAAGCGTCCAGCGCGGCGGCGAACCGATCGAGCTTTTCCGCAAGGCCCGGCCCGATCGGCCGGTCAACATCGTGGCGCTTCTGGATGTCTCCGGTTCGATGACGGTCTATGCGCGGGTCTTTCTCGCCTTCCTGAAAGGGCTGGTGTCGGCCGATCATCGCACCGACGCCTATCTCTTCCACACGCAGCTCGTGCGCATATCCGACGCGCTCAGGGACAGCGACACGATGCGGGCGGTGAACCGGCTGTCTATCATGGCGCAGGGTTTCGGTGGCGGCACGAAAATCGGCGCCAACCTGAAGCAGTTCAACGCGCAGCATGCGGCGCAGTCGGTCAACGGGCGCAGCGTGGTGATCATCCTTTCGGACGGTTACGACACCGATCCGCCGGAGATCCTGGCGCAGGAGCTCGCGCGGCTGAGGCGGCGCGGAGCCCGTATCGTCTGGCTCAATCCGCTGAGGGGCTGGGACGGCTACGAGCCGGTGGCGCGCGGCATGGCCGCAGCCCTGCCGCATCTCGACCATTTCGCCGCGGCGAACACGCTGGACGACCTTGCGGCACTCGAACCCTGGCTGAACCGCTTGTGAGCGTGGTGACGATGGGACAGAAACCGGACATTCTCAAACAGGCGGCCGACCTGACCAATGCCGGCGAGTCCTTCGCCCTGGCGACCGTCGTGCGCACCGTCGCGGCAACCGCCGCAAAGGCCGGGGCGAAGGCGATCATCCGCGCCGACGGGACGATCATGGAGGGCTGGATCGGCGGTGGCTGCGCGCGTGGCGCCGTGCTCAAGGCGGCGCGCGAGGCGCTGGAAGACGGCAAGCCGCGTTTCGTTTCCGTCCAGCCTGAGGACCTGCTCACGGGGCTCGGCGTCACCGCCGGCGCCGAAAAAGAGGGCATCCGCTTCGCCCGCAACATGTGTCCCAGCAAGGGAACGATGGACGTCTTCATCGAGCCCGTTCTGCCGGCGCCCGGGATCGTCATTCTCGGGTCGAGCCCGGTTGCCGTGGCCCTCGCCGACATCGCGCCGCGTTTCGGCTTCCATGTGACGGTCTGCGCCCCGGAGCCCGAGCAGGCTGCCTTTGACCGGGCCGACGCACGCATCGACGGCTTCATGGTCGAGACGGCCTATACGCGCGGGAAGTTCGTGGTCGTATCGACGCAGGGCCGCGGCGACGAGGCGGCGATGAGCGCCGCCGTCTCCGTCTCGTGCGCCTATGTCTCCTTCGTCGGATCGAAGGCCAAGGCAGCGGCGCTAACGGACAAGCTGCGCGGCAAAGGCGTTGACGAGACCCGGCTGGCCGCGGTGAAGGCGCCGGCCGGCCTGGATATCGGCGCGATCACGCCGGACGAAATCGCGCTCTCGATCCTGTCCGAGATCGTCCAGACGCGCAGACGCGCGTTGCGCGACGCGGCAATACAGGTGGAGCCGTCATGAAGATCCCACTCGGCTTAGTCACGCGTCTCTTCCGCACCCGGCCGGATAGGAGAACCGCAGAGCAGCGCGCGCAAGAACAGAACCTGGCCGTGCAGGCCATGCTGGTCCGCGGTCCGTGCTGTGGATAGGAGAGGAGCCCAATCATGGAAATGAAAGACGAAGTCCGTATCGAAGCCCCGCGTGACCGGGTTTATGCGGCGCTCAACGATCCCGATATTCTCAAAGACTGCATTCCCGGCTGCGAAGAGCTGTTCAAGCATTCCGATACGGAGCTCACCGCCAAGGTGGCGCTGAAAGTCGGGCCGGTGAAGGCGAAGTTCTCGGGCGACGTCACGCTGGACAAGAGCCGGGCGCCGGACCATTTCGTCCTCTCCGGCGAGGGGAGCGGCGGCGTCGCGGGCTATGCGAAGGGCGGAGCCGACGTTGATCTGGAGGAAGATGGCGAGGCGACCATCCTGCGCTACACGGCCAAAGCCGATGTCGGCGGCAAAATCGCGCAGCTCGGAAGCCGGCTGATCAGCTCGACGGCCAACCGCCTGGCCGCACAGTTCTTCTCCAGGTTCAAGGAGGAGGTCGAAACGCAAGCGGCTGAAGCCGGCGTTTGACCTGAGTCAGCCTCTTGCGCCCTCCTCGCAATTGCATGGCGGCTTTATGGTGCCGGTATCCATGACCTGCCAGTCTGCTTTCGTGAAGAGTTTCGGGCGCCGAAAGGCGTACGAAAGTCCCCGAGGAAGGAACCCGCGGGCCCCAGGCGATGGGCTATGGGGATTTCGGATTTAGC
>NZ_JBRJGW010000053.1:0-10348 GCF_053628695.1 Amorphus sp. MBR-141
TCGTCTCGCCCAAAGCCGCGCCCGAAAGGCGGGCTGAACTCTCTCTCAAAAATCGCTGACGCTGCAAGCGGGAAACTCTGGTCGGCTACGCCCTCTCACGATGCCGCGGTTCCCGTGCAGCGGTATTGGGACCCCGCGACGGGGCTGCCGATCGAGAACTACCAGCTCATGCTCTACGCCCTTGGATTCCAGGGGGCATCCGAGTTGCCGGAGGTCGAGGTGCTGATGGCCGAAAGCAGAGCCAACGGGGGGCCGTTCTGATGACGCCCGATCCAACGCAAGATGCCTTGGCGCGCCTAGCTGCCGCCCCGCGCATAGTCTCTGTTAAGGGGCTCCCACCGGGCTTCCCCAAGGTGACTGAGCGGCAACTCCATGTGCTTCGGCTCATATCCCTCAAGCAGGCTGAGAAGGGCCGGGGAGGCGAAACACTTTTCTTGAGGCAGCCGCCCGAGGTCCCGAATGATCACTTCCTCGCCGCTGTTAGGAGGAAGGGGGAGGCGGCAAAGTGATCGCAGACATCGCTATTGCATTTAGTTTCTTCTTCACTGGTCTGGCCGCGAGCTACTGCTTGCGTATGTTTAAGAGGCGGACCAGATATCTTGTGAACTATCGAGAGTTCATCCAGGAGACGCCAGAGGAACTGCAACGGATGATCGAGCGCCTTCGAATGGAGAACCGACTCCTCCGCGGGCGGATTGAGGTTCTTGAGGGCCGGGAGGTTAGGCGGCGGCCGGTTGAAAGGGGGAACCACACCCCGACCACCGTTGCCGTTGCGCATTCGGCGAAGCCTCGGAAGAAGTGAGCGGGCCATGCATGACAAGGCGAAGATTTCAGCGCGAATCCGGGCTCTCTTGGCGAAGACCACCGAGAATGGCTGCACCGAGGATGAAGCGATTGCTGCGGCGGCGAAAGCTGCCGACATGCTTGAACGATATAACCTCACTCTCGATGAGGTCCAGGTGCGAGAAAGTTCCTTTCGTCGCCATCGAGAAACGTACAACGACGCCGTCGGAGAGCGTCTTTGGAAAGTAGCCTCGGCGATCGCCGATTTAACGGGGTGTCGCTACTGGAAAAGCGCGAGGGGCGCCAACCTCGATACGATTGATTTCTTCGGCTTTGATCATGAGGTTGAGGTGGCGAAGTACCTCCTGGAGATCTGCCGCAACGCGATGCTCCGATCACAACGGCAACTGAACCAGCGCTATGCTCTTCTTCGTGAACGCGCACGCCGTCGAAAGGTCGGGCCTTTCCTCGACGGTATGGTCGATCGGCTGAGCGTATCCCGGGCCTCGGCGATCGCCTGGGCGCCGCCACCGGCAACAACACCACCGCCGACGGCGGCGTCGGCGACGGCCGTTGAGGGGGGCCGCTTGGCGTCCTCGACCTGTGCCTTTGCGCTTCCGCCGTCGTGCCACTGGATGGCCGGACCGACCGAGCCGCGCGCCCAGGCCTGACCGGTCGCAAGGACATCCTCGACGCGCGCGGACCAGCCGCGACCGAAATGCTTCCAGGTGCGAAGGCGCTTCAGGAAGGCCATGCGCAGAAGCAGTATCTTCTCGATGAGAGAGTCGTGGTCAGCGACCGCCCGCATTGCCCCGCACACCATCGACAACGACAACCGCGGAGCGAACGACACCGAATACCGTAGACTTGTCCACAACCCGCCTCGAACGAGACGGGCTTCCACCCCTGGTCAATGTTCAGTCGGCGCGGGTGGTCAAAGTTCGGTCGGCGCGCACAGAACCGGTTCGGCTCAGTGGTCCGCAAGCTCGACGTGGCGCAACCGGTCGCCGTACTGATCGAGCTTGTCGGCGAGCAGCCGCTGAACGAGGCGCACCTGCCGCCGGTACTCGCCGGGCGTGATGCCGAGGTGTCCCCGCAGAAAGCGCGTGAAGTGCGCCTGATCGGCGAAGCCCAGATCGAGCGCGAGCTCCTTCAGCGAGGTACACCGATGGGCGAGCGCCGCGGTGGCGGCGTTGGTTCTCAGGGCGTTGCGGTACACCTGAGGCGTTATCCCCAGAGTCTGTCTGAACAGCTCGAAGAAACGGGAACGGGAGAGCCTGGACTCGCGGATCAGGAGGTCCATGTCCACGCTGTCCGGACTGGTCAGCTCAAGCACCTCCAGAGCCCGACGGATGCGGCCATCGCCGGACGCGGGCAGCTCGCAGGAGGTGCCTCGCAGCTCCCGCCAGCGCGAGGAACGCAGGATCACGCCGATCATGATGTCGAACACGAGCGGTTCGACATCCGCGTCGTCCTCGAACCAGGCCCGCTCGACCAGCTTGGCGATCTGCCTGCGGAGCTCGGCGGATATCGCCACCCGGTTTCGCGGGAAGAATGACCGCAGGCCGCTGGTCTTCAGCGTGCCGTCGAACATGGACAGCCACGTCGGCTCGATGTAGAGGGCGAGCACGAGCCACGGCGCGTCGCCCGGCGGGTGGGTGTAGGAGTGGGGCTCCAAGGCGTTGATCAGCAGGGCGGTGTCGTTGACCCAGAAGGAAGTCTCGGGGCCGCCGACCCGGATGAGCACGTGACACTGCGAGTGGGCGTGCGCAGCCAGCGCCTTGTCCATGCTCAGCAGGGCCACCCGACCCAACGCGCCCTGGTACAGCCGTATCGCCCGTGACATCGTTTCGCCTCCTACAACCGGCGACTTGCGCGCGGCGTCGAACGGTTCCGCGGTTCCGGCGGCGGATCAAGCCCCGCGCCGTGCCGCCCGAGATTCCGCCGCACCGACGGCGTCGGGTCCGTGCTTCTCGTGCTCTCCCTCTCGGCGGCGGAGTGCTTCCCATGCCATTCGGTCCACCGCATGGCGTAGAGCCTAGCGAAACAGGCTCTCAGGCGTCATCTGCGCCTTGAGCATCGCGTAGGCATCGCGGATCGGGCGCGGCGCGTTCCAGCCGACGGCGCCGGTAACGCGCCCTTCGTGCGTATAGGCCATGACGAAGCAATCGCTGCCCGGCGTCCCGTGGAGATAGTGAACCTCCGCGCCCGGCGGAAACAGGCCGTAGGCCTGCAGCTTGACGTCGTACTGGTCGGACCAGAAGTACGGCACCGGCACGAAATCCTCGTCCGCGCCGAGCAGGTTACGGGCGGCGACGGCGGCTTGTTCGGCGGCGTTGCTCCGGTGCTCGATGCGGATGCGCGCGCCGTACCCGCGGTGCATCCAGCTGGCGACGTCGCCGGCGGCGTAGATGCCCTCGGCGGCCCGACAGCGGCAATCGCATTCGACGCCGTTGCCGAGCGGAAGCCCGCTGGAGCGCAGCCAGTCGACGTCCGGCCGCGACCCCACGGCGACGATGACGGCGTCGCAGGGGGAGGTCGTGCCGTCGCTCAGTTCGAGGCCGACGACCCGGTTGCCGGACCGGACCGCGCCCCGGACTTGGACGCCCATCTTCAGATCCACGCCGTGGCCGCGATGAAGTTCGGCCACCTTCGCGCCCAGTGCGGAGCCGAGGCGGACAGCGAGGGGTGCGGCGGCCGGGTCGATCAGGGTCACCTCGAGCCCGGCGCTGCGGGCAACCGCCGCCGCTTCGGCGCCGAGGAAGCCCGCGCCTACGATCGCCAGCCGGGGCCCGGTCCGGAACAGGGTCTGCAGCGCCAGGGCGTCGTCGAGCGTCCGCAGCAGGTAGGCGCCGCCAAGGCCGTCGAGCAGCGGCAGTCGTATCGCGCTCGCGCCGGTGGCAATGATCAGGCCGTCGAACGCGATCTCGTCGCCGGTCTCCAGCTCGATCGTCCGCCGCTGCGGATCCAGCCCGGTCGCGCGCATGCCGAAGCGCGTCTCCACGCCGATTTCCCGGTACCGCTCGGCGGGGCGCAGCAACAGCCGCTCCGGCTCCCAGGCGCCGGCCAGCAGGTGCTTGGAGAGTGGCGGTCGGTCGTACGGCAGGCCGCGCTCCGCGCCGACCAGCGTGAGCCGTCCGGCATAGCCGGCGGCGCGGAGGGCTTCGACGGCGCTCACGCCCGCCGCCGACGCGCCGACCACGACGATCCTGTTCGGTGTTTCCATCGATGGCATTCCTTCGTCCCGCTCCCGCCCGCTCAGTCGCCGGCCGCCAGGGCGGCAGCCGCGAGCGGCCGTCGGCGCCGGCTGAGGAGCGCGGCGCCGACGCCGGTTGCGGTCAGCAGGGCCGCGAGTGCGGCCAGCCGCACCACGCCGATGCCCATCGCGCCGCCGCCCGGCGCCGCGAAGGCGAGGCCGGCGCAGACCAGGCAGCCGCGCGACAGCCAGCCGGCCCAGCCGGCTCCGATGCGGCCGACGCCCAGCAGGTAGCCCTGCAGCCCCGCCGCCAGCAGCACCACCCCGGCGGTGGCCGTCGTCGACACGACCGCGATCTCCCAGGCCGGGCCCTGCATCACCAGCGCCGGATTGAAGACGAAGAAGAACGGGATGAAGTAGATGATGGTCCCCAGCCGCATCGACTCCAGGGCGACCTTCATCGGCGACTCCTGCGCCAGCGAGGCGGCGGCGAACGCGGCCAGCGCCACCGGCGGCGTGATGTAGCTGAGCATGCCCCAGTACAGGACGAACATGTGCGAGGCCATCGGGTCCAGCCCGGCGCGGATGAGCGCCGGCACCAGGATGATCGCCAGGAACATGTAGGCGGCCGTCACCGTCATGCCGATGCCGAGGACGAAGCTGGTGGCGGCGCCGAAGATCAGCAGCAGCAGCACGTTGTCGCCGGCAAGGAAGACCAGGTCGTTCGCCAGGGTGCCGGCGACGCCGGTGATCTGCAGCGCGCCGACGATGAGTCCGATGCCGGCCAGCAGGCCGGCAAGCTCCGCGAGCAGCGCGCCGGTGGTCGTGATCAGCGCCATCAGCTTCCGCAGCGACAGCCGGTGCGCGGTGCACTGGTTGATCGCGAGGAGCAGGGCGGTGGCGTAGAACGGCGCGGTGGACTGCCGCTGCAGGTAGACCAGCATCCAGGTGAGCAGCACGAACACCAGGATGAAGTACCAGCCGCTCTTCAGGACCTGGCCCAGCCGCGGCAGCTCCTCCCGCGGCAGGCCGCCGAGGCCCTGGCGCGCCGCGTAGGCGTCGATCTGCATGAACAGCCCGAAGTAGTACAGCAGCGCCGGAAAGATCGCCGCGATGACGATTTCCGTGTAGCCGACGTTCAGGAAGTTGGCCATGACGAAGGCGGCGGCGCCCATGATGGGCGGCATCAGGACGCCGCCGGTCGACGCGCATGCCTCGACGCCGGCCGCATAGCGCCGCGAGAAGCCGATCCGGGCCATGGCTGGGATCGTCAGCGTTCCGGTGGTCAGCACGTTGGTGATCGGGCCGCCGCTCATCGAGCCCATGAGGCCGCTGGAGAAGATCGCGACCTTGGCCGGACCGCCGCGGTAGTGCCCCAGCAGGGCGAACGCCAGCTGCATGAAGAACGCCCCCCCGCCGGTGAACTGGAGGGCGACGCCGAACAGCAGGAAGCCGAACACCAGCAGCGCGAACGCCCGCATGGCGATGCCGAGCAGGCTTTCCTCGCCGAAGATGTGCAGCGCGGCGGTGCTCCTGACGTCGGTCGCCAGGCCGCTGATGATGCCGGGCATCTGGTCGGCGTAGATCGGATAGGTCGAGATCACGAGGACGACGACGAAGATCGGCCAGCCGCCGGTCCGGCGCGCGCTCTCCAGGATCAGCGCCCAGATCAGCAGCGCCAGCAGGTGGGCGTAGGCCGGCGCAGTGTATTCCCACGCTTCCGTGACGATACGGTCGGCGTTGACGGCGAGGTAGCCGAACAGGCCGAGCGCCAGCAGCGCCAGGCCGACGTCGTACCACGGCACGCGGCTGCGGCTTGCCCGCGCCGTCGGCGGGAAATAGACGAACACCATGGACAGCATGGCGCCCGTGACCAGGTAGAGGTAGGCGCTCTCGAACAGGGTGTAGCCGACGAAGAATCCGAGTGCGAAGATCTGGTTGATCGCCAGAAGGATCGCCGTGACCGTGAGCGCGGCCATCGCCGCCGACCAGCCGCGGGGCAAGTTGCGACAGCGCTGGACGTCTTGCACTTCCTCGGCGATCGACCGCTCGACGCCGACATCCGACGCATTCTGTTTCATGTCCTGATCCTGCTTGGCCGCCCGGCGGGCGTTTCATGCGGCTGCTCCAGGCCGGTGAGGCTGCAGCCCGGCCGCACCCGGTGCCGGCCGGCCCGCGAGGGCGTCTGTTACCAGTCGCGCGCGATGGTGGGCATGCCGGCCTTCGTCAGCGCCGCGTAGCGCGCTTCCATCCAGCCGTGCGCGAACGCCTCGGGATCGCTGGGCGCCTTGGCGACGTAGGCGTCCCAGGCTTCCTTCAGGATCTTCTGCCGCTGCAGGTTCTCCTGCTGCCGCCGCTCGGCCTCCGGCGTCCAGATGCCGATTTCCTTGAAGTAGCGGACCGCGCCGCTGTGGTAGGGGACGAAGGTATCGGCGAACATCTGGCGGTCCAGGCTCCAGCCGTTCGCGCCGGGAGCGCCGGTCTTGAACTCGTCGTAGTAGACGTGGATGGCCTTGACCATGTTGTAGACGAGGTCGGCGTCCTGCTCCGCCATGGTCACCAGCAGCGGGAATGGACCGGCCCAGCCGTCCAGCGGCTGCTCCTTGCTGATGGTGGCGCCGACGGTGGACACGTGCGGCACGTACCAGGGCAGGTAGTTGCGCACGCGGGCGACCGCTTGCTTGTCGTCGTGCGGGAACGCCGTCATCCGCAGGCCGCGAGGAGACGCCTCGATCTGCCGCGCCGCAGCGGACACGCAGCTGCTGCCCATGGCGTCGGCGCGGTCCTCCAGGATCGCTTCCAGGGCGGCCTGGTAGCCGCTCACCTCGACCTTCACCACGTCATCCCAGCCGAGGTTGGCGTAGGCGAGCATGGCGCGGATCGCATAGGCCTGCGAGGGCGCGCCCTTGATCCAGGCGATGCGCTTCCCCTTGAAGTCGGCCACGTGCTGGATGTTCGCGTCCTTGGCGGTCAGCAGCGTGTAGGCGCAGCCGTCGGACACCGCGTACATGCCGAGCCGGAGCGGCAGCGGCCCCCAGTCCGGGCTGGCGAAGTCCATCATGCCCTCCTGGGCGTACACCGCCTCGGTGCCGGCGGCGCCGAAGTGGGCCTGCCCGGAGCGCACCGGAGACAGCCGGGAGAAGTCGTTGCGGCCCGGGATCACCCGCAGGTGCACCCCGAGGTGCTTCTGCAGCTGGCTGCCGATGGCGACCGCTTGGCTGTAGGGGATGGTCGCGGTCGGGTAGGCGGTCCATGCCAGCGTCTGCGGCAGCTCGATGTCGGCCGCCTGGGTATGGCCTGCGGCGATCGCGGAAACCGCGAAGCACAGCGGAAGGACAAACCTGGTCTTGAAGCTCATTCCTCATTCTCCTCTTTGGTCGGTGTCGCGCCTTGTTATTCCGAACGGAGTCCGGCCGCCTCAGCCGCCGGTGATGGTAATCGCCAGCGCCGGGCACAGCTGGGCCGCCCGACGAACGTTCTCGTGCTGCTCCGGCGGCGGCTCGTCGCAGAGCAGGAAGGCCACGCCGTCCTCGTCCCGCTGGTCGAACACCTCCGGTGCGTTCAGCGCGCAATGGCCGGCGCCGCAGCACTTGTCTTGGTCCAGAACGGCTTTCATCGGTTTTCCTCGTCTGATCGGCCGGGTGCTACCACTGCACCGGCAGCGCCCGCAGGCCGTAGATGAACATGTCTTCGTTGAAGTGCAGCGACTCCATCGGCGACGCCAGCCGCAGGCCGGGCATGCGCCGGATCAGCGTGCCCAGCGCGATCTGCAGCTCGACCCGCGCCAGCGGCTGGCCCAGGCACTGGTGGACGCCGTAGCCGAAGGTCACGTGGTGGCGTGCTTCGCGGTGGATGTCGAACTCGTCGGGACGCTCGAAGACGTCCTCGTCCCGGTTGGCGGAGACGCTCAGCACGACGACGCCTTCGCCGACGCGGATCAGGTGGTCGCCGAGCCGGACGTCCTCAGTCGCCACGCGACGCCGGCCGAGGTGGGTGACGTCCAGATACCGCAGCAGCTCCTCGACCGCCTGCGGCATCAGCTCCGGCTCGTCTCGCAACTCCTGCCGCTGTTCCGGGTGCTGCATCAGCAGGAGGGCGCCCATGGCGGTCATGTTCGCCGTGGTCTCGTGGCCGGCGACGAGCAGGAAGCGCGACAGGCCGACCAGCTCTTCCTCGCTCATCGCGCCGGTGCGGACCCTCTGCACCACCAGTCGGCTCAGGATGTCGTCGGTGGGGTTCCTGTCCTTCTCCCGGATCAGGCTGCGCAGATAGTCGCACAGCTCCACGGTAGCGGCGTTGGCCTGCTCCGTGGTGGTGGTGTGCGCCACCAGGATCCGGGCGCGCGACTGGAAGAAGTCGTGGTCGGCGTAGGGGACGCCGAGCAGTTCGCAGATCGCCAGCGAAGGGAACGGCAGCGCGAAGTCGGCCACCAGGTCGGCGGGGCCGCCGCGGGCCAGCATCCGGTCGATCAGGTCGTCGACGATCGCCTGCAGCCGGGGCCGCATCGACTCGATCCGCTTGATGGTGAACTCGCCGGCGATCATGCGCCGCTGGACGGTGTGCTCCGGCGGGTCCATCGAGATCAGGCTGCGGTACTTGCCGCGGGCGACGCCCATGCCGGCGCTAATGGTCGGATAGTTCGGCCGGGTGATATCGGCGCTGAAGCGCGGGTCCGACAGGATGGCGCGGAAGTGCTCGTAGCGGGACACGAGCCAGGCCTCCTTGCCGTCCCATAGCCTGACTTTCAGGAACGGGGTCTCGGCCCTGAGACCGGCGTACTCCGCCGGTGGATCGAGCGGTTTGGTCCGGGGGATGGGGAACGCCAGCGGCTGACCCGCGGCCATGGCCGCCAGCCAGGGACAGCCGTGGCCGACGCTCGGAGGGTCGGCTTGTTCGCCGCCGGCGGCGTGGAGTTCGGGAAGTTCGTTCATTATGACGGTCTCCAGGTAGCGCCTACGAGCCCGTGTGTGCGGCTCGGCCGCTGCCGCGCGTGCAGGAAGCGCCGGGATCCGGCCCGAGCGCGGGGGCCTGCACGCGCGCCGCGGCGGGCCCAGGCGTCGGCGAGGCCGATCTGCTTGACGGGTCGTGTAGGTATCGACGGTAGGCGGAGCCGGCGGCGAGTTCTTGAAGATTCGTCCAATCTCGGTGCCGGCGGGACATTGCCGGAGCGCCGGCTCCTCTTTACAGCGTGCTCTCCGGCACCCTCAGCCGGGCCCGGCCGAAGGCGTCGGCGTGCTCCCAGCGGCCGGGGATGTCCAGCAGCTCCAGCCGTCCGATGGGCGTGAGCGTCCTGCGTCCCCACCTTGCCTCGCGGCAGAGGGTGCCTGACGATGGTGTCCACCAAAAGATTGGTGGACACCTATGCATCCCAATACTGCCCCACGCCGAGTCCATGACGCACAGCTCAAGGCTGCGGTGCTCGCCGCGTGCAATGAGCCTGGAGCGTCGATCTCGGCGGTGGCGCTGGCGCACGGGCTGAACGCGAACCAGGTGCGCAAGTGGCGGCACGGGCGAGGTCTGAAGCGATCGGGCCTTGCTACGACTGCGGCCCCGGCGTCCACTGCCGTGGCCACAACCCTGGCGACTGTAGCGGCGCCATCGTTGCGCGCCGCACATGCCAGCTTCCTGCCGGTGGAGATGATCCGCACCGCCGCCGCTGCCCCGCGCACGGCCAGCGGCGCGCAGACCACGGCCCCATGCAAGGCCACCATCGACATCGAGCTCAAGCGCGGTGGGGCCAGCCTGGGCGTGCGCTGGCCGGTGTCGGCCGCAGGCGACTGCGCGGCCTGGCTGCGCGAGGTGGCTGCGGGGCTGGTGCGGTGATCCGCATCGACCGGCTGTGGCTGTGCACCGCGCCGGTGGACATGCGCGCGGGCGCCGAGCGCCTGCTGGCTGCGGTGGTGGCCACCGTGGGCGCGGCGCATGCCCACCACGGCAACTTGTTCGCCAATGCCCGTGCCACGCGGGTGAAGCTGCTGGTGCACGACGGCTTCGGCGTGTGGTGCGCGGCGCGCCGGCTGAACGCCGGGCGCTTCGAGTGGCCGCTCGGTGAGACAGCATCGGGGCCACTGTCGCTGACGCAGGCCCAGTTCGACGCGCTGGTGGTGGGGCTGCCCTGGCGGCGCCTGCCCGAGATGGGCGCCGATCCGACGCCGGCATCGGCGAGCACGGATTCGCTCAGGAACGCGGCCCAGGAGCCGTGGCCGAATGCCGCGGCCAGCAGTTCATGCACGTGGCTGCGCCTCACGGGGCAGCCGGCTCGGGTCTGGAGGGTTTGCCATGTCGCAAACTGCGGGATCGGCACCATGAAGTTACGCCGGGCATAGCCGACGAGACCTTCGACGCTCCCCTTGTCGTTGCCCTTGCCGG
>NZ_JBRJGW010000054.1:0-10134 GCF_053628695.1 Amorphus sp. MBR-141
TGTTCAGGGGAATAGCGCTTCTTCGGCATTCTCAGCTCCAATGTTGGAGCCGAAATCTAACTCACAACAGTGGCCACTTGCCGGGGAGCAGGCCATCCACCAGGGCCGACGCCTCGTTGGTCATCACCTCTTTCAGAATCGCGGCGACGGATTTGCGCTTGGCGAACCACTGGCGGCGGATGCGGGTCAGCAGCCGGGTGGCGTCGGTCTTGTCGAGCAGGATGGCCCGTGTGCTCCACCTGTAGGGGAACGGCAGCCGGTTCATTTCGTCGAGCAGGCCGGGCGTCGTCGCGGTCGGGAATCCCACGATGGTCAGGACGCGCAGATGCTTGGCCCCAAGACGTGGCTCCAGCCCGCCGGCTAGCGGCTGATCTGCGAGCAGCGCGTCGAGATACATCGGCACTTCCGGGACACGAACGCGATGCCGGTTGGTCGATATGGTGGAATGAAGATAGGTCAGTGTGCCGGCGTCATCGAGCCATCGGCACTCGGGCATGAAGCCATCGAGCAGCGCCAGAACGCGGTCTGTGCGGTCCACGAAACCGCGCAGCAATTCATGCGGGTTTACCCCCGATTGCTCGCGGCCCTCATAGAGCCAGCTTTCCGCCCGTGCGGCTTCCTCGGCCGGCGGTAGCCAAAGGAAGGTCAGAAAATAACCGGACACGAAATGCGTCCCGGTTTCCTCGAATCCGGCTTTCCGCTCAGCATCGACCAGCGCGGACGCGGAATCGGGAAAGCGGCTGTCGGGATAGGTCGCGGCTTCGCTGCGCTGCGCTTCGACGAAGATGCTCCACCCCGATCCGAGACGGCGCACGGCATTGTTGATGCGGCTGGCGACAGCGACCAGTTCGGCCGCGACGGCGGAATCCAGATCGGGACCGCGAAACTTCGCGGTGCGCTGGAACGAGCCGTCCTTGTTCAAGACGACGCCTGAGCCGACCAGCGCGGCCCAGGGCAGATAGTCAGAGAGACGTGATGCGGTGCGGCGGTATTCGGTAAGGTTCATCATGGCCGCGCCCTCACACCGCCAGATGGCCGGGGATGCGCAGATGCCTGCGCCCGACCTCGACGAATTGGGGATCGCGCTTCGCCGCCCATACGGCTGCGAAGTGGCCGATGGCCCAGATGGCGATGCCGACCAGCCAGAGGCGCAAGCCGAGGCCCACGGCCCCGGCCAGCGTTCCGTTCATGATGGCGATGGAGCGCGGTGCGCCGCCGAGCAAAATATGCTCGGTCAGCGCGCGGTGAACCGGAACGAAAAATCCCGGCACCGTGTCCAGTTGCTCGAAAGCGGCGGCCATCAGATGAGCGCCCCGCCGCCGAACGAGAAGAACGACAGGAAGAAGCTCGATGCAGCGAAGGCGATGGAGAGGCCGAAGACGATCTGGATCAGCTTGCGGAAACCGCCGCCTGTATCGCCGAAAGCCAGTGTCAGGCCGGTGGCGACAATGATGATGACGGCGATGATCTTGGCGACCGGCCCCTCGATGGACTGGAGGATGCTTTGAAGGGGAGCTTCCCATGGCATCGACGAACCGGACGCATGGGCGGCTGGTGCGAGCATGAGGCTAATGGCAAGGGTGGATGCGGCGGTCGCCATGCGGCGATAGCCGCGCGAAAGGGTGCGGATCATGAAGATTCTCCTGTGCTGGGTTTGGCGGGGGTGATGCGGTAGTCGCCGTCCGGCCCCAACCCCTCGACGCGAGCGAGTTCGGCCAGCCGGCGCGCGGAACTGCGCCCGGACAGGACAGCAACAAGGTCGATGGTTTCCGCGATCAGAGCGCGTGGGACGGTGACGACAGCCTCCTGAATGAGCTGTTCAAGGCGACGCAGCGCACCGAGGCCGGAACCGGCATGAATGGTGCCGATGCCGCCCGGATGGCCGGTGCCCCACGCTTTGAGCAGGTCGAGGGCTTCGGGGCCGCGCACTTCGCCGATGGGGATGCGGTCAGGGCGTAGGCGAAGCGAAGAACGGACTAGATCGGAAAGCGTCGCCACGCCGTCTTTCGTCCGCATGGCGACAAGGTTCGGCGCGGCGCATTGCAGCTCGCGCGTGTCCTCGATGATGACAACGCGATCCGCGCCCTTCGCCACTTCGGCGAGCAGCGCATTGGTGAGTGTGGTCTTGCCCGTGCTGGTACCACCCGCCACGAGGATGTTGGCGCGGGCTGCGACGGCTTCGAGCAGCGTTTCCGCCTGATCGGCGGTCATGACGTCGGCCGCCACATAGTCGTCGAGCGTGAACACGGCGACGGCGGGCTTGCGGATGGCGAAAGTCGGGGCGGCGACGACTGGCGGCAACAGCCCCTCGAACCTTTCGCCGGTCTCCGGCAGTTCGGCCGAGACGCGAGGGCTACGTGGATGAACCTCCGCGCCGACATGATGCGCGACGAGGCGCACGATGCGTTCGCCATCGGCAGCGGACAGGCGCTCGCCTGTATCTGCAAGCCCTTCGGAAAGACGGTCGATCCACAACCGCCCGTCCGGGTTCAGCATCACCTCGACGACGGCGGGGTCTTCCAGAAACCGTGCAATGGAGGGTCCGAGAGCGGTGCGCAACATGCGCGCGCCGCGCTGGATTGCTTCCTGTCTGTGGTGGTTAGCGGTCATGTCGGCCCCGATTTCTGGCGGGGACGCGACAGACGATCCCCGGATCGGGGTCGATTAAGAGAGCCTGAAGTCGGTCCTGTTCAACAAGTATCTAAGTCCCGGCGGCCATCGGCGGTGATCGGCGGCAAATAGGATGGGATTGAATACTTATACTTGATCGCTGTCGGTCTCGAACTGATCTGGTGTTTGACCGTCACGAAGCGAATCGACATCACGCGACAGCTCTTTCAGGAACCTGTCGCCCGTCGCCAATCGTCGGCCGAGGGTCTGCATGAAACCCTCGAACCGCTCCGCGCCTTTTGCGCGGGCGGCGGATTGCGCGCTCTCCGGTAGCGGCGGCGTGGCGGCGAGCCAAATGCGGATGAACAGCGAGACCGTCTCGCCGAGCACGGCGAGATCTAGGTCGAGCGTGTCGATCTGACGGCCGAGCTTGTCCAAGCGGCGTGTCACGGCCGCCTCAAGCTGGTCGGTGGAGTCGCCGGACAGGTAGGACATGACCGCCGCCTCCACGATAGCGGATTTCGAGACCTTGCGGCGAAGCGCCAGTGCCTCGATCTGAGGCATAAGCGCGGGGTCGAAATAGAGATTCAGGCGGGTTCGGCTGGTCATGGACGTGTCCCTACAGTTCGATTCCGTCATCGGGATTCATCGACGCCTGCCGCGCCACCATCCTCATGCGCTGGCGCATGGCGCGGGCCTTGGCCGCGTCAACGTCCGGTTCGTCGTCCAGAAACTCGAACTCCTGTTCGGGCGGCGGTGGCGCGACGATTTCCTCATGCTCGGGCAATTCCGGCTCGCGGCGGATGCTGGCGTTGGCCGGATCGCCCTCGTCGTAACTGGTGACGGCCGTGGCGGAACGGCTCGCTGCTGCCACCAGGCGGTTCGTCCAGTCGTCGGATGACGGGTTGGGTGCGGACGGAGCGGCGGCCGGATCGGGCGGCGGCAGGATGCGTTCCTGAAGGCGCGCGTCCTCGAAGTAGCGCGCCTTCTTCGCCCGGATCGGCGGCGTGCCCGCCACCATGACGATTTCGTCGGTGGGCGGAAGTTGCATGATCTCGCCGGGGGTCATCAACGGCCGCGCGGTCTCCTGCCGCGACACCATGAGATGCCCCAACCACGGGGCCAGTCTGTGCCCGGCGTAGTTGGTGGAGTCGCGCAGCTCGGTCGCGGTGCCGAGTGCGTCGCTCACCCTCTTGGCCGTGCGTTCGTCGTTGGTCGCAAAGCTCACCCGCACATGGCAATTATCGAGGATCGAATTGTTCTGGCCGTAGGCCCGCTCGATCTGATTGAGGCTCTGCGCGATCAGGAAGCCCTTGATGCCGTAGCCGGCCATGAAAGCGAGCGCAGACTCGAAGAAGTCGAGACGGCCGAGCGCCGGAAACTCGTCGAGCATCAGCAGCAAGCGATGGCGCTTGCCGGACGTATGCAATTCCTCGGTCAGCCTGCGGCCGATCTGGTTGAGGATGAGGCGGATTAACGGCTTGGTGCGGTTGATGTCGGACGGCGGCACGACGAGATAGAGGCTGGCCCGCTCCCGGCTGCCGACCAGATCGGCAATGCGCCAGTCGCAGCGCGCCGTCACCCGCGCCACAACCGGATCGCGATACAAGCCGAGGAACGACATGGCCGTGGAAAGCACGCCTGACCGTTCGTTCTCGCTCTTGTTGAGCAGTTCCCGCGCCGACGACGCGATGACGGGATGAACGCCGGCCTCGCCAAGATGCGGCGTGTCCATCATCGCGCGCAAAGTTGCCTCAACCGGACGGCGGGGGTCGGACAGGAAGTTGGCGACGCCCGCTAGCGTCTTGTCCTTTTCCGCATAGAGGACGTGGAGGATCGCGCCGACTAGAAGCGAATGGCTGGTTTTCTCCCAATGGTTGCGCTTGTCGAGGCTGCCTTCGGGATCGACCAAAATATCCGCGATGTTCTGCACGTCGCGGACTTCCCATTCGCCCTGCCGCACCTCCAACAACGGGTTGTAGGCGGACGATCTGGCGTTGGTCGGATCGAACAGCAGGACGCGGCCGTGCTTCGAGCGAAAGCCGGCTGTCAGCGTCCAGTTCTCACCTTTGATGTCGTGGACGATGCAGCTTCCCGGCCAGGTCAGCAGCGTCGGCACCACTAGGCCGACGCCCTTGCCGCTGCGGGTTGGGGCGAAGCAAAGGACATGCTCCGGGCCGTCATGGCGCAGATAGTCGCGGTCGTATCGGCCGAGCAGCACGCCATCGGGGCCGAGCAGCCCGGCGGCCCGGATTTCCCGGTCCTCGGCCCAGCGTGCCGAACCGTAGGTGGCGACGTTGCGTGCTTCCCTCGCGCGGATGATCGACATGAAGATGGCGGCGACGATGGCGAGGAAGCCGCCGGATGTGGCGATGATCGCGCCCTCTACGAAGATCGCGGGCGCATAGGCGTCGAAGGAGAACCACCACCAGAAGAATGCCGGTGGGTAATAGACCGGCCAACCCGCCAGCTCGAACCACGGCTTGCCAAGCTGGGGCTGGAAGCCGAGCCGCCACGCCGTCCATTGCGTCGCCACCCAGGTCGTCACCACAACGATGGCGAAGACAACAGCGATCTGACCCCAAAGGATTCGGCCTCCGCGCACACAGGCTCCAATCGGCAAGAGAGATGGAGCCGATCAGAGAATAAGCGTTTCAGCGGGAGGCAATAGGAAAGATGATACGGGAGGGCTGCCGGATACTATCGGCGGCAAATAGGACGGGTGCACCGGGGTCGCTAGCCCCCCGCGAACTGTTTGGCGAGTCAGATGGACCAGCCTGACCGACTCATCTGGCCCGCAAGGTCGAGAAGCCTCCTGAGCGCCGGACTGCGATTGTGCGGGGACCAGATCGCAGAAAACGGAAAGGGCTCTGGCTCATCAAGGATCGGCAGGAACGTCACGCCGGGCGCATGCAAAAGCGTCGATGCCTCGCCGGCAATGGTGACGCCATAGCCCTGCGCGACCATCGACAACAGCGTGCCGCGCTCAACGTCGAAGAGTAGAATGGACAGCTTCGGCGAGTTGCCAGCGAGACGCATGACGATGTGGTCATGCACCTGTGGCCCGGTGCCGCCCTGCCGGACAATGAAAGTGTCATCCGCTAGATCAGCCCAGGTGACGCCCACTCCATCTGCGAGCGGATGGCGCGCGGGCAGCGCGGCTAGAAGCCTTTCGCACCATATCGGCCGTGAATGACAATCTGGAAACTCGGGCAAGCCCGCCACGAATGTCAGGTCCAGCCTGTTGGCCCGAAGCCGCATGACGCTATCGCGGGCCGTGCCTTCGGCGATCTCTACGTCAATGCCCGGATGTTGCTCCCGGTAGCGTTCGATCAGGGTGGAAAGAAAGCTGCCGGGGATGAGGGCGTGGATACCAACACGCAGCCGGCCATATTCACCCCGCCCCACCATCCCGGCGGTCCTGACCGCATGGTCGAGCTGGTCGATGCCTGTCGTCACCCGCTCGATGAAATGCCGGCCGGCTTCCGTCAGCCGAACGCCCCGCGCGTGACGCTCGAACAGGAGGATGCCAAGGTCTTCCTCCAGCGCCTTCACGCGCGCACTGACACTGGACTGGCTGATGCCCATGGCATTCGCCGCATGACGGAAGTTTAGATATTCAGCGACGGCCAATGTCTGGATCAACGACACCAGCGGAATACGCGAACCTAAAAGATTCGTATGTTCGCGTGCGCGCGTATTCTCTCCCTTCAATAACCGTCGCCGCATCTGTTGCCATCTTCGGTAATGTTGCTTTCTGTGCTATCGGCCGCGCAACATGATGACCGACAGCAAGCAACGAGATCACGTTTGCACTGTTGCGCTCTGCAAGAATTTGAGAACCGTTTCGGTCTGCCCGGGAATGAAATGCGGTGCATCAGGCAGATAGCGCATTGTGAGGTTCGGAACGTTCTGCTCCAGCCGTTGCCGTGTGACTGGTGCGTCGATGAACACATCCTTTCCACCCAGGATCGCCAGAACTGGCATCTTTAGCCGTTGCAAAGCTTGATCGCTGAACTGAGGGAGCGTTGACCTGCGCGGGATAAAGTGGGCGAAGATTTTGTTGGATATATCAACAATCGCGGCAGCAGACGGCGATAGTGGTTCATCCATGCGTCCGCCGATGCGTTCAAGCATCTTTCGCCGCCCCCAAGGACCGAGCAGCAGCAGTGGGAGTGCCCAAAGCAGGATGTTCTTCGCTTCACCGATGCCGCCGGGGCTGAGAAGCACGAGATTGCTTACGCGCTCGGGCCGGTGGGTGGCATAGTCCAGTGCAACCCACCCTCCCAGCGACATGCCGACGAGAGCCGCTGAGGATAGAGACAGCGCCTCCATCACTTCATCAAACCATTTCGTATGAGCATCGGAATCGTACGGCGGACGAACCTGCGCGCTGAATCCTGCATCGCCGATGATGTCGATGCAGAAAACTCGAAAGTGTTGGCTCCATACTGGGATGTCCACGATCCAGCTTGCTGCGTTCGCCGCCGTCCCGTGCAGCAATATCAAAGCCGGCGCGTCCTCGGGGCCGCTCTCGACTACGAATGTTTCGCCTTGTTTGGTGGCGATGCGATGCTGGCGATGCGCAACCGGCCATTGGCCGAGGATGTCTCGATAGCGTTCGAGAACAATCTGCTGCCCTTCCGGGGTCTTGAAGACAGATGCCATGGGGTCAAGCCTCCAGGCACGCATCGACAAGTTTAAGGAGTCCAGACACATCCGAGGGAGTTCCGATAGCGATGACCTTCACGGCGCGCCGAATCGGATCATGCGCAATGTCAACTGATATGGCCTGGGGATGCTGCTCGTTGTTTCCCGCAGCAGCGCCAAGCATGATCGACGTGAGCCGCCGTAGAAGCTCCTGATCCACGTTAGGAACATCTACCACGGCAGTGACGCGCGCAGCCGGTGCCTCGTGTGCGGAGCTGAGGCCGGCAAAAGCGTCGAGATCGGAACGAAGGATTCGGTATTGCTTGCCGATCTTTGTCGCACGAAGGCGACCTTCGCGGATGAAGCGCAGCACCGTCTTGCTGTGCAGTTTCAGGCGCTCGGCGACAGCCTCCACCGTGTATAGCTCTTGTGTCATCTAAAGTTCTCTATTTTGACAATAACTACCTATCAAAAGGAGTTGTAGGGAGTCAACATGCCGTTGAACGTCGTCTAATGGGCGCATCATCGTTCCATTCCTCTTTGCCGCCCCAACTGCCACGATACAGATCCGCCTTGCATGACGCCCATAACCTCGCGGCCGAGCTGGCGGTCGATGACCGGCCGCCACGGAACAAGGGTGAACTCGTGCGATTTCTCGACCACGGCGAACTTGCCGCTGGATAGCTGCACAGTTCCGGTGAACTTGCCGCTGACGTTCTCGCCATCCGTGGCAGCACGGAACGGTAGCCCCTTGCTCTCGGCCATCTCTCCGCCGACGCGGGCAACCTCCCGGTCGCGCAGGGTGGCGAGAAGACTGCGCCGGTAGAACACGCGACCGTCCCGCGTTCGGGTGGCTTCGCCCTGTTCGATATGGTGCTCGCGGCGGCGGTCGATGGCCTCGCGCACCTGCTGGCCGAAGCCGGTCGGCGCAAGGTCGGCCGTCTCGCCATGGATCAATCGCCGGTCCAGCCAGGTCGCGCCGTCCGATCCGATCTGCCTTTCCAGATTGACGGGTGACAGGACACGGACGCTCGCCGACGGGTCACGGCCGGCGTCGTAGGCGGCGGTACGGCTGACAAGATCATCGGGGATGCGCCATTGGTCGGCGTCGATCCGCTCGACGATCCCGGCGCGGCGCAATGCCTCCAGCCGGCGCACATGAGCATCGACATAGCCCTCATAGTCGCCGCCGGGAACGCGGCCCTCAAACTTCGCCTGCTCCAGATGACGACTCGGCCGATAGATGCCGTCCTCGGTGATGGCAGTGATGGTGCGGTCGGACGGCCGGGCCGTCGCCTCGGCCGGGCCGATCTGGATGACGCTGCCGATACGGGCATCCTCCAGCCGCTCGGGCGCGATGCCGGCGATGTGGTGCGTCCGCCCGTCGATCCCGTCCACCACAACGGTCAGGTTCTCGCCCAGCTCGTCGGACAGATGCTTGTCCACGACACGGCCGGCGATAGGCGTCTCTGGCGCTCCGTCATGGATTTGAAAGCTCATGGGATCGCGTTCGCCGCCCTGCGGGCCGAGCGCCTTCTGCATGGTGCGGATGATGTCGCCACGCTCGCCCAACTCGCGCAGGGCCGGTTCCATGTCCTTGCTCAATTCCCAAACGCCGGGCGCGTGCTCGGTCGCCAGCCCCATCTTCTCCAGCTTGGCGAGCCTGCGCAGGCGTAGCGTTCGCTCGAACTGCCGCCTCGGCGCTGCCGGTTCATGGCGCAGGTCGAGGAAACGGGCATCGGCTTCCTCCGCCATCGCGCGGTCGATACGGGTGAAACGGTCGTGGTCAATCTCGGCCGACAGCTTGCGGGTCTGCTCGATCTCGGTGACGGGGCCGAGTTCCAGACTGGCAAGCTCGCTGGCGCGCTCGCGCAGGCCGTTGGCGAGGTAATCGCCATTGATGACCAGATCCCCGCCCGTATCGTCGCGGCCGTTGACGATTACATGCACATGGGGATGGCCGGTGTTGTAGTGGTTGACCGCAACCCAGTCGAGTTTCGTGCCGAGGTCGGCTTCCACCTGTTTCATGAAATCGCGGGTGTAGGCCGTGAGGTCCGATAGCTCCGCACCGTCCTCGGGCGAGACGATGAACCGGAACTGGTGGCGGTCGTCCTTGCCGCGATCAAGGAAGTTGTCGCCATCGGCGCGGTCCTCATGCGCCGAATAGAGCTGACCGCGCTCGCCATCGCGTGAGGTTCCGTCACGCTGGACATAGCGCAGATGCGCACGGGCGCGACCGTCCTTCCATGCGGCCCGGACGCTGCGCTGCTTGACGATCACGCGGCGGCTGCCGGGCTGGCGATGATGCCAATGGCCGGAGATATTGCGGGCGCGCACGAAGCTGGCGCCCCGGCCACGCTTCACGCCTTTGCCGCTGGCGGCGACGGCGCGTGACCGGCCCGGCGACGATTGCCGGCCGGATGACGGCATGGAAGGATTGCGGGAGGCTGCCGCCTGATGCTGGCGGGTGATCTTCCTGACCTGCGTGAAAAAGCTCTTGGTCTTACCCGCCTTCGGCGTGTCGGATCGGATGCGGCCGGGCTTCGGGAGGAAGCGGCTTTCGTCGTCGACGCTCATGGGTGCGCCTCCGACCAAAACCACCCAAAACAGGCCGATATGTGCCTATGGTGCCGCTCGAAACCCTGCAAAGCCAAGGCGTTGCGCAAAATCGCGGCACGCGGGGGCAAAAATCGTGGTGCCGCTCGCGGCTCCCCTAACCAGTGTGCAGACAACAACAATTTTCGGAAGCGGCCCATCATGGTGCCGTCTTCTTTAATCTTGCCCTCCTAATCGGTCGTGTTTCAGCTGCTCTTTTCGCCATCGTCGTTTCTCCTTGTGGCTACGAAGATATACTACGCTGCTCTCTCTGGCACG
>NZ_JBRJGW010000055.1:0-9991 GCF_053628695.1 Amorphus sp. MBR-141
CCCGGCACCCTCGGCCGTTCGTCTGGAGCGCCAACCCCGACGACATCATCGCCGCTCGAAACCGAGGGTTCCAAACGTTGGAATCAATCCACTAGTTCACTGCAGCTCCGGAAAAATCGGCGTCCCCCTCACCAGCGATGACCAGCACGCGAGCGGCATACCCCAATGGCAAAGGGGGCTATACCCCGGTTCTGGCTCTCCCCCGGCAGGTCCAGATCGACTGATCTGCAAACCTCTCAACGGCAACCGTCAAGCTCTTCTCCTGGATGATGCTCTCAGCGTGCCCAGAACGCGATTTTGTCAGCGCGATCGACCCAGCCAACGACGAAGCGGAGAGTCCGCTCGCCCTCGTTGGTGATCGCGATTGCCGTGCAGCGGCGAAGCTCGGTGCCGTCGGCAATGCTCGATACCTCCCGGATGGAGTGGAGCCCAAAGACCGCGAGATCGTCGTTCTCGGCCGCAAAGCCCGCCTGAACGATCCGTCGACCCTCGTCGGCGTTGCAGGCTGGCAGCTTCGGTGGCGGTTTGGCGGTGGCCAGGCCGATTGTAAGGCCGAAGACGGCGGCCGCAAACGCGATCATCGTGAACAGCTGCCAGGTGGCGGCGGTGTTGGGGTTGGCGTTCGGGTCCATCGTGGTCTCTCCCTATCTTGCTTTCTGGTTTTCTAGTTGTCGTCCTTTCGTGCTTCCGCCCGGCGCTCGGCGAGCGCCTTGCGGGCGCGGAACGGCTCCTCGGCGAACCAGCGGATCTTGCGCGCCCGGATCGGTGGGCAGGCCTGGACGAACAGGAGCTGATGGGTGGTCGGCATGGCCATGACCTCGTCCGGCGTCATCAGCTTGCGCGCCTGCAGCCCTTCGCTCGTCGAAAAGTGGTTGGGCAACAGCGACAGCGGTCCGGCCGTCGCCCGACTGATGCTGGGAGCGACCACCGTGCGCGTGCCGAGCATGTTGGAGAGCTCGGCAGCGGTCGCGTAGTCGGTGACGTTGAAGGCCTGGCGCACCGCGCAGTTGGCGATCATGGAGCGCCAGCGCGGATAGATCTGCATCAGTTGGTCGAGATCCTGGAAGAACAGCCACAGGCTGGCGCCGTAGCCGGCAAGCCAGCCGATGCCGGTCTCGATCGGCTCCATCCGGCCAAGGGCGGCGGTCTCGTCCAGGAAGAAGACGACCGGCTCGCGCCGGGCCGTGCGGGCGCGGGTCGTGGCGACCAGAGCCAGTCCCACAAACAGACGCACGAACGGGCGATAGGTCTCTAGGAGCTCCGGCGGCAGGATCAGGTAGAGGCTCGTCGGTCTCCGCTTCAGATCCTCCATCATGAAGTCGGAGGCCTCAGTTGCCCGGGCGAGCAGCGGGCTCTTCCAGATTTTCATGTGCGTCTGGGCGGTGGAGATCACGGCGGAGCGCTCGCGGATCTCCTTCTGGGAAAAGCCCCGTGCCATGGCGGCAATCCCGGGATGGTCGAACGCGAGGATCTCCTCAAGAAGGTCCTCGAACCCATCCTGGTCGCGCATGAGAAGCGTCCAGACGTGGCTAAGTGTCCGCTCCGACCCGCTGCGGGCGTGAGCCACATAGAGCAGCAGGCAGGTGATCAGCGCCTTGGCTTCGCTGTCCCAGAAGGTCTCCGGACCACTGGAGGGGACCAGCATGTCGGTGATGAGCGTGGCATCATCGATCTCCTCGGCCTCGCCGACCCGGATGAAGTCGACGGGGTTGAACCGGGACGTCTCCACCTGCCGGTCGAAGGGGGCGATGGCATGCACGCGGCCGAGGCTTTGCCGGAAGGCTGCGCTTGCCGCATGGTTCTCACCCTTCGGGTCGATGACGAACACCGAGCCCGGGTGGTCGAGCAGGTTGGGAATGATGGATCCGGCGCCCTTACCGGAGCGCGTCGGCGCGAAGGTGAGCAAATGGCCTGGCCGATCGAACCGCAGGAAACTCCGACCGACACGTCCGAGGATGAGGCCGCGGCGGCCGCGAAGACTATGGACATCGAGATCGCGGCGCGTGGCAAAGCGGGCCGAGCCGTGGAGGGTGGCCCATCGCCGATGCCGGCGGATTCGCAGCCACAGCCCAACAGCAACGACAAGACAGATCAGAACCACCACCGGCACGAGGCCCCAGGCAAACACCAGGGACAGGCCGGCGAGAGCCAACAGGGTGCGGCCGAGAAGCCGCGCGGGGGCTCGCACAAGCAAAGCCCACAGGAAGGCCAGAGCGCGCATCGGCGACGCCTCCTTCGTTTATTGCAACCACCTGCTTATGGGTGGCGGCACGAATGGAGGCGGCTTTTGCTTGCGGAAACAGGAGAACTGCGAGAGGCTTAAAGGTGTTGCCAGCCGAATACAGGCGTCGCGTTCCCGGCGTTTATTGCAACCCAAGCGGCTGGCAACACCTGTTTATGGGCCGCCAACCCCCGGCAACACCTGACATCTCCCGAAAGAGAGCATGCATTTTACCCCGTTCGAGGGAGGCGTGTTTGCGCGGCTTTGCTATAGGCCGGTGGCAGCGCAACCCGCGTGTTTTCGAAGTTCGGGCCGGGAAGCGGCATTTTGCGGAACTGAACGTCGACGGGGGCGCCGCGCTTCAGGTTTTCACCCTCCCACCCCGTTTCTCGCGTCAGGTCCCAGTTGGACGATGCCGAACGGCAGCCGGATATACATCAACAACAACAAGCTCGAGCCGGAATTCAGTTTGGTGCGGTCCTCGGCCTTGCCTATTGCTGGACTCTCCTCTTCGACGTTCATCAAAGCGAGCGCACAGCAACTGTCGCCAAAACCTTCGACTTCGCGGGCGACAACTGGGTGAGATTCGCCCTGACGTTCGTCGGACCCGACTTCGATATGACGTCGGAAAAGCCGTTCGATCGCGCATACATGAACGCCTTGGCTGACTATGGACTCCGGCACGGCCGCGGCGGTAGCGGCTGGGTCGACCACCCACCTTCACGCGCCGGCGGATGAGGCCGTCGCCCATCGACGCGGGCAGTGCCCGCGATAAATCGCGCTTGTGTCCCACACCGACGAGCTACCAGCGCTGCAGTGTGTTCAGCAAACCGCCGCGCCGCTGGATTGTGAATGCACCCGGGGAACTCTTCGACTGACCCGTTGCGTGCGGGACATGGAGTCAGCCGCACGACCAGCCCGATGGCTGCGCAGACAGCCTCGGCGATTGATCAGCCCGTCCAGATTCGGGCCGCGGGCATTGAAGCGCGGGACTCAGTCACGGTTGATCTTCAAAGTGTGACCTGCCGATCCGCATCGCGGCCTTGCGCGAGCCGCTGTCATAGATCTTGGCCGGTGCGATAAGAGGACATGCCTGGGCCGTGCCCTTTGTTGTCTTGACCATACGCCGAAGCGTCAGGCTGTCGAAAATCGCTGTGCTGCGGAATGAGAATCCTTCAGATTTTTGCCTTTCTGAAACCCTAGGAGTCATATCCGACGCTCATCGGTATGAGGCCAGCGCTCAGCCCATGGTGCTGATACTCTTGCGGAACTGGGTCAGCGAGATCGCGAACAGGATGCCGCCGATCGCCGCGAGCGACACGAATTGCGGCCAGACCACGCCGATGCCGGCACCGCGGAACAGGATCGCTTGGGCCAACAGCACGAAATGGGTGTTCGGCGCGCCGAGCATGATGTCCTGAATGAAGCCCGGCATGCTCTCGCGCGGGGTCATGGCACCGGACAGCATCTGCATGGGCAAAAGCACAAGGATCAGCACGAGGCCGAATTGCGGCATCGTTCGGGAGATCGTGCCGAGCAGAATCCCGAGTGCGGTGGTGGCGAAGATTTCCAGCGCCGCGCCGGCGAGAAACAGTGGCACCGATCCCTGGATCGGCACTGACAGAAGCCCCTCGACGACGAAGACGAGGGCGCACGCCGTCGCGATCAGGACGATCAGCCCCATTGCCCAGACCTTACTGATCATGATCTCGAACGGTGTTACCGGCATGACGAGCAGATGCTCGATGGTGCCGTGCTCGCGCTCCCGGATGAGGGCCGCCCCGGTCAGCACGATCGACAACAGCGTAACGTTGTTGATGATCTCCATGAGCGCGCCGAACCAGGACTTGTTGAGCTCGGGATTGAAGCGGATCCGCGGCACGAGGCTGATGGGGAGATTGGAGCCGCTCCGATAGCGCTGCACGAAAGAGGCTACCTCATCGGAGACGATGGTCTGAACGTAACCGCTGCCGGTAAAGGCCTGGGTCATGCGGGTGGCGTCGACGTTGAGTTGGACCGCAGGCTGTCGGCCGGCGAGCACGTCGCGCTGGAAGTTCAGCGGAATATCGAGGGCAAAGGTGTCGAGGCCGGCATCCATCCGTTCGTCCATCTCATTCTGGCTGATCAGCATCGGCGGGACGAAATAGGGTGGATAGAACGCGTCGGTGATGCGCTGGGACAGCGGCGATCGGTCCTCGTCGACGATGGCGATCGACGCCCGGTTCAAGGTGTCCGGCATCGCGCTTGCGGCCACATAGATTGAGATCGAGAAGGCATAGACGATCAGGATCAGCATGATCCGGTCGCGCGCGAGCGAGCGAAGCTCCTTGATGCCGAGTTGGAGGACGTTGGAGAGCCGCATGAACTCAGGTCTCCTGTTTCTGCAAGAGGGCCGCCGTCACGAGCAAGATGATCGGAACTGCTAGCCCAAGCGCGAAAAAGGCAGTGTGAAGGTCGGAAAAAACAAGAGCCTTCGAGAACGTCCCGCGGGCGATCGTCAGGAAATGGGTGGTCGGGTAGATCTCGCCGACGAACCGCCCGTAGCCTTCCAGCGAGGAGACTGGATCGATCATGCCGGAGAAGCTGATGGCGGGCAGGAGCGATAGGATCGCGGTGCCGAACATCGCCGCGATCTGGCTCTTCATGAAGGTGGAGACAAACAGCCCGATCGCTGTCGAGGCCGAGACATAGATGAGTGCGCCGAGTGACAAGGTCAGGAAGCTTCCTTTCAATGGTACGCCGAAGACCACTATCGCGGCAACGACTAGGGTCAGGAAGCTCACCATCGAGACGGCGACGTAGGGAAGCTGCTTACCAATCAGGAATTCAAGCCGCGTCGTGGGCGTGACATAGAAGTTGACGATCGAGCCGAGCTCCTTCTCCCGCACGACGCTGAGAGCTGCCAGCATCGCCGGGATCAACATCAGCAGAACCGGGATCACCGCCGGCACCATGGCCACGAGGCTCTTCACGTCGGGATTGTAGCGGTAGCGGATCTCCACGCCCGCCGGCTGAGTGACCGCGGCGGCGTTCCCGGTCTCGGTTGCCTTTTCGACGAGCCAATTGGCGTGCATGCCCTGGACGTAGCCAAGGATCGTCTCGGCACGGCTTGGCATCGCGCCGTCGATCCACGCGCCGATCTCGACGTCACGGCCGCGGGCGAGGTCACGGGCGAAGCCCGGCGGGATCTCGATGGCGACGCCCAGCTCGCCGTCGCGCATACGCCGGTCGAGCTCGGCGTAGCTGGTGATCGGATCCTTTTCCACGAAGTAGCGCGAGCCGGTCAGCGTCTGGGCGTAGTCGCGGCTCACCGTGGTGTTGTCCCGGTCGAGGACGGCGACGGTCAGGTCCTCGACGTCGAGGCTGATGCCGTAGCCCATGACAAACATCAGGATCAGGCTGCCGACGATCGCAAGCGTCAGGCGGATCGGATCGCGCCGGAGCTCCAGCGCCTCGCGCCGCGAATAGCTCAGCATGCGCCGTGGATCGAAATATCGCCGCCACGCGGCAGGCTTGCGCGCGGCCTCGGGCGGCGGCGACTCGATCGGGCCGGTTTCCCCCACTTCGGCCTCCACGACCGAGCCTTCGGCGACCGCCTCCTCCAGATAGGAGATGAACGCATCCTCGAGGCTCGCCGCGCCGCGATGGGAGATGATCGCGGCAGGGGAATCGCTGACCAGCACCCGGCCGGCGTGCATGAGCGAGATGCGATCGCAGCGCTCGGCCTCGTTCATGAAGTGCGTGGAGATGAAGATCGTCACCCGGTCCTTGCGGGAGAGATCGACAAGCAGCTGCCAGAACGCATCGCGGGCGATCGGATCGACGCCGGAGGTCGGCTCGTCGAGGATCAGCATCTCGGGCTTGTGGATCATCGCGACGGCCAGCGACAGGCGCTGGCGATGGCCGAGCGGCAGCGCATCCGGCAGGGCGTCCGCGACGTCGGTCAGATCGAAGCGGTCGATCATCTCCGCCACGCGCGGGGCGACCTCCGCGCGCGGCACCTGGAACAGCCGGGCGTGGAGCACCAGGTTCTGGCGCACCGTAAGCTCGGTATAGAGCGAGAAGGCCTGGGACATGTAGCCGACGCGCCGGCGGGTCGCGATGTCGTCCGGATCGACCTCGTGGCCGAACAGCCGCGCCCAGCCCTCGCTCGGCGGCAGGAGCCCGGTGAGCATCTTCATGGTGGTGGTCTTGCCGCAGCCATTCGAGCCGAGAAACCCGAAGATCTCGCCGGGCTCGATCGCCAGGCTGACATGGTCGACCGCCGTGAACGCGGCGAAGCGCTTGGTCAGGCCCTCCGCCTCGATAGCGAACCCGTCACTGGGACTGCGCGGCGGAATGGTCACCTCTCGGTGCGCGGCTTGCACGTCCGCGGGCAGCAATGCGATGAAGGCGCCCTCAAGGGTTTCCTTCCCGGTCTGCGCGAGAAGCTCTTGTGCGGTTCCGGCCGCCAGCACCCGGCCCGCGTCCATCGCGACCAGCCAGTCGAAGGTCGCGGCCTCCTCCATGTAGGCGGTCGCCACGATCACGCTCATGCCGGATCGCTCGCCCCTCAGCTGGCGGATCAGATCCCAGAACTGGCGCCGCGACAGCGGGTCGACGCCGGTTGTCGGCTCGTCGAGGATCAGCAGGTCCGGATCGTGGATCAGCGCGCAGCACAGGCCGAGCTTCTGCTTCATGCCGCCCGAGAGCTTGCCCGCCGGCCGGTCGAGAAAGGGTCGCAGCCCGGTCGCCCGGGTGAGATCGTCGATCCGCCGGTGGCGCTCGGCCCGGCCGTGGCCGAACAGGCGGCCGAAGAAATCCAGGTTTTCCTGGACCGACAGCGTCGGATAGAGGTTTTTGCCGAGGCCCTGGGGCATGTAGGCGATGCTCGGAATCACCTTGTCGCGTGCGGCCGTCCGGCCCATGTCCGCGCCCAGCGCACTCACTGTTCCAGCCTGGATGGCCCGCGCTCCGGCGATCAGCGACAGCAGGCTCGACTTGCCGACTCCATCGGGGCCGATGAAGCCGATCATCCGCCCGGCCGGGATGTCGAGGCTGACGGCGTCGAGCGCCAGTGTCTTGCCGTAGCGCAGCGATACGCCGGCAAGCCGCACCACCGGCTCTGCGGGCGGACCGTCTTCGCCGCGCAGGTCCGCCGCCGCGCTCATTCCGGCATCTTCACCTGGAGGTCGGCCGGCCATTGGGCGGCGGAGTCCACCTTGATGTAGGCGACGCCGGGAACTCCGGTTTTCACGATGTTCAGATACTTGCGCAGCAGGTCCGGCGCGATCCGTGCCTTCACCCGGAACATCAGCTTCAGCCGCTCCTCCTCGGTCTCCACCGTCTTCGGGGTGAACTGCGCCACGTCGGCGACGTACGAAATGGTCGCGGGCACCACATATTCCGGCGCGGCGTCGAAGACGAGCCGCGCCTCGGAGCCGACGCTCAGGCGTCCGGCCGCTTCCGTCGGCAGGAAGAAGTTCATGTAGACGTCGGTCAGGTCGACCATGTTCATGACCGTCCCGCCGGCAGCGATTACCTCGCCGGGCTGGGCGACCCGGTACTGGATGCGGCCGGCACGCGGCGAACGCAGGCTCGAATCCGCGATCTCGGAATCGATCCGCTCGATTTGCGCGTTGATCGCCTCGACTGCGGCTTCCGCCGAAACGATCTGGGACTTCGACTGGGAGATCGCGGCCTCCGAGGCGGCGACCTGGGCGTTGGCGGCGGCGACCGCCGCGCGGCTGCCCTCGAACGTCGCCAGGTCGTCGTCGAGGGCCTGCAGCGAGGTCGTGCCGCGGTCGGTCAGGCGCTGGGTGCGGTCGAGGCGCTTCTTGGCGGCGTTGAGCTCGGCCTCGCGCTGGGCCACCAGGGCCTCGGCGGCCTCTCGCTCCGAGATGCGTTGCTTGACGAGTTGCTTTGCAGTCTCAATGCCGATCTTGGCACGCCGTAGCTCCGCCAGCGCCTCGCGGTGCTGGGCGTCCAGGGTCGCGGTGTCCATGCGGGCGACGAGTTCGCCCGCCTCCACCGTATCACCTTCATCCATCAGGATGCTGTCGATGCGGCCGGCGACCTTGGTCGCGATGTCGATCGAAACCGCCTCGATCCGGCCATTGCTGGAGCCGATGCCGGCCGGGAGTTCGTCTGCCCGGAATGATTGCCAAGCCAAGTATCCTGCTGCCACCACACCGACGATGGCGAGGCCCCGAAAGATCCAATCTAGTTTCGGCTTCTTCATGTGAAATGGCATTTCCAGTACGACTAAAGTTAACCGACGAGCTCTCAGCACCTCTCCAAGCATCGACACAGAAGTAGCGCGACGGATGACGAAATAGCGTGCGTCGGCGTTCAGGCGCGGTTGAACCTCTTGGATGAAAACGGATCCGTAGCGCAGGTGTCATCGTCCAGCCAAACTCCTGCGGTCGCCGGTCTCTCGCTCCGATTCCCATGCAATAGGGTAGAATTCGACCCCTTCCTGATGAGGCGCACACAGCAGTCGTTGCTAGGAATACGAAACTAAGGGAAGCGACGACTTCAGATTCCGCAGGTAAATTCAGCAGTTCGTAACTGCCCATCCCTAATGTAGACTCAGTGGTTTCCTTTGTCACTAGATTTTTCGGGCCGGCCTCCCATGGCTCTCAGAAGCTTGTTTGAGAAGGGCATTGGTTCATGGCCGTCGGCGCAGCAGGGTGGCTGATGATGCGATGGTGATGAGGGTTTCGGCGACGGCGGCGATCTGCTCGTAATGGCGGACGAGACGGCGGTTCTTGAAGATCCCGGCGAACGTGCGTTCCGTCACCCACCGACGCGGCAGGACCTCGAAGCCTTTGGTCCTGGCCCCTCGTCGGATGATCTCGAGCGTGATGTGGGTCTTCCCCGCCGCCCATTCCACCAGACGCCCGCCATAGCCGCCATTGGCGAAGACGCGAGCAACGAACGGGTAGCTCCTGCGCGAAGCCTTCAGCGGCAGCTTGCCGCCGTCGCGGTCCTGGATATCGGCGCTGTGGACACGCACGCAGAGCAGGCGCCCATCCGTGTCGGTCAGGATGTGCCGCTTGCAGTCGTTGATTTTCTTGCCCGCCTCATAGCCCTTGGCGCCCCCTTTTGATGGCGGTGCGCACCGACTGGCTGATCGCCGCCGAGGGCGACGCTGATCTGCCGCACCGCTCGCGGTCGGCCATGACGAGCGTGTGGTGGACTCGCTCCCGCCTCGCGCTACCAGCGGCGCAGATAGTAATAGAGCGTCTGCCACCGCGGCAGGTCATGGGGCAGAAGCCGCCACGCCATGCCGGCCCGCAGGAAATAGAGAATGGTATCCACCAACTCGCGCGATGTGGCCTTCCTGGGCCGCCGGCCTGCGCCTCAGGGATCAGCGGCGCGATCAGAGCCCATTGTCCGTCAGTCAGGTCAGTGGCGTAGCGGCGCCGTACGGGCGGCTTCTTCCGGGCATGGAGCGTCGGCTCGTCTCGTAGATTCGACGCCCCATGAATCACGAAAAAGCCGCCTCGGGAATCCTTCTCAAACGTGCTCTCAGGAAACGGCAAAGCGCGCCTCAATGATCGAATTGGCTGCAATTCGGCGGTCCGTTGTGAGTTTGTGCCGTCGGCGCTTGAAGTAGACCTATTCTCGGATACTTCAGTCGTTCGTGAAAAACGAACCAGCTTCGTATTCTATACAAATATGTATTAAATAATGCTATCGTTACTGCACGATAAGCAATAAAGCACGAAAACAAGAAGGGGATCAGTTAATGACCCGAAGACTTGGCCTTGTGTCGCAGAAGGGAGG
>NZ_JBRJGW010000056.1:0-8468 GCF_053628695.1 Amorphus sp. MBR-141
GTTCAGGGGAATAGCGCTTCTTCGGCATTCTCAGCTCCAATGTTGGAGCCGAAATCTAACTCACAACAGTGGCCACTTGCCGGGGAGCAGGCCATTGGCCACCGGCCCCTGAACCGACTCCAGGATGCGCTGGAGCGGTTCTTCCCACGGCATGCCGGAGCCCGCCGCATAGGCCGGGGCCGTGAGCAGAAACGTGAGGGCGGTAGCCGACAGAAATCGGAGCTTTTTGCGCATGGATAGGTCCTTTCATGAGAGCGATTGCAGTTGGGGCAAGGAAAGCGTGGTCACCGCGTAATCGCCGTTGGCGTCGATGCCGGCGACTTCGGCGATGGTCTCGATGCGGCGGGATGAGCCGCGCCCCGCGATAAACACGACGAGATCGATCGCCTCGGCGATCAGGCGGCGCGGGATGACGCTGACGCTCTCCTGGACGAGCTGCTCGATCCGGTAGAGGGCGGCATGGGCGGAATTGGCATGCACGGTGGCGATGCCGCCGGGATGGCCGGTGTTCCAGGCCTTGAGCATGTCGAGCGCCTCGGCGCCCCGCACCTCGCCGACGATGATGCGGTCGGGGCGCAGGCGCAGGGTCGAGCGAACGAGATCGGCCAGAGATACGACGCCCGGCCGTGTGCGCAGCGCCACGCAATCCACCGCCGCGCATTGCAGCTCGCGCGTATCCTCGATGAGGATGACCCGTTCGTCGCAATCGGCGATCGCGGCAATCAGCGCATTGGCAAGCGTGGTCTTGCCCGAGGAGGTTCCGCCCGCGACCAGGATGTTCTTTCGCTCCCGCACAGCCTGCTTGAGGGCTTCGGCCTGGATCGGGACCATGATCTGGGCACGGACGTAGTCGGCGAGGGTAAAGATCTTCGCGGCCGGCTTGCGGATGGCGAAACACGGCGCCAATGCGACCGGCGGCAGCACGCCTTCGAAGCGTTCGCCCGATGGCAGCTCGGCGCTGACAATGGGATTGTCGGCATGCACCTCGGCGCGGACATGGGAGGCGACCAGGCGGATGATCCGCTCGGTTTCGGAGGGGTGAACGCGCAGCCCGGCATCGCTCCGTCCCTCGCCGAGCCGGTCGATCCAGAGCCTGCCGTCTGGGTTGACCATCACCTCGATGACGGCGGGGTCGGACAGGGCCTCGGCAACTGCCGGCCCCATGGCGGTCTTCAGCATGGCGCGGCGGCGCTCTTCGGCGGTCGTGCTCATGGGTTTTCCTCCCCGTCCCTGGGGCCGAGCGAGCGCTTGCCGCCCGCGATCTGGCGGCCAACCTGCTCAACGAATTTCTGGTAGCGTTCCTGCGCAACCGCCTGCGTCGCCTTGTCCGGGATCGGCGTGTGCGCATTGAAAGTGAGGTAGAGCCGCACGAAGAAGGCAAGGCTCTCGGTCAGGACATCGATGTCGCGCCGGATCAGGTTGTTCTCGCGCGTCAGCCGGTCGAGGCGGATCCTCAGCGCCTCATCGAGCGCATGAGCGCCGCGGTGCCGGATGTAATGGCGGATCGCATCGGTGATGATCGCGGATTTGGAGGCGCCGGGCTTGGCCGCCAGCGCTTCGAGCTCGGCGCTCGTCTCCTCGTCGATGTAGATGTTGTGGCGCGGCTTCATGCAGTCTTGCCCTGACGGTCTTGAAAAAGTCAGGACAAGGATCGCCGGATGCGCCGGAATCTCTTACGGCCTTTATGTACGACGGAATGCGATCACATGCGGATGCTTGCGCGGGATCAGAATCCTTCGAGCATATCCTTCTCCGGCCCCATCGCTTCGTTAACGCCATAGACGCGCGCCGGCTTCGACAGCCGATCCAGGGCGCGCTTGTCGGCGACGACATCCGACTCGTCCGCGTCAAGCCCCGGAATATCCGGCTGCCCCGGCTCGACGGGCTTCGCGACCTCTTCTTCCGCCAAGCCCGGGTGGCGTTGCTGCTGGAGCCCGCCTTCCTCGACAAGAGAACCGTGCCGGGTACCGTCTTCGTCGGAAGGCATCAGGCGGTCGTCGGTATCGCGCACCTGGCCGCTCCAGTCGTCGGGGCGCGATGCCGGTTTGTCCTCGTAGCCACCTTCGGAAAGATGTGGGGCCGGCAGAACACGCTGGGTAAAGTTCCGATCTTCGTAATAGCGGAGTTTCTTCGCCCGGATCGGCGTCAGACCGGAGACCAGCACCAGCTCGTCCGCGGACGGCAATTGCATCACCTCGCCGGGCGTAAGCAACGGCCGCGCCGTCTCCTGGCGGCTGACCATGACATGCGACAGCCACGGCGCCAGCCGGTGGCCGGCATAGTTGCGCTGCGCCCTGAGTTCCGTCGCCGTGCCGAGGGCGTCGGAGATGCGCTTCGCCGTCCGCTCATCGTTTGATGAAAAGGCGACGCGCACATGGCAGTTGTCGAGAATGGCGTTGTTCTCGCCATATGCCTTGGATATCTGATTGAGCGACTGCGCAATGAGGTAGGCGCGGATGCCATACCCGGCCATGAACGCGAGCGCCGTTTCGAAGAAATCGAGCCGCCCCAGCGCCGGGAACTCGTCGAGCATCATTATGAGCTGATGCCTGCGGGTCTTCTTCGGGTCTCCTTCCAGCCGCTCGGTCAACCGCCGCCCGATCTGGTTCAGGACCAGCCGCACCAGCGGCTTGGTCCGGGAGATGTCCGAGGGCGGAATGACCAGATAGAGCGAGACCGGATGTTCGGCATCCATGAGATCGGCAATGCGCCAGTCGCAGGCCGAGGTCGTCGCCGCGACGGTAGGGTCGCGATAGAGGCCGAGGAAGGACATGGCGGTGGAGAGCACACCCGAGCGCTCGTTCTCCGACTTGTTCAGCACCTCACGCGCGGCCGAGGCCACGACCGGATGGACGCTCGGGTTCTCCGGCGTGCCGAGATGGTTGGTCGCCATCATGCGCCGCAGCGTCGCGGCGAAGGACCGGCGCGGATCAGACAGAAAGGTGGCGACGCGCGCCAGCGTCTTCTCCTCCTCGGCGTACAGCACGTGCAGGATGGCGCCGACCAGCAAGGCGTGACTGGTCTTTTCCCAATGGTTCCGGCGTTCGAGCGCGCCCTCGGGATCGACCAGGATATCGGCGATGTTCTGGACGTCGCGCACCTCGTCCGGCCCCTTGCGCACCTCCAGCAATGGATTATAGCGGGCGGAGCGCGGGTCGGTCGGATTGAACAGCAGGCAATGGGAGAACTTCGACCGCCAGCCGGCCGTGAGCTGCCAATTCTCGCCCTTGATGTCGTGGATCACCGCCGAGCCGGTCCAGGTCAGCAGCGTCGGCACGACGAGGCCGACGCCCTTGCCGGATCGCGTCGGCGCAAAAGCCATGACATGCTCCGGCCCGTCATGGCGCAGGTATTGGTCCTTCAGCCGGCCGAGGAACACGCCCGCCGGACGAAACAGTCCCGCTTTCTCGATCTCCCCCTTCACGGCCCAGCGCGACGACCCGTAAGTGGTGACGAGCCGGCTCTGCCGCGCCCGCCACAGGGAGCCGGCGATGGCGGCGGCACACCCCATGAAGCCGCTGCCCGCTGCCAGCATCCCGGCCTTGTCGAACACCTCCGGCGCATAGGCCTCGTAGAAATACCACCACTCGAATAGCTTCCACGGCTCAAAGACCGGCCAGCCGAACAGGACAAACCACGGGCTACCGAGCTGCGCCTGGTAACCCAACATGTCGGCGCACCACTGTGTCGCCGTCCACACCCCCAGGATGACTATGGCGAAGACGACCGCGATCTGACCGATGAGGAGCTTTGTGGGAGTCATGAACGTCGTTCCGCTGCTTGAGGCACACGGAACGAGATTCGCCCAGAACGCCGGGAACGCTTATGGCTTTTATGTACGCTGGAATGCGATGAACCGCACGTGGATTGGCTTTTGTCGATTGTGCTTTCATTATGAGCAGCAATGGGGAAGCACCATGAATATAGACAGAAGTCGTAAGGTCACCGGGATAAATGCCCTGCGACAAAATCATTTGCGATTGACACGCCTCCTGTACTCCGTGTTTTACTTTCGGCCAGCTTCGGTTCCTGTCCCGCCCCACGCGGCGGGAGGGATTAAAAGGGAACACGGTGTGGTGTAGCCATCAGGCGCCAAATCCGTGACTGCCCCCGCAACTGTAAGCGGCGAGTCTTTGCGCCATTAGCCACTGACGAAATGTCGGGAAGGCGGCGCATAAGGCTAGGACCCGCGAAGTCAGGAGACCTGCCGCAAGCGTGTCACTCACCGAACCGCGGGGCGCGGAGTCGGGCGGGGTTCCCGCAGCGGTGACTTTCGCCGCCTGCGGTTGGAAGTATCTCCTTTCAAGCCAGGCAAAGTGACCACAAGGCTGGAGTCCGTCAATGGAATCCACGTCTCCGCCTGACTTGTTACGGGGAGGAAGAGCCCTCATGAAGACCTACATCATTTCCGCATTCATTCTGGGAGCGGTCACTTCCACTGCACAGGCAGAGCCGACACAATATCCGCTGACGATTGAAAATTGCGGACAGGAAATCACATTTGAAAACGCGCCGGATCGCGTTGTTTCCATCGGCCAGGGCGGAACGGAGTTGCTTTATTCTCTGGGTCTTGCCGATGTCGTGAAGGGCACTGCACTTTGGCGCAGCGATGTGTGGGAGCAATTTGCTGATGTCAATGCGGGGATCGAGCGGCTGGGTGACAATGAGCCAAGCTTCGAAAGCATCGTGGCCAAGCGCCCGCAACTGGTCATTGCCGATCTGATCAACTCCATTGGCCCGAACGGCCGCATCGGCACGCCCGAGCAGTTCGCGGATCTCGGTATCGAGGTCTATGTGCTGCCGGACCAATGCACGGATATCGGCCCCGGGGCGAGCGGCGGCGCGGGCGCGCGCTACAAGCCGTTTGTTCTCGACCAAGTTTATCACGGGGTTGCCGATCTGGCGCGGATTTTCGATCGAAACGAACGCGGTGCGGCATTGATCGCCGATCTCAAGGCGCGCGAAGCTGGCGCGAAGGCGCGCGTCGCGGATGTTGGCGAGGGGATTTCCGCTGTCTTCTGGTACTCCTCCGCATCCCGGGAAAGCGACCCCTGGGTGGCTGGACAAAACGGCGTGCAGGGCTACATGGCGCGGACGCTTGGCGTCACGAATGTTGTCGACATCATCGACGATTGGCCGACGGTTGGCTGGGAAACCATCGCGCGCGCCAATCCGACCATGATCATCGCCCCCGATCTGGCACGCCGCCGCTACCCGCTGGATGCAATCGACGTGAAGCGCGACTTTCTCAGGGAGGACCCCGTTACGCGCTTCATGGACGCGGTGGAGAATGATCGTATCGTCCCGCTCGATCCGCAGGAGATCGCCCCTTCCCTGCGCCTCGTTGACGGGATTGAAAAACTTGCCGAGGCAATCGCAGCGATCAAGGGGCAGGAATGAGCGGCGATGCTCTACCCCTGCCGCGGGGCCAGAGCCTAACATGGCTCTGGCTTGCGCCGCTGATTCTGCTCCTGGCGTTGCTTGCGGGCACCGCCATCGGCGAGACGAATATTGCCTTCGATGTGGTCCTGCAAACCATTGCCAACCGGTTGTGGGATGCAGGCTATGCGGTTGACCGGATCGACGAAGGTATCATCTGGAGTTACCGGTTGAGCCGGGCCATCGTAGCGGCGGCCTGTGGCGCGGGGTTGGCGCTGACTGGTGTGGTCCTGCAGGCGCTGTTGCGCAATCCTCTCGCCGATCCCTATCTCATGGGACTATCCGCCGGAGCCTCCACCGGCGCGGTGCTGGTCAGCGTGGCCGGTATCGGTGCCGGCGTCATCTCCATGTCCTTGGGGGCATTGGCGGGGGCGCTCATGGCGTTTGGTTCGGTGGTCCTTCTAGCCCATGCCGTATCCGGCGGGTCGGGCGGCGGACGTGCAACGCAGGCCGCCGCTGCCATCATCCTTGCCGGGATCGCCGGATCGCAGATGTTCAACGCGCTGACCGCCTTCATCATCGCCAAATCCGCCAATGCCGAGCAGGCGCGCGGCATCATGTTCTGGCTGATGGGCAATCTTTCGGGCGTTCGCTGGGAGGATGTGCCCGCCACGATGCTGGCCGCCCTTGTGGGGTGCGCGGTCTGTATATGGCACCGCCGCGCGCTCGACGCCTTCACCTTCGGCGCCGATAGCGCGGCCTCGCTGGGAATAAACGTTCGCCAGGTTCGCGGAACGCTGATTGCCGTCACCGCCATGATGGTCGGGGTCATGGTCTCGAAGGTTGGCTCCATCGGGTTTGTCGGGCTGGTGATCCCGCATGCCATGCGGTTTGTGGTGGGAACGCGGCATGACAGGCTGGTGCCGGCTTCGGCCCTTTGCGGCGCGGTCTTTCTGATCGCCGCCGATGTAATCTCGCGGGTGATCGTGCCGGGACAGGTCTTGCCGATCGGTATCATCACCGCCCTTGTCGGCGCGCCCGCCTTTGCCATTATCCTGATACGTGGAGGACGCAACAGATGACGCTCGCTGCCAAGAACGTTTCGGTCACGGTGCAGGGCAGGGCGATCCTGCGCAACGTTTCGTTTCAATTGAGGTCCGGTGAGTGCCTTGGGCTCATTGGGCCGAACGGGTCGGGAAAATCGACCCTGATGCGCTGTCTGGCAGGGCTGAGCAAGCCGGACGAGGGAAGCGTTACTCTCGATGATGCCCCGATGTCGAAGATGACGGCGCGAAGCCGGGCGCACCGTCTGGCGCTGGTGGAACAGCAGGCCGAGACCTCGGACCGGATCACGGTGCGCGAGGCTGTCGAGCTCGGGCGTATCCCGTTTCTTTCCCCCTTGCGCCCCTGGCGGGAGGAAGACAGCGCCAAGGTAGCGAAGGCGCTTGCCGATGTCGGCATGGCCGGGTTTGAACAGCGGCTCTGGCACACGCTGTCTGGCGGCGAGCGTCAGCGCGTGCATATCGCCCGCGCGCTTGCACAATCACCCGAAATCCTGCTACTCGACGAGCCGACGAACCATCTCGACATCCGCCACCAGCTTGCCATTCTCGCGCTGGTACGCGCCCTGCCGGTCACCAAGCTGATCGCGCTGCACGATCTCAACCAGGCGATGGAGTGCGACAGACTCCTGATGCTTCACAACGGCGAAATCACTGCCTGCGGCGCGCCACAAGAGGTGCTCGACCCCGAGCGCCTGCGCGTCACTTTCGGGGTCGAGACCCACTTCATATCCCATGCGCCGAACAAGCCGCCGCTGTTGCATTTTTCCAGCGCCGCGGCTTGAGTCTTTCAGAACCCGGAAGGAAATACACAATCGCCATCGTCGCTGCCTTTTCGAAAAAGCGGCAAAGGCAGGGACTTGCGATGTCCACATGCCTACTCATAGCACGGTCTGTTGCACAGGCGCCGCGATTGTCCTTTGGAGCCACGCCCTGCTTAACCGTCTCTCACCAAGACATCTATGAAATCCCCAATCCCCTCTGCCTTCCGATGGTCCAGGAGATGCCGTCGCCGCGCATGATGCCGGAGACCTGCTTGCCGATATGGCGTTCGAGGACGGGGCGCCATGGCACGAGGGTGAATTCGCGGCTGTTCTCGACGAGGGCGTATTTGCCGCTGGCGAGTTCGACAGAGCGCCGGAGCGTGCCTTCTACCGGCTCGCCGGAGCGGGTCTCGACATAGGCGAGGCCGAGCTGGTTGGAAAGCTGACCGGCAACACGGGCAAGCTCGCGCCGACGCAGGGTCGACAACATGTTGGCGCGATAGACGATCCGATCCTGTTCCTCGTAAGCGAGGCCCTCGGCGATCAACCATTGCCGGCGGCGCGCCTGGGCCTCACGGACCTCCCGGCCGAAACCGGAGTCGCGGGTGAGCTCGGGATGGTCCGAGACGAGCTCGCGGTCGAGCCAGGTGGCGCCGTCGGCGCCGACTTGCCGATCGAGCGTAAGATGGGAAAGCTTCTCCACGATGACCGGCGCTGCGCGAGCCTGGCTCCGCTCGTATTCCACCACCCGGTCGAGATGGTCGGGCGCGATGATCCAGGTACCGTTGGGCTCGCGGGCAACGCCATCGGTGGCGCGGCGGATGGCCTCGAGCCGCCGCACATGGGTCTCGGCGTATTCCTCGGTGGCGCGGGGATCGTGTGTGAGGTGCAGGTCGATGGTGTAGCGCCCATCGTTGGCGGCGGCGACCTCTGCTACGGTTCGGTCCACGCGCCGAGGCTCGATGTTCTTCGGCGTCACACGCACGATATTGCCGTCCGGTGTCGGCTCGGTCGCCTCGCCCCTGCCGATGTCGACGTAATGGGTCCGCCCATCCATCCCGTCGACGATCAGAAAATGGCGGTCTTTGAGTTCGTCAGACAGCCCGCGCGCCACCACCCGCCCGATGACGGTTTGCGCGGTCGGGTCTCCTGGGTCGAGGATCGCGTAATTGGCCTGCTCCCCGGCAAGTGGCCACTGTTGTGAGTTAGATTTCGGCTCCAACATTGGAGCTGAGAATGCCGAAGAAGCGCTATTCCCCTGAAC
>NZ_JBRJGW010000057.1:0-8050 GCF_053628695.1 Amorphus sp. MBR-141
TGCTGGATCGCCAGCTTGGTGGACCGCTTCGCTCTCGGCGAGGGGTGCCACCTGCGATTACGCTAAGTGGTCCTCCCTGAAGTAGGCTTTCGAGCTGTTTGGAGGACGATGGAATGCCCCAGAAGAGACATAAGCCCGAAGAGATCGTCGCGAAGCTTCGGCAGGTCGACGTCCTGGCTTCGCAGGGCCGGCCGGTTCCGTTCTTGCTCTTTTCGATCTGGAGGAAGCCGTGATCGAGATCCACGTGCTTCCGGTCGAGGCTCAAGGCTTCGTTGATACGTAGCCCGGTGACGGCGACCAGGCCGAACACGGTTTGCCACACCGCCGAGCGGAGGCCATAGACCGACGGCAATGTCGCCGCCACCGCGACCAGTGATGTGATCTCTTCCCTGGTGTAGATATAGGGGGCCGGTCGGGCGTACCTTCCGGCTGGGATCAGACCGACGGGAGGGACGTGCGTGACCTCGTCGCGCTCCGCAAGCCACCGGGCGAAGCCGCGAACCATGCCGAGCCGGGCGGCCCATGTGCGGTTGTCGGCGGAGCCGTAAGAATCCTTCCACGCCAGGAAGAGCTCCGTGGTGATGTGGCCGTCGCCGCGGGCATCGGCAAAGATCGTAAACTTACGCAACACGCGCTCCGCGAACGCCAGGTCGAACCCGAAGCTCCGGCGTAGGGCGAGGTACTGGTCGAGCCGCTGGGACAAGGAGATCATCGCACGTCCCCCTCGATCAGCCATGGTTGGGCAAGCCCACGAAGCGCCTCGACATCGTGCTGGGCGTAAATCGTGGTGGTCATCTGCGATCTGTGGCGGAGGACATCCCCGATCTCTTCCAGAGATGCCCCCTTGCGAAGCAGGTCCGTCGCCAGGCTGTGCCGAAGGATGTGAGAGCCGATATAGGATTGCGGGGGAGTGATGCCGGTGGCGTCGTAGGCATCCTTGAGGATCCATCTTACGATCTGCCCGTTCTTGAAGCGGCTGTACGGGGCCCGGGACAGAACGAACAGAGCTCGATCGGACCCGCGGCGCTCGTTCTGGATGTAGTCGACGATTGCTCTGCCCACCTCGTCGGGGAGGGGCACGCGATCATGAAGTTGACGCTTTCCCCGGATCAGGATTTCACCGCGCCGCCAGTCGACATCATTGAGCTGGATCGCGACCACTTCCGGGGCCCGCAGGCCAAGACGAGAGAGTAGGAGCAGCATCGCATAGTTCCTCCGCCCGGTGTTCGGCGTGCCCCTTGCGGCCTCGATGAGGCGCTGAATATCCTCCGGCGGCAGATACCTCGGAATTGCGGTCGGCTTGGGTTGCCGGCTGGGCGGTATGCTTCGCCCCAAGTTACGTTTCGTTCGCCCGCTCCAGAACAGAAACACGAACAGGTTGCGCAGGTGCGCCGGGATCGTCTTGTCCCGCGGTGCCGCTCCGGCCTTCCGGCGCTCGAGGATGAAGGACACGACGTCGTCGGGGGTGATCTCATCCAGATCCCCGAGGGCCGACCCGAACATGTAGGTCAGGAACATGTCGTAGTACCGCATGCAGTGGTAGATCGTGCTGTCAGCGAGACCGCGCTCCTCATGAAGATAGGCCTCATATTCTCTCCTAAGACGAGCTCGGCGGGATGTGTCGAGAGAAGCGGGATGCTGTCCGGGTGCGCCGGCATTCTCGATCAAGTAATCGCGGAATCGTTCGAGTCTGTATTTGGCGTGCGTGCGGTCACCGGATCGGACCTTGGCGACGCATCCTGATATGATCTGCGTGGCCGTAGGATCGTCCAGATCACATACCCCTAGACGTTCTCGTTCGAGGCGCTGCCAGAAGGCGTGGGCGCTATCGCCATATTTACGAACGAATTCAGCGCTGTAGCCCTGCCCAGCGATGAAGTCGGCAAACGTGGATGCGATAGTTGGTAGTGGTTCGGGCGTGTTCTTTTGTTTCGATGAGGTTTTCACGGGTGGTCCTCCAGTTTGATGGAGGGGCCATCCTAGGCCGGATTTCGCGGAACCGAGGTGGCCTACCGCCAGAACCTCTTCGGCGGCAGCTTCGTTGCCGTCATGGGCGATAAGCTCGTTTTCGTGACGGCTTGGAGAACCGATTCAGACGTTCGCCGCGCCTTGCTCGAGCGGCGACACCGCGGACGGAGCGGGCGTTCGCTGCGCTATACACGAACGTCCGCTTGCACCGCTAGGCTATCACGTGCGACGCCCGCCGCTGGACGCCGGGCAACGCTTCGATGCGGGGTTGGCCCTATTTGATAGCGACGACGTCGAAGTTGCGGACGTTGGCGACGACGCCGTCCTCCCAGCCGCCTTCGACCAGCGTACCGGCCTGCTCGTTGAGCAGTGCGGCGACCTGTCCGGCAAAGTGGGCGGCGCGCCCGTCCTCGTCTGCGAAGGCGTCGAAAATGCCGAACGTGTTCGCGTCATACTGGACCGCGACCCAGAATAGCGTGCCCGGCTCCGTCTCTTCGACGATGGCGCCGCCCGACGTCAGCAAATCAGCCAACGCATCCGCCTGCCCCTCCGCCGCGCGCAGGGCGATGTGGGTCGCCATCGTGACGTCCTCGAGATCGACCGGATGGCGGGCCGACAGGATCGTGCCGTTGTTGACGTTGGGCACCACGCCGCCGTCCCAGCCGTCGACGACCCAGTCGGCAGCGTTCGCGTTGATCTCGGCCGCGACCTGCCCCTCGAAATGCGCTTGCTGGGCCGCGGCGTTCACGAAGACGTCGAAGATGCCGACGGTGTCGTTGTCGCGCAGGCCGAACCAATAGGTCGTTCCGGGCTCGCCGTCGCGCACGATCCCCGCCGCCTCGGGGAGGTAGGCCGTGAAGGCGTCGGCCTGCGCCGTCACGGCGGGCATGGGGATGTAGCTGACGGGCTGGCCGGGGGCGATTTCCTGGGCGTGGGCCGATATGGCAGCGGCGGAGACGGCGAGGGCGCCGAGCAGCGGCGTGATGCGGGTGGTCATGGGATCTCCTCTCGGATGGCGGACGCGGACACCTTTATGGCCTCAGTCGTCCTTGGCCCGAAGATGAGGCGCAGGCCCGCTCGGCGCCAATCCCGATGCCCTATCGTTCGATAATCATAATGTATGGATGAAGTCGTCTTTTGCTTGCTATGTCACCTTGTAGCGCACCACACGACCGGCATTCCATAACGAGGAACAAGACCGCAGATGGAGATGAACCAAGTCCGCTACTTCCTCGCCGTCTGCCGCCACCGCAACTTCACCCATGCCGCGCAGGCGTCGAACGTGTCTCAGCCGGCGCTGACGACGGCGATCAAGAAGTTGGAGGACGAACTCGGCGGGGTGCTCTTCCTGCGCGACCGGTCCGGGTGCCGCCTAACGTCCCTCGGCGATCTCGTCCGACCGCGTCTGGAGCGACTGGCGGCCGAGGCCGCCGAAGCGAAGGCCCAGGCCGCGCGCCACCTGCATCTCGACCGGGTACCGATCGTCATCGGCTTGGGCGAGACGATCGGGCAGTCACGCGTCGTCGACGCGGTCGGCCGCTTCCGCCGACAGGTGCAGAAAGCGGATGTGGAGCTGATCGTAGACCGAGCGGACGCGCTTGTGTCGGGGCTGCAAGACGGCCGGATCGACGTCGCGATCACCTCCGGCGGCGAGGTGCCCGATCTCTACCGCGCCGACGACCTCTACGACGAGGGCTACCGCGTGGTGATGGCGGGAGACCATTCCCTCGCCGCCGACGCTTCGATCACCCTCGCGCAGCTAGCAGACGCCGATCTCCTTGACCGGCCTAACTGCGAGATGCGCAACGCGCTCCACGCGGCCGTGGCCGAGCGGGACCAAGACCTCTACGCCGCCTATCGGTCCAACCGGGTCGACTGGCTGCTGAGCTTGGCGCGGAAGGGCGCGGGCGTCGTCGTGCTGCCGGAGACGGCCATTCCCGACGAGCCGGGCCTTATCAGCCGCCCGATCGTTGACGCGCCGCTCACGCGCACGGTGCGCGCGTTGCGCTACCGCCATCAGCCGTCCCGCCCGGAGGTCGAAGGCCTCGTGCGGGATATGCGCGCGTCCCGCAAGGCTCGATAAGGATCAGCGGCTCGCGAAAATCTAGGCGCACCCGTGCTGTCCCATTCAGGTGCGCCCGTGTGCGACGACCGAGTCAAACGGTTCGTGCTTTGCAATAGCTTCCTTGCTGGTTTCCTGTGCGCTTCGGCGTGCGGGTCCAAAGCCATATGAAACTTCATGCTGCATCGGCGGCATGATCCGCCGAAGGCGCCCCTCATGCTCAGCGCAGCATCAAAGAAAGTGGGCTCTCCGCGAACCTTCGCCGCGCGGTCCACGAATGGCGGCTCCGGCATCTGACTATGCCGCCTTGTCGCGCGGCCAACCCTGACGGATCAATGCGTTACGCTGTTCGCGCGGCATAATCCAAAACGCGGCATTATGGACGTTATGCCGATATCGGCATAACGTCCAAGTTCGTGACAGAGGGTGGAGTAGTAGGCCTCGGCGGGCGTGCTGGTCGGGCTCCCGCGGAAGGCCTCCTTCGGCGGCATCTGGATATGGTCAGTTGCCGGCCGGTAGAAGGCCGCGTCGCCCCCGTGACGGATGTCAGCGGCCGTGGCAGCCACGAAGGCCTCCGCGTTGGCCACAGGCGCAAACTCTTCGATGGATGAGGGCGCTTCGGTCGGTGCCGGCTCCCAGCCGTCCACCTGGTCGGCATTGAAGACGATGTTGGCGCGGGCCACACAGCGACGCTCGGTAGAGGCGGTGTCGCCGTCGTCAGCGGTCGCATCAGCCTCGACGGCAAGCTCCCTGTAGAACACGGTCGTGGTGCCCTTCTCGCCCTTGCGCACCTGGGCGCCCTTGGCGGCCCACTGGCGGTAGGTGCCCCACTCCGGGCGGGTAAACTCCCGGGTCTGGGCTGCAACCCAGAGCGCCAGGATGTTGATGCCCCGATAGGGGTTCCCGGTGGCGATGTTCACCGGGCGGGAGAGCGCGCCGCCTGCGCGGTGCCAGGGCATCTGCCAGGCGTCGGTTCCGGCTTCGATCGCGGCCACGATCGCGTCGGTGATGGTGGCGTGCACGTCGGTACGGGTCTTTGTCATCGGTCTGTCCTCCTTTGGTCTCTTGGGCCGCTCGCCTTTCGAACGGCCTTGCGATGGCCTCGGAACACCGGGGCCCAAGAGCCGGTCGGCGCATCCGAAGGACCGCAACGGGAGAGGAGGACGGCGAAGCCGTTGCGCAGGCCGGCGGCCCCGGTCAGAGCCGCCATCTCGGGGCAAGGACGGAAGAGGAGCGGGCGCATTCGCCCCAGAGACGGAGGACGGGCCGCAGGCGACAAAGACCGCTGCCGCCGGAAGGCCTGACATGCCACCCCGACCGTTCGGCTGCACCCGCAAGCCGGACCCCTGTCAGGAGACTGTCAGGACCCGCGAACCCACGTTTGTGAGCCCGCTCATAAGCAAGAGCGGGTCACCGGCGTGGCAGACTCATCTGCTCGACCCGAACAGCGAGACCGTGGGCAATTCGCCCGGACGGGCTTCGCACGACGCCGGAGGACAACCGGATCATCGTGCGGAGGAGAGACAATATGCGGTTTGCGTTCAAAGGAGTTTGTCTGGCGCTGATGCTGCTGCCGACGGCAGCGTTCGCCCAGGGCGTCGTGTACGGCACCAGCGGCATGGCCCGAGGCCAGGCCGGCATCGCCCGGCTTCAGGCATTGACGACAAAAATGAAAGCGGACCTCGTCGCCAAGGACGCCGCGCTGGAGACCCGCATCGACGGCCATGAGGGCCGGCTGGACGGGATCGACACGACCCTGACCGACCATGGCGATCGCATCGACGCGGCCGAGGGCGAGCTCGCCGACATCGACCCCCACGCCAAGGCGCCCATCGTGCTGTGCGACGGCGACGGCCGGATGCTGCAGTGGACGGGATCCGCGTGGGCCTGCGTCGACGAGGTCGATCCGACCGTTGGCCCGCATGCGACCAATGGGGCCGTCCCGCCCTACTGCCACCTGATCAACGCCAAGCTCGCCTGGACGGACACCGCCGGAGGAAGCTGGCAATGCGTGCCCGACCAGACCGAAGGCGTCGCGGGCGGGGCCATCACCACGGAGGACGATCCGGAAGTGGGAACGCTCATCAGCAATCGGCTCTGTCGCAGCGACGGCAGTCAGATCCAGTGCGACAACGCCGCCCCGACCATCACCGGCGGCGATGTCACGGTGAACGGCCGGCTGATGGCCGAGGCCATTGTCTCCAACGGAACGATCACGTCCGATGGGACGATGACGGCTGCTCCCCCGGTGGCCGACAACAATGTCGCCACCAAGGCCTATGTCGACAGTGCCATCTCTGTGGTTGGGGCCAGTGGCGGTGCCGGTACCACGCCGATCTGCAAGCGCACCTGGCTGACCTACACTGGCGATCTGGGTGGGTTGAGCGGGGCGCACGCCAAGTGCGCCGCCGAGTTCGGCGCCGGCTGGCGCTTCGGAGAACTGTCACAGCTCGGGTCGCTCAGCACACTTGTGGAAGTACAAGGCCGGATCCATGAGCCATCGTACGCCTCATGTGGTGGTGGCGGCGACCCGTATACAGAAACTGCTGGTCAAGGCGCCGTGCCAATGGCCGCGGCGGCTGCTTGGAAATACAGTCTTCTATCCTGCACCACCAAGTACCCGCTCTGGTGCTGCAACTTTTGACCGACTTGCTGCCGTTGCCCGGCCGTTGGTCCATGGCCGTTCGGGGATCGCCGGACTGGGAGTCTGCTGATGACAGGCCTAACGGTTCCAGTCGTGGCACTACCCTGGGATCGCGAGCTCTCTGTCACGGCTGCACCGCCATTGGCCTGGCCCTCCTGGTGGGCCTGACGGCGGCCCCATCGCCAGTCTCCGCTTCGACCTGCCGACCCGGCTATGTCCGGGTCGAGGGACACTCTCTTGAACCGCGGATCGCCGATGGCGCGACGCTGCTTGCAGCGCTGGGTCCGGGTTGTGGGCCGATGCTCGATCGAGGCGCGATCGTGCTGGTGCGGGTCGGCGCCAGCCGCAAGCCACTGGCCAAGGCCGTCGTTGGCAAGGCCGGCGACCGGTTGCGGATCGCTCGGCATGGCGCGGTCGTTGTCAACGGCAGCCCCGCACGCAACGCGGCCGGGGTGCCCTATCGTCTGCCAGGGGAGCGCGCAGCCATGCTCTCCCTCTATGCCAAGGCCTATGACAATCGCATTCCGGACGGCGCCCTCCTGGTCATGGGAGAGGTGCCCTCCGGCTCGCGGGACAGCTCGTGGTTTGGATTGATCTCGGTCGATGCCGTCGTGGGTGTCGTCCTCGACGAAGCCGACCGCTCAGGCCGTCTGCCGACCCGTCAGCCGTCGATTCCTGACATCCCCCATAAGAGAGAGATAGCAACCACGAAAGAGGGAACCGCATGCCAATCCAGACCCCCCGATGGGCCCGCGTCCTTGCCGTCGCACTGCTGATGGCAGCGTCGGCAAGCCCGCTCGCCCAGGCGCAGAACGCCGCCTCGCGCGGCACCACCCAGACCCCACAGCTGGCCCGTCTTGAGGCCCGCATCGCGCAGATGGAGCGGCTCGCCGCCATCTACGAGCCGCTTCTGGCCGCGCTCGGCAAGGCCGAGTGCAAGGACGGACAATTCATCATCGGCTTCGACGAAGAGGGGGGCGCGATATGCAGATACTGAGACCTTTGTCTTGCCCGAGGATCGTCCTGAGCGCTGTTGCCGCGTGCGCGGTAACGCTGTCGATCGCGGCCTCTGACCCTGCCCAAGCTCAAGCGCTCAGCGGCGAGGGCAGCCGGTCAGCCTCGGACGTCAGCCGCTTGATCGCCCGCCTGGAGAGGCTGGAAGCCTTCACCAAGGAAACGGCCCCCACCGTCGAGCGTCTCAGACGGGCGACCTGCTCGGGCAAGAACAATTTTCTGGCCGCGGTCGGCGATGGCGAAGCCGTCGTGTGCCGCAAAAAGCGTCCCTAGAACGAACAAATCCGGATCACTGCCATGCGCCTGTCTCTTCTCATCATCTCCGCCTGCACCGTCTTCAGTCCCGGCGTGGCGCTCGCCCA
>NZ_JBRJGW010000058.1:0-8050 GCF_053628695.1 Amorphus sp. MBR-141
TGGTCACCTTACCCTGGCGCCGTGTCGGCACATCCGCCGGCCCTAACCGCCGGACTCTAACTCTACGCCCCGGCCACCTCGATGGGGCAGGCCAAGCCCCGTCGAGTTCGAGCAACGAGCTATGTTAGCCCAAATGCGTGTCCGAAAAACCGGCAGCAGGCCAAACGCCGGCAACGATGTCCGTGCTGCACAAGGGCCATGGACAGCCCGCGTCGGGTCCGCAATTTCTGACGCGGTATGATTAGTGGAAAATGTAGCCTTGAAGCGTGTGCCCGAGCTCCGTGATCAGCCTTTCGCTCGGCATGTTCACCATAGGCGGTAGCTTCAGAAGGTAGCGGGTCAAGCCGAGGCCAAGCAGTTGCGTCCCCACGAGGGCCGCCCGCTCGGCAGGGCGGTCGGGAGCAACTTTTGCAATGGTTGGCAGCACCTGTCCCGCAAACACCTCACGCATCCGCGTGGCAGCAACCTCGTTGGACGGTGCGGAGCGGAGCAAGATTTGCAGTCCTTTGCTGTCCCCTTCCCAGACCGATAGGTAGTGGCGCACCAGGGTCTCCCCTACGGTCTCCCGCTCCACCGTCGTAAGGTCGGGCAGATTGAGGCTGAAGGTCGCAACTTCGGTGAATAGCGCCTCCTTGCTTCCGAAATAACGCAGCACCATAGCTGGATCGATTTCGGCGGCAGCGGCTATGTCGCGCACAGAAGTTCGCTCATAGCCGTTCGCGGCGAAGAGGGCTGTGGCAGCTTGCGCAATTCTGGCCTTGGTGCGTTCGAACTTGCGTTGTTTGGGTGGGGGTTGCATTCGTTCCGGTCGGCGATGGTTCCGATGGTAGAGCTGGCGAGCGCTTCGTGGGGACCTGCTCGGGACTATGTCATTGACTGCGAGCGTGTCTCGACAGAACCGTTGGTGCAGCCGAAGCCGTCACCAACGGAAACAGCGCGGTCACCATGCCCACGAAGCGGGGAACTCGGTGCCGTCTCTCAGTCGCCAGAAGCCACAATAGCACAGAATACGTGGCTTCACCGAACAACGTCGACGCGGATCAGGGAAACTGATCCGGTCAGATCCAAACACACGTCCAGACCCCCATCGCCGCAGGAGCGCGCATCGAGTGTGTCGTGCAGGCCGGCGAGACACGTCCGATTCGCCGTTTGAGCCGTGCGATTACAATGTTGGATCGTGGGCTTGATCGCGCCCCATCGCCATGGGTGGAGCAACGCTGCATCCAGTTTCATACCGGCCGGCCATCAAGTCATCGATCGTTGACTTTTTCGCAGCGGGGATTTATCCGATCTATCCCGGCGCAATGAGCGCGAGCTTGGGGGTAGAGATCATGATGAATTTGCCCGACATGGTGGACGTCCTCGTTATTGGCGCAGGGCCGACCGGCCTCACGCTCGCCGGCGAGCTGCGCCGGCTGGGCGTGAACGCCCTCGCCATCGAAAAGCATGCGGAGGGTGCCAACACATCCCGCGCTGCCGTTGTGCATGCTCGCACTCTGGAGGTATTGGAGCCTCTGGGCGTCACTCCCGCTCTCCTTGCCCAGGGCCTCAAGGTCCCCGTCTTCAAAGTGCGCGAAGGCGCGAAAACCCTTGCGACGGTGAACTTCGACAAGCTGCCATCCGCCTATCCCTTCGCCCTGATGATTCCGCAAGACTGGACCGAATCGATTCTCCTGGCGCGTCTCAAGGAACTTGGCGGCGATGTGTTGCGGCCGGCGGAGGCGACGGCCCTGCGGCCCGCCACGGATCATGTGGAAGCGGATATCCTGCACAAGGGGAAGACCAAGACGGTTACCGCGAAATGGGTGGTGGGCTGCGACGGCTCGCACAGCCTTGCGCGGGTCGCCGCCGGTGTGGACTTCGACGGCGGCACCTACCCGCAGGATTTCATCCTGGCGGACACCCATATGGCTTGGCCCATCAGTCGAGACGAGGTGACGTTGTTCTTCCATTCTGAAGGCTTCGTCATGGTGGCGCCTCTTCCGGGTGCACCCGATCGCTACCGGATCGTCGCGACGGCCGACGAAGCCCCGGCAACGCTTGATGTTCCTTTCGTTCAAAATCTGCTTGAGACGCGCGGCATCGGCAGCGATGTGCAGGTGCGCGAGACCATCTGGGCCTCGCGTTTCAACATCCATCATCGCGTTGTCTCGACGCCGCGGGCCGGACGGATTCTTCTGTGCGGGGACGCCGCCCATCTGCACAGCCCTGCGGGCGGGCAGGGTATGAATACCGGCATTCAGGATGCGGTGACACTTGCACCCCATCTCGACGAAGTGCTTCGCACGGGCACCGAAGCCGACATCGATGCTTGGGCATCCGCCCGTCACGATGTGGCGAAGCGAGTGGTCGGCCTTACGGATATTATGACACGTGCGGCTGCGGTGTCTTCGCCCGTCGGACGCATGGCCCGAAACGCGGCCATGTCATTTGTCGGTCACCTCCCCTCCATCCGCCAGGCGCTGGCGCGCGAGTTTGCGGAGTTGGACAACGCCTGACCCTTGAGGTCGCGTGGAGTCTCGATAAAGGGGTCCCCAGTGAGGTCGAGACGGCTGTTGGGGGCCTAGACGCTAGATCAGCGGGCGTTCAATCGGCATCGATTGAACGCCCGCTGATCGCTTCCAAAGTGCTGGAGCATCTTATCCGCGTCCAATTGCGGCATGAGATCAGGCGGAGTCAGTCAGACGGGCCGGCAAGCCGGCTTGACGCCGACCTTTGCTCCCTCACCCGGGCCTTCGACCCGACCTCTCCCACAGGGAGAGGTCGGGTCGAACCGGCGGCTGAGCAGAGGCCAGCAACATCTCGCCTCACTTGGCAGTTCCAGTCGATCGAGAGCAATTCCCGTCATCCATGACCTCCAAATCTTGGAAATTCATGGGTTCAGACGTCGCGATAAAACGCAACTGCAATGCTCGTTCCAATGGCACGGGTCGGCCGAGATGGTAGCCCTGGGCATAGCCGACACGCAGTCTGCGCAGGCAATCGAGTTCGGGGCCAGTTTCCAACGCCCTCCGCGATGATCGAGCTATCCGTCACCTTCGCGAAGCCGCCGAGCGCTGCGATCATGGCCTGCTGGACCGGATCGCTGTCGATCCCGCGGGTGCGGCTCATGTCGAACTCCATCAAGTTCGGCTCCAGTTGGAAGATGTGTCGAAGACTCGAATGGGCTACGAGCCCGTCGTCACAGGACATCGTCTCTGATGGAAATGTTGTCGTCTTCGTGATCGAAATCTCCTTCGTAAAATGAACTGGCCCCGCCGCGAGGGCGGGGCCGATTGTCGTCAGCGGGTCCAGATCAGCACCTGCTTGCCGTTGCGCTCGATGAGGTTGGCGTAGACCGGTGCCGGAAAGCTCGGGTCGTCCAGTTTCACGGCGAGGTAGCTGTTGCCGGCCTCGCTGGTGCGGGTCCAGGCCGCGCCGATCTCGGCGGTGCCTGCCGTCACCCGGAAGTCCGGAGCGGTCTCGCCGCCGCTCTTGGTGGGCGTCAGCGCCACCTTCGCCTTGAAGGTCAGGGTCTGGATGTCGCCGGTGTAGCCGCGCTCGGTCTTGGTGAAGGTTCCGATGGTTGCCATGTCATTCTCCTTTCGGTGTGTTTGAGGCCGCGCTCCTCGCGACCTTTCCATGGCTCACCGTCGGTCCCGGTCGAGGCTGGGCCCTGCACCGGAAGGGCGGAAGCGAAGCGGACGACGGCACGCGCCGACTTATCTGTTCCGCGCGGAATGACCGAAGGTCAGGGGAGAAAAGTCGAAGCACGCCGTTGCCGGGCACGGCGCCGGGGCCAGGTCCGCCATGCAAAGGAAAGGACGCAGGGAGCGACGATGCGCCTGGCGAAAGGAGCCATGGCAACCGGACCCTTGGTCACCTGATGAAGCGACACATTCGGCATTGGGAAATATGAGCGAATGGCCAGGTGGCGGATGCTCGGGAGGCAACGTGGCGAAAGGACGCTCCACCCATTCCCGCAAGAGGAACGGACCCCGCTGCAACGGAACAGGCCAGGTCATCACAACAGTGTCGCGGTGAATGACGCCCGTCTACGATGGCCGACCCATGCGCACCGAGATCACAACGCAGATCGGTTTCCGGGGCCGGGAACGCCTTGCCGAATTCTCAGCGACTGCGGCCACGACGGCATCGCCGCGCGGATTGGAGCGGGAGATCCGAATGTGGCTATTGGTTGGTCGGCATGTCGTCGACGTCGACCCACACCACGGTGACGGCCCGACCGGTCGCGTCTGCGATGGCTTCCAGGTGCAGCCGATAGGCGATCTCGTCCAACGCCGTCTTTGGCCTGACCAGCACGAGCTCTGTCGGGACGTGGCCGAGCTTCTCGGCATACAGCCAGTAGCGGCCGGTCAGGTCCCGGATCCGCTCGGCCACGGCCAAGGCAATCGGATTGTCCGGATCAAGGTCGGACAGCGCGGTCTCGATTGCGATGCGGTCATTGGGGTCCCAACCGGGTGCTGCCGATTGGCGGAGGCGGTCGGTCTCGCGACGGCCATGTCGTGCCGCGATGCCCCGGGCGTCCTCGATGACATCGTCGGGCAGGTCGTCTTCTGCCAGAATGGCAGCAGCCGCGACCTCGAGCCCCGCTTGCTCATCCTCCGTCAGGAGGTTGGTATTCTCGTCAATTATTCGCAATATATCTTCGTACTTTGTGTATGATTTCAGCATTTCCATCAAAAGTCGTTGTTAGTGTTACATACATTATAACAAAATATCCTATTCTTTTGGATAAAATCAAAGTCGAAAACCTACTCCGCCTCACGGGAGGGCGGCAGTTCAATGCGACAACCCATCCAGTTCTCGGGGCGGACGTCGTTAATGGAATCGTCACGGCGTCTGAATTCATCGATTTTCAAGGGCACATAGCCATGTAGATCGATTTAAAGTAACTCATCGAATGACGAAGCTTTGAATGTATGCGATTTTGATGGGTATGAGCCTTCAACGGCAGCCACGCTTAAAATTCCTCATGGAGAAGGTGCCGCCGGGTTTCCTGGTGGACACCCCCTGGCTCAAGGCCCGGGGAATCGACGCCAAGTCGATCCACGACTACGTGTCGCGGGGAAGGCTGGAGCGGGTCATCCGGGGCGTCTATCGCCGCCCCTTGCCGGACGGCGTAAAGGTTCAGCCCGCTGTCCCATGGGACAGCGTCCTTCTATCCCTCCAACAGGTCATGAATTATGACGTTCACCTGGGAGGCGTGAGCGCGCTCGAGCAGGCCGACGGAGCACATTACCCGCCGCTCGGTGGAACTCCGCGTGTTTATCTCTATGGCAATGTGCCGACCTGGCTGAAGCGGCTGCCCAGCAACGCACAAATCATCGTGCATCGGCGCACTCTATTCGGTGACGACAACACGGGCATCATCGACGTCGATCGCGATGTCCAAATAGGCGGCTCGGCTGTGAACGTCAGGTGCTGGCCGATGACGATGTCATCTCCAGAGCGGGCGGTGCTCGAGGCCCTCGACGAGTTGTACAATGAGACCAGCTTTGAGCACCTGCACAGGATCTTCCGGAGCCTGACGGAGCTGCGGCCGAAGCAGTTGATGACACAGCTCATGGCCTGCCGCACCGTAAAGGTGCGACGTCTGTTTTTCGTCTTTGCCGATCACCATCAGCATGTCTGGCGCAAGCACTTGGATGTCGACAAGATCAGCCTCGGCTCCGGGCCGCGGGCCCTTGTTGCGGGCGGCAAGTTCCATCCGACCTACCGCATCACCGTACCGAAGGAATTCGTGCCCCAGGACGCTGACGCGGATGCTTGATTGCGATGTGGACCGACTCCGGCTCCTTCGGGCCTCTTGGCGGATACCGCCAATGAGGGGCTGTTCGCCTGAAAAAGGGCGGGCCGAGATCAAGCTGCTCTATCGCGACATTCCGCGCCTGTTGTGGACATCGGCTTCACTCGCCTGCCTATTGGCCAGCGCGAAGCTGAAATGGCTAGTTGCCGTCGAGGACTCCTATGGCGGAAAAGCTTCACACCGCTCGATCGTCAGCGCCCGCGCGATTCCTTCGACATTAACCTCCTGTATGAAGACGAGGGTCTCTCGGGCCCAGTCCGTTTTGAGCCACCGCTCTACGCGGCCACCTGTTCGGTGGCCGCGTCCGCCTCGCCTGAGGCGGCGTCTTCCTCCCCGAAACCGTGCAGGAATTGCACGGCCTGTTGGGCCTTGGAGGCTGCGGTGAAGATGGCGCGGGTGTCGTTCTTGAGGACCTTGAGCCAGGTGGCGACGTAAGACGCGTGATCCGGGCGAGGCTCCAGGCTGATCTCGAGGTCTGCGCAGAGGAAGGCGGCTCCGAGTTCGGCGACGAGCTCCTCGGCGGCATAGGCTTCGCTGCCGAAGCGGGTCTTGAGGACCCGGTCCAGACGGTGGGGGACACCACTCCAGTGCACCAGCTCGTGACAGAGGGTGGAGTAGTAGGCCTCGGCGGGCGTGCTGGTGGCGCTGCCGTGGAAGGCCTCCTTGGGCGGCATCTGGATGTGATCGGTGGGGGGCCGGTAGAAGGCTGCCTCGCCTCCGTGACGGATATCGGCACCGGTGGCGGCGACGAAGGCTTCGGCGTTCACGACCGGCGCGAACCCCTCGCCTGCTGAGGGCATCTCAGCCGGGACCGGCTCCCAGCCGTCCACCTGGTCGGCGTTGAAGACGATGTTGGCGCGGGCCACGCATCGGCGCTCAGGAGATGTGGCATCGGGTTGGTTGGCGGTATCGTCAGGATCGACGGTGAGGTCATTGTAGAACACGGTCGTGGTGCCTTTCTCGCCCTTGCGCACTTGGGCCCCCTTGGCGGTCCACTGGCGGTAGGTGCCCCATTCGGGCCGGGAGAAGCCGCGCGTCTCGGCTGCCACCCACAGGGCGAGGATATTGATGCCACGGTAGGGTTTGCCGGTTGCGATGTTCACCGGGCGGGAGAGAGCTCCGCCTGCGCGATGCCAGGGCATCTGCCAGGCCTCGGTTCCGGCTTCGATCGCGGCCACGATTGTGTTGGTGATGGCGGCGTGCACGTCGGTGCGGGGTTTGGTCGTCTTTGTCATCGGTCTGTCCTCCTTGGGTCTCTCTGGCCGCTGCCTTTCGAACGGCCTCGCGATGGCCTCGAACAAACCGGGGCCTCAGAGCCGGCCGGCGCATCCGAAGGATCGCAACGTGAGAGGAGGACGGCGCAACCGTTGGGCTGGGCGGCGGCCCCGGTCAGAGCTGCCATCTGGGGGCAAGGCCGAAAGACATGCGGGCGTCTTGAGCGGAGAGACGGAGGACGGACCGGTGGGGACAAAGACCGCCGCCGGAGTGCCTGCCACGCCACCCCGACCATTCGGCCGCACCCGCAGCCGGCAGAGGGCGAGGAGGGAGCTATGGCCAGCATTTGGCGCGACCACTTCGGGTGCCTTCAGATTCGCGTCTCTTGGAGGTCCGAAGCTCCGAGTTTCCCTGTCAGAACTTGACCGTCAGCCGGCCGGTTACGGCGTTGTCGGTGACGCCGGATCCGCACTGACCGTCGGAGGCGACGCCCAGCGTGGCGGAGGCGATGCCCATCGACTTGTCCGGCCCGAGCTCGAAGTTCAATCCGGCGCCGATGACAGCCACGTCCCCGACGATCGGCACGCCGGCTTGGATGAACGTCGTGCCGGCGGCAAAGGCGTTGGCGGCTGTTGGATCCAGCGATCCGAAGGCGTGGTGCCCTGCCCCGGTAATTTCGGATCAAAGATTGGTTGAGAGACTACCCTCCGGCATGGACGGAAGATGCGCGAATCGAGGATCACGGAAGAGCGGATGATGTCGATCGTTCGGGAGACGAATCGGGACATGTCGGCGTCTCATGGCTTGCGGCCCGCCTTCGAATTTCGCTCGTCCGCGGTTGTCGCCAAACCGCCACAAGCCGGGGCCCGAAATCTGCCCAGGCTGTGTTCGCGCTCAGCCTCACCTGCGGATCCGCCTTCGCGTCCAGACTCGCTTAGAGTCGGACTCGAAACTCATGGAGCGCGGGCCAGACGTCTTGCGAGGAGCATGACGGAGGCGGCGTGCAGGAAGGCTTCAGCCGAGGCG
>NZ_JBRJGW010000059.1:0-7710 GCF_053628695.1 Amorphus sp. MBR-141
GAATTTTGTCGACCATGCACGTCCTCTTTCTCCCCTCCTGGTATCCAGCGGACCGGGACGACCCGTTCGGCAGTTTTTTTCGCGAACAGGCGCTCGCCATGAAGGACGCGGGATGCACGGTCGGCATCGTCGCACCACGCCTACTTTCGCTGACGCGCCCGATGGCCGCTCTGCGTGGCGCCGGCAAGACGCAGTTCGAGATCGACGAAGGGCTGCCGACCTATCGTAGGGCATCGGTAAACTGGACGCCGCGCCTGTGGCGGGCGAACGCCCGGCGCATTGCCGCCGCGGGATGGAACCTCTATCGGAACTATTGCGAAGAACATGGCCGGCCCGACATCGTCCATGTCCATTCGACGATCATGGGAGGGGCTGCGGCCAAGACGATATGGGAGCGCGATGGCGTGCCCTTCGTGGTTAGCGAGCACAGCTCGGCCTATGCGCGCGGGCAAATACGCCCGGCGGGAAAGGAGATCGTCCGTGCGGTTGCCGAACGATCGTCGGGCACCTTCGCCGTCAGCACCCCCTTCTGCCGCTTACTGGAGGACGTTCTCGACCTTCGTCCCTCCAGCTATCGCCGCGTACCGAACATGGTCCACCGGGCGTTCCTGACCGAGAACTTGGCCTCACTAAGACGGCGGAAAAAACAGCTACTGCATGTCAGCATGCTCGACCAAAACAAGAATGTGCAGTTGATCCTGAACGCTTTTCGTGACGCTTTTCGTGGCAATACCGATGTAGGCTTGACCATCGGCGGAGATGGGCCCGAGCGACCTAGGCTGCTCGAACTTGCGCGTGATCTCGATATCGATAGCCAGGTCCGCTTTCCGGGCAGACTGACGCGCGAGCAGGTGCGCGTCGAAATGGCGCGCGCCGACGCGTTCCTGCTGTCGAGCCGCTACGAGACGTTCAGCATGGTGCTGATCGAGGCGGTCGCGATGGGACTGCCGTTAGTCGCGACACGCTGCGGAGGACCTGAAGATATCGTGACCGATGAAAGGGGCATCCTCGTCCCGAATGACGACGTCCTAGCCTATGCCGAAGCTATGCGGAATATCGTCGAGGCAGGAGACAGGTATAATGCGCAGGAGTTGCGCGCGTCTTGCGCGGCCGAATACGGCCCAGAAGCGATCAGCGCGCAATGGCTGGACATCTATCGCCGGGCAACAGCGCGGGCGGGGCACGTAGCATGACATCGCTCGGCCTGAGACGCCTGTCGATCGATGCGTCGATGACGTTCATTCGCCAGTTTCTCGGCGGCCTGTGCCAACTCGGCAGCATTCTCCTGATCAGCCGCATCCTCGGCCCAGAAGGGACCGGCATCTATTCGATCGCGCTGCTCCTCCCCATGCTGCTCACATTGCTGCTCAACCTTGGGATCAACGCCTCGAATGTCTATTTCGTCGCGTCGAAACAGTTCACGTTGTCGCATGCGTGGATCGCCTCCAGAAATCTGAGTTTGCTGATGATCGTCGCCGGGCTGTTTGTGGGACTGGCGATCATCCTGCTTGCCGGCGCAACGCTTTTTCCCGGGGTGGATCGCGAACTGCTGATGCTGGCCATGCTGATCTTCCCGTCGGGACTGATGACGGCGATCTTTCTCAGCCTGGTACAGGCGGAGGAAGATTTCCGCAATTATAACATCATGGTGCTGGTGCAACCGGTCACCGGTCTCCTGCTGTTCTCCGCCCTTTGGCTAGGCGGAACCTTCACGCTGCCGCTGGCAATATCGGCAACGGTTATCTCCTATCTTGCGGGTTCGATCATGGGCTATCTGCTGGTACGCAGACGTGTCGACATTGCTTCGGTGGAAAAATTCGGCACCTATCTCTCCCCGGCGATTCGATACGGGGTCAAGGCGTCGTCAGGCAACATCATCGGTTTCCTCATCTACCGGCTCGACATCTTTCTAGTGAATATGTTTCTCGGCCCCGCCGCCACGGGCCTTTACACGGTCGCGGTCCGACTGGTCGAACAGTTGTGGATGATATCGTCGGCGGTATCGACAGTGCTGCTGCCGCGTCTTTCCGCCATGGTCGGCGACGATGCGGGTCGCGGCGCGCTCACATCACTCGTCACCCGCGCCACGTTTCATGTGACGCTGCTCGCCTCGGGCCTCCTCGCGGTCATGGCCGAACCTCTGATCGACATATTGTTCGGGTCGCGGTTCCAGGACGCCTCAATCGTGCTTTTCGTCCTGTTGCCCGGCGTAGTACTGATATCCGGCGGTCGCGTGATAGCGAACGACCTCGCCGCGCGAGGCAGGGTGGGACTAAATCTCTATCTCGCGATACTAACGCTCGTTCTCAACACGCTCGGAAACATTTTGCTTATTCCCGCCTTTGGCATCATCGGCGCGGCTGTAGCGACCAGCTTGGCCTATACATCGGACTTCGTCGTGCGCATGATCATCATGCACCGGATTTCCCGTGTGCCTTGGTGGCGCTTCATGTTTTCTGTCCGGTCCGACGTCCGGCGCGCGAAACTACTGTTCCACAAGAGGCGATCGACATGAAGCTGCTGACCTGCATCGGCGCCCGGCCCCAGTTTATCAAGGCGGCAACCGTGTCCCGTGCGCTATCGGCCCGCAACGACGTGCACGACGTTATTGTTCACACCGGCCAGCATTACGATACCAACATGTCGGACGTGTTCTTCGACGAGCTCTCGATCCCTAAACCCGATTATTATCTCGGCCTTGGCGGCGGCAATCACGGCGAGATGACCGGTCGTATGCTCGGTGCGCTCGAAGAGGTAATGCTCGACGAAAAGCCCGATATGGTATTGGTCTACGGGGACACAAACTCAACGCTGGCCGGGGCCCTCGCTGCGGTGAAGCTTCATTTTCCGGTCGCCCATGTCGAAGCCGGATTACGCAGCTTCAACCGCCGGATGCCCGAAGAAATCAACCGTATCCTCACCGACCATGCGTCCGACATCCTATTCGTGCCGACGGAAACCGCCTTGAAAAATCTTGCGCGCGAAGGCTTGCCCGAAGACCGCGTGCACCTTGTTGGCGATGTCATGTACGATGCCGCGCTCTTCTATCGCGAACGCGCGCGCCAGCCTGCGTTCTTTAGCGCAGAAGGCCTAAAGGACGGCAACTTCATCCTCGCCACCATCCACCGCGCGGAAAACACCGATGATCCCGAGCGGCTGGCAGCGATACTACGCGGGCTTGGCCGCGCCGGACGGCGCGTGGTCCTACCGCTGCATCCCCGAACGCGGCAGCGAATAAAGGCGCTTGGCATCGCCTTGCCTTCGTCGATACTATTAACGGAGCCCGTCGGATATCTCGAAATGATCTGGCTCGAAGTGCATGCCTCCGCGATCGCAACCGATTCGGGCGGCGTTCAGAAGGAAGCCTTCTTCCACGAAACGCCCTGTGTGACACTGCGCGACGAAACCGAATGGGTCGAACTTGTCGATGCCGGCTGGAACCAATTGGTCGGCGCCGACGAAGACCGGATCGCCGAAGTTCTGAAATCAAACGCGGCAAAGCAAAAGAAAAGTGCGATTTACGGCGAGGGCGTCTCGGCAAATCGGATCGTCGCACTGATCGAACGTTCGAGTGCCAGCTGCTCGGATCGACGGCTAAAGGCATGAAAATACTTTACGTGACCGGCATGGGAATCCCGCTGCGCGACATTCTGTCGGGAAAGCAGGTTGAGGAGGTTACACATTCGCCCGGCTTTTTTCAGCCTTGGTACCGGTTGGCATTGCGGGGCCATCAGGTCGACTTCGTCGCTACTTCGAATTTCAATGGTTATGGTGAAATCAATGTAGATTGGTTTACGAAAGATAATCTGAAATCTAATATATACGACCCTGCGATAGAGTTGCCTCTCTGGCGGCGCATCCCGCGACGGTTAAGCCGGCTGTTTCGCCTAGTCTATAGCGTCAACAAGGCGCTTCGCGAGGAAGACTACGACTTTGTGATGTGCTGGGCCTTTTTCGAAGGCTTTGTCGGCAACATCCTCGCAAACTGGCACGGCGTGCCGAGCGGGATGCGCTCGATGGGAACGTTGCTGGTTCCAGAATTGCGCGAGCGCGGGGCCATCGGCACGGCCCTTCGCCATCCTGTCGAATTTCTATCGTTCAAGCTGCGTAAGATTTTTTTTCTGATGACTGACGACGGCACCAAAGGCGACGAGCTGTTTCAAGCTTGGCGCCCTTCACGGAACAAATATGACTATCTATTCTGGAAGACGGGTGTTCAGTTCAAGACTGTCGATGATATCACGGCTGATATAGATAAACCGGCAGAACTATACCTATTCTTTGCAGCCCGCTTCGATCCATGGAAACGTCACGACTTAATCGTCGAAACCGTGCGCAATTTACATCAAAGAGGCCTGCCAGTTCACTTATACTTTGCTGGCGCGATCCAGTCGAAATCCTATTACGAGCAGGTCATGAGGCAAGCAGTGGATGCTGGAATCGCAGACCATGTCAAGTATCTGGGCTCGATAACAACAGACGAGTTACGCCTCTATGCCTATTACGCAGTAGCGAACCTTTTCATGTACGATGTGACGAACCTCGGAAATGTGTTCTTTGAGACTTATACAACGGGTGGCGTCATCATTGGCAAGAATGATGGTAGTCTAGACGAGTATATCGATGCGGGCCGCAATGGTTTCCTGATCGACAATTCCGAGCAGGCTGCGGATATCGTCGGTGGTCTTCTCACAGGCCGGTATGATATCGACGCAATTCGCCAGGCCGCGATCGACGATTCTCGCCAGAGATGCTTTTCTATGGATGAGCGTTTCAATGCCGAAGTTGCCTTGATAGAACATGTTGTGAAGACCGGCAGTACGGGTTTGGTACCTGACGCCGACGGAATTTGTAGACTGATAAAATCCACTATGGATAAGGGGTAATTTTATGGAATTTTGCTTATATTTTCGGTATATGAAGGCTTGAAAGAAGTAATGAAGCGTATACTACATTTTACACCTGGTTTCCGCTTAGGGGGTATTGAAACGCTTCTTCTGGGCCTTTACCGCAATCTCGACCGCGATCGGTTCCAGTTTGACTTCATGACCGACAATCTCGACGCAATGGAAGAGTTCGAGGAGATTCGTTCGCTGGGCGCGCGTGTCTACCAATTCGGCCGATACCTAGACAATCCCCTCGCTTATCAGCGTAAGTTCGTGAAGGTCATCGCCAGCATGGACCCTGATAGCACTATCTTCCACAGCCATGATCCACTACGATCAGGTCCTCTGTTGTTAGCCTGTCGGCGCAGAGGTATTAAGCGGCGCGTTCTCCATTCACACACAGATAGCTTCAAGGGCTCGCGACGCAAATATGTCGCCCGGCCGATCTTGTTTCTAACCAACGGGCTGGCAACGCACTATTTTGCTTGTTCGAACGACGCCGGTAGGTTCATGTTCCCGGGCCGGGAGTTCTCGATCTTCAACAACGCAATCGACCTGTCCCGATTTGTCTTTGATCGCCCTGCCCGCGATGTCCTGCGCGCAAAGCTAGGCATTGGCCCTGAGGGGGTGGTTATTGGGCATACCGGACGTTTCACATTCCAAAAGAATCACGACTGGATCATCCGGGTCTTCGCCGAATTCGTGAAAGTTCGCTCGGACAGCCATTTGCTTCTGGTCGGAGCAGGCCCGCTCGAGAACGAGATGCGGCGTCTTGCGACCGAACTTGAGGTGAGCGACCGGGTAATCTTCGCGGGCCGGCAGAGCGATGTGCGAGCCTATCTCAGCGCGATGGACCTCTTCTGCCTACCATCCCATTATGAAGGGTTCGGAATCTCGCTAATCGAAGCTCAGGTCAGCGGTTTGCCCGCGCTGGTCTCCGACATAGTCACGGACGAGGTATGCCTGACCGAGGCGATAAACAAGTTTAGCCTCAATGCGGCAGCAAGCGAATGGGCTTCCATGCTGGTCGCCTTGCATAAAAAAGGCCGATACAAGAGCACCGACCAAATTGGGAAACTGAGAGATGCCGGATACGACATCCGCACCCAATGGAAAAAGCTGGTCGAACTATATGGATTATCAGCTTGATCCGATAGGCGAGAAATTCGAATTCTTATGCATCCGCGGTTCTGCAGATGCATGCACTAGCCCCTGTTATTCACGGCGGCCGGCGAAAGGGACTGGCGGATGTAGTCTAAGCTCCTGATGTGGCATAGGATTCGGTTTCTTACACCACCCCGTCCGCACGGATACTCGCGCCACATCCGCCATGCGTGACGATACGATTCCCACCTTCTCATTTCCAGCGCTGCGCTCGAGGAAGATCATGGCCGCCTTCGACGGCGGCAGGATCTCCTCGAATGGCGGCGTGATGCTGCTGCGCGAGGTCGAACGAGGTCTGGGGTTTGCGGAGCGTCTCGCCGCGCGGATCCCGGATCATCGCGACCAGGCGAGCGTGACGCATCTGCTTCCCGACATGATCCGCGCCCATATCTTCGCCATCGCCTGCGGCTACGAGGACTGCAACGACTTCGATCGGCTGCGGGTCGACCCGGCCTTCAAGCTCGCCTGTGGCAGATTGCCGGAGAGCGACAAGGATCTGGCGTCCCAGCCGACCATGTCGCGCCTGGAGAACGCGCCGACGCTGCGCGACGCCATCCGGCTCACCTACGCTCTGGTCGACCAGTGGATGGCGAGCTATGCCGCGCCGCCCGCCGCGGTGACGCTCGATATCGACGACACCTGCGACGTGGTGCACGGGCGCCAGCAGCTCTCGCTCTTCAACGCCCACTACGATGCCCGCTGCTTCCTGCCGATCCACGTCTACGACACCGCCACCGGACGCCCCGTCGCGGTCGTCCTGCGTCCGGGCAAGACGCCGTCGGGACGAGAGGTCCGTAGCCACATCCGGCGGCTCGTCCGGCACATCCGGCGCTCCTGGCCGACGACCCGGATCACGAGCCGCGGCGACGACCACTATGCCCGACCCGAGGCGATGAACTGGTGCGAGGACAATGGCGTCACCTACATCTTCGGCCTGACCGGCACCCGGCCGCTCGCGCGCAAGGTGCAGGAGACGGCGGACGCGGTGCGAACACGACGAGCGGTCGAGGATACCGACGTCGTTCGCGACTTCGCGGAGACCCCGCACAAGGCCAAGACCTGGAGACGCAATCGCCGCGCCGTCGCCCGCATCGAGGCGACCCGCCTTGGCCTCGATATCCGCTTTGTCGTCACCAACATCACGGGCGTCTCGCCCCGCCACGTCTACGAGACGCTCTGCTGCGCCAGGGGCCAGGCGGAGAACCTGATCAAGGCTCACAAGAGCCACCTCGTCTCCGACCGCACGTCCTGCCGCCGGGCTGTCGCCAACCAGGTCCGCATCGTCTTCCACCTGGCTGCGGCTCGGGGTGAAGGACGCCATCCCGGCCACATGCGAGCTTGCCCGCGCCGAGTTCGGCACGATCCGGCTACACCTCATGAAGATCGAAGTGCGCGTCAAGGAGACGACGAGCCGCGTCCGCCTCGCCTTCGCCGCTGGCTGCCCGGAGGCGGAGCTCTTCCGCGGCCTCGTCGTCGCCGTCGCTCCCCAAGAGCTCGGCGCCTCACCCTGAAGGACGGGGACGTACGAGCCCCGCTGAACCCCAAAGCATCCTCTCCAACGCGTAGCCAGGTACCAACTATACCGCGCAGCCGGCGCCGAAGGAGAGCTCTGTCTCGACACAGAGACCGCGTCAGCCCGCACCCTCATGAATAGGAACGG
>NZ_JBRJGW010000060.1:0-7605 GCF_053628695.1 Amorphus sp. MBR-141
CAGATCCGCGCTGCCTTCCCAAGGCTGCGCATTCGCCTGGACGAGTGGGGTCTCCTGATGACGCCCAGCCGCACCGACCAGCTGTTCGTGCCGCCCAAGGGCAAGTAGCCGGTAAGGCTTGCTTGCTGCGAGAGGCAACGGCGGCAGGGATCGGCTGTCCGGAGGCGGGATTTCGTTCAAGCACGAAAACAAAAGGTCGTGCTGGCACGACAGCCCGAAAGCACGACAGCACGCTTTGAGATCGGAGACGCACGGAAGGCACCACCGCACCCGACGATGCTTGTCTCATCAGGCCTGTCTGCCACACGAGCAGGTGGCTGGCGGCGGGTCTTCATGCTGGCGCGCGATGTCGGTCTTGCTGACGCTGGCCATGAATATGTAGTCGAGCGAGGCCTTCGCCGGCGACCGAGGCAGCGTGTGTTGGCAGAGCGTCACACCAATGCGGAACTCTCCTCGCGCCGGAATTCCTCCACGCAGACTACGGTACACCGGCGCCAAATCGCGGGTGCGGAAATCCGCAGGCTTCGGGAGCGCCAACGCAGACTACCGTACGCCCCTACGCAGACTACGGTACGATATTGCCTCAGTCTACGCAGACCAGGGTACGCGGTCGCGCAGACTGCGGTACGGTCACCACGCAGAGTAAGGTACGCGAGTGTGACGGAAACTGTTGGTGAGAGGCGTTTTGGCGACGCCGCATATAGTTAGAACAGATAGTCTCTACCTATAAGCCAACAGATAACCTCACATATGCGCCAGATGATTGATTTTCGTCTTTGAATTGAAAAGGGCCCGCTTAGCAGCGGGCCCCGGGATTTGGATCAGGCGGCGCGAGATCCCTCAGCAAGCCAAGCCTGAAAACCGTCAACGTGGATGTAGATGCGTCCTCCAACACGAACAATGGCACCTGACTTGTCAAGGCCGTTGGCGTCGCGGTGGAAGAGCCACCACCGCATCTTGCCTTCTGTCATCCAGGGTGCCTCAGCGACAATCTGTTTGACCGTCCGCAGCTTCGTGTGGTCGACGCGACCATCTCCCTCGTTCATCGGTCCCTCGTAAGGTCTGGGAAAGAGAAGAAGAAAGAAAGGGCCGCGAGGCCAGCGACGACAGCACGCGCCGCCATTAGAATATATATCCGAAGCCACCCTGAAATTCAAGGTTGAGTTAGAATGGCACTGGAAAGCCACCTAACCAGATTCCCTCCAGCGGCAGAAACCGACTTCATCCACCGACGCGATCCCGTGGCTTGCCCTTTGATTTGCCCGGTTTGTCGTCCAAGCCGGACAGCCCAGAAACCACGACCGAGGGACGGTCAGGAAACCGTGCAACAAGTTCCAGCGTGCCACCCATGGCGCTGACGTAGCTGCGTAGGGTGGAAAGGAGCAGGTCGGAGCGCTTTTCCAGCCGGGAGACGCTGTCCTGGCCGACATCCAGGAGTTCCGCCATCCGTTCCTGCGTCAGATCATGTGCCTTTCGCAGATCGCGGAGCGTCAGCTCTTCGGCAATGAGCTCTTCCGCCCGCGCCCTCACCTTCTGCCGGCGATCGGACGGAAGGCTATCCAACATTTCATTCAGCGTGGTCGCCATCATCGACCTCCTTTCTTGCTCAGTTCGGAAAGATGGCTTTCGAACCGCTCATCTGCCTTGGCGATGAGCCGGCGGTAGAACCGCTTTTCCGATTGACCGGACTTGTCGCCCGCCACCAGCAGGATGCCTTTCCTTTCCGGGTCGAACGCAAAGGCAACGCGCCAGAAGCCATCGTTTGCGTCGAACCGAAGCTCCTTCATATTGGCGTGCCTGGATCCCTTCAGCGTATCCGCCCTAGGACGTTTGAGACTTGGGCCAAATGCCGCCAAGAGCTCCGCATGGGCGAACAGCTCGTCCTGTACGGCCTCGGGCAGCTGGGCGAACTCCCTCTCGAACGTCTCATGAAAGAGCACTTCCCATTTCATGACTAATTATGGCTTTCGCGGCATATGGTTTCAAGACCATACTTCTGAGGCGATTCTCGCGGATGCGCATGCCGGCGGGCCAGTGTCAGCGAGCACGGGCCCCGTCTGTCTCTGCGTCAGCGGTGGGTTTTCGCTTTGGCTCGCGCTCGTCGTCGCCTGACGCAAAGAGGTCCTCACCGAGGCTGTCCACCAGCCCTTTGACGTGGCTTTCCGACAGGTGCGCATAACGGCGCACCATCTGAAGCGTCCGGTGGCCCAGCACTTCGGCAATCTCCACCAGACTCGCCCCTTTCATCGCCAGGTAGCTCGCGGTGGAATGCCGTAGATCGTGAAAGCGGAAGTCGACGAGGCCGGCCTTGTCGCGAGCCCCCTCCCAAGCCGTCCGGATATCGATCGGCTGCAGGCCATCGGCGCGCGGGAAGAGCCATCGGGTTGGCGGATTGTGCGGCAATGCATCGTAGAGATTGTTGGCCTTGGCAATCTGCTCGGTCAGCAGCTCTCGTAGATGACGGGCAAGGGGGGTGGCGCGCGTGTCGCCGTTCTTGGTGTCCCGAAAGACAGCCGTACTGCGTCGCAGGTTCACGTCCGCGAGCGTGAGGCCCAGGATCTCGTTTTTGCGGGCACCGGTCGAAAGGGCGAACACGACAATTGTGAAGAGATAGTCGTTGTTGCTCGCCTGACAGGCCGCAAGCAGCCTCGTTCGCTCCTCATCGCTCAGGAAACGCGAGCGCTCATCTCGAATGTTCGTGATCGCATTCACGCCGTCCATCGGGTTCTGAGTGGCCCAGCCCCAGGATTTGGCATTCTTCAGCAGGACGCCCAGCATGTCGCGATAGAGCTTCTGGGTCTTGCGACTTTTCGGCCTGGGCGCTGCGGAGCCACGCTTTCTGGGTTTGCGGCGCATATCACCGGCGGCGGCCAACTTCCCCAGTTCTTCCGAGATCAGATCGGGCGTGATGTACGACAGGGCGTACCCACCCAGAACCGCCTCCCAGTGCTTCAGGTAGCTTTCGGCGGCGCGCTGTGACGTGGCCGCCTTATGGGGCAGGATCTCCCGCCGATAGCGCGCGATCACGTCCGAGAGCGTTTTGCCTTTGGCATTGGCGACAACGTTCCTCACTTCGCCACGGCGGATCGCAGCCTCCGTCTGCTGCGCCCAGAGCTTGGCGTCCGTTAAACGCTTGAACGTTTTCTGCCGCTCCGGGAAGCCTTGGATCCGAACGCGCACCCGATAATAGGCGACGCCGGTGTCGGTGTGTTTACGCTTCTCGATGGTCGCCATCGGCACCTCGGAGCTTTGGAAATCGGGACAATTCCGGGACACTGGATATCAAACTTTGCCCCCAATTGCCAACAACCACCAACACCCGCAACCCGTCAACTATCTGAAAAACATAACGAATATAATTGAGAGCCGTTGGCGCCTATTGGCTTACTGAAAGCTCATAACCTGAAGGTCGCAGGTTCAAATCCTGCCCCCGCAACCACTTTTGTTATAACTCCATAGAATGTGAGATATAACAATCACTTAGGCCGCCGAAAGGCGGCCTTTGTCATTTTCCTTTCCAGGTCCAATGACTAAAGGCAGTCAACCATCCGGATGGGCCTCAAGTACCTCAGCGATGATCTGCTTAATGTTGGCAGAGTCGATGCTCCCATTCGCTTCGTCGCGCGTGATGATCAATGTGCCTCTTGAGCCGCCGCCGTCTTGATATGGAAGAATGTTGTGGGTCTTGTACCATACTAGCTTCTCGTCCCACCTCTGTTTGTAGCTCGGCACGTGCAGCATGCCGCAGTGCTCCCAATAAAAGGTTTCTCCAGACTCCGCGTCTTCGACGGTGAAATCGGGGTACCTAGTCACTCCGTCGAGTGTCAATTCGCGTTCGTAGCTGTACTCCAGCCCGCTGTTGGCAAGGTGGTCCGCTATGATGACCTCTGACTTCGAGCGAACCATCTCTCCTCGCGATGTGCGATGTATGAGGTATTCCTCAAAGAACCGTCCATCGATCTCAATCGGCGATGGTGCAATGAAAAGATTGGTCAGGCGACGCGCTGTCTCGGATCGGTTATCGGATGAAAACTTCCGTAGTTCGCTGCGGTCCCCCTGATGAAGTATGATTACACGCTCTTTCTGTCGCGTGAGTGCGGTGTACAGGAGTTCGCGTGACAGCAGTCGGCACGGGTTTGGCAGCACGAGAATGACGGTTCCGAATTCACTGCCCTGCGATTTGTGTACCGTCAGCGCATAGGCCAGTTCCAGGACCGGGCTGCCTTCTTCTCCGAAATCGCGTGTCGTGAAGTCGTATTTGTGGCCTGGCTGCGATGAAAATTCGACTTCCAGCTTCCATCGAAAATCGCGTCCGTTTTTCTTATCTGCTGACTTCCAAAAGTACCCGACGGCCATGCCGATCTCGCCGTTTGCGATGTATGGGTTGTCCTTTTCGGGATATACGCGGCGATGACGGTATCTCCGGGAAGTCGGGTCGGTGTTGATCAGGTTGATGACCTTGTCCCCGTACACGATCTGCTCTGCGCCCATAGGCTTCGGATACTTGCGATTCCTCTCCTTCTGCGACGCATCGATCATGTGCTGTCGAAAACGTTTGTGGATGAAGCGGTTGAGGTCGCCGACGCCGTGCGCGGCGGAGCGGACCGGCGACAGAATTTGCCAGCCTTCCGCGGTTTGAGCCGCGCCGGGTTTCCCGTTGCCCTGGGGGTTGAAGAAGCGAAGTTCATTCCAGGGTTCGCCTCCAAGAGTCGCGTCGAATCCCGCTATATCATCAGGCCCGGACAACTTCAGCTCATCGGCAAGGATACTCATAAGTCGGGACCGCAGCTCGTCCGCACTGTCCCATTGAACAAATCGTACATGCTTGCTTTGGCCCTTGTGCACGACCTTGTCGAACACGTCGTCCTCACCGGGCGCAATCGGTGCGCCGCTGAACCATTCGGCTAGCTGGAGGTCTTCGCGGTCCTCTCCGGCCTGCCGGCGGCGGATCGACAGTTCCGCGTAACCGGCTGTGATACGTGGAAACATTTCGGTCAAGTTGTCCTGCGCAAGACGGTTTATCACATCTACAAATGGACGTCCGGCCCCGATGGGCGGTAGCTGGCGCGAATCGCCGATCAGTATGAGACGATGAACGCCCTTGAGAGCCTGGAGTAGCGCCGCGAGCATCTCTTCTGTGAGCATTGACGCTTCATCGACGATCACCGTTCGCGCGCCAGCGTCCGCCGGCTTTGCGGACAGTCGGTATCGCCCCGTCGCACCGTCGTAGCGGTTCGGGCTCAGGAACTGGGCGATGGTATAGCCTGTCAACTGAAGGCCCTTCGTGGACTGCTCCATGCGAACGCGGGCCTTCCCTGTCGGCGCGAGGAGTAGAATGCCGCCCGAAGCAATATCCGGATGAGCGCACAGCACGGAGAGCAATGTCGTCTTGCCCGTTCCCGCCGGTCCGACGAGAACGGATAGGCGGGATTCCGACAGTTCTTTCAGCGCAGCGACCTTTTCTGTGCGGGCTTTTTCTTCCTGTTCATCGGTTTCGCCGGCACCCTGTTGTTTCAGGTGTTCATCGAGCCGCTTCCTCCAGTCAGCCTCGATGCTGTGCCGCTTGCCCTTGATGCGCTTTTCCAGCGCGTCTCGAATTACCGCGCCCATGTCCGACAGGCGCGTAAGCTGAAGGGCGGGAGAGTCGTCCGCCATCCTGATTTCATTGATGACGCCGCCGAAATCGTCCTTCGCCACATCCATCAGGTCGGAATCGACGGCGCATCCCGGCTGGATCGCGAGACTACGAATCGCAAGGACGACCCGGTTTTGCGGCAGGAGTGTGTTGCCGTCGGCCGCGGCGTCTTCGAGGATATTGGTGCAAAGCGCCCGGACGCGCCTCGCATCAGTTCCCGCATCCAGTGCGCTCGGCTCCGGAAGCGGATGCTTCGTCCTGACTTCATCGGGCGGAAACACGCCCCGATCGACCGTCCATACGCTCAAGGGGTCTTTGGTCAGGCGCGTGGCCTCGAAGACCGCGTATGGATTGTCGATGATTGCCGCGTCGCTGAGGTCGATACCACGACCGGCACGCTCTTCCTGGACGTAGAGAAGCCTCGCCTGGTCGCCCGAAAGTTCGAAGCGACTGAGCAATTTCAGCAATGCGCGTCTTTCGTCCGGCAACCTCTCCCATTTGGCGCGAAGGGTCTTTCCCACCCCGCGGGCCAGTTCCAGCGGCAGGTGCTTGTCAGGTTCCGCAAACATGGCTTCGACCAGCGGCCACGGATCGGCGTTCTCGCCTGCCTTTTCCATGAGCGTGTGTGCAATGAAAGTCCCGAGGTCCAAACCGAATGCGGACAATGCAGGGCCTAGCCCGGGGCAAGGGCCGCGCGCCTTCCACAGCTCACCGAGACGCGCGTCGATCCAGTCGAGACAGTGATCCCATTTACCGGGCAGAAGCTGTCGGACGCTGCGCAGCGCAGCACCGCATGAAAGCAACGACGCTATGGCGCCGTCGTGTGTCACAAGTTGAGAGGCATGTGAGAACTCTGGAAGACGGTCAGCGGGGGTGAAAGCCACGACATCCGCCGGATCGAAGTCCGGATCGTCATCGAACTTGCGGACGGCCGCGTGATAGGGAAGGAGGAATCCGTCCCTGAAGTCCGGACGGATGGAATGCTGGACCATCAGCTCCCACAACATGGAACGCAGTTTTCCGGTCAGGTTCTTTGTGAGGTAATCGTATTCCTGCGGCGGTGTGGCATGCAGAACTCTGCCGACGCCGATCAATATGCGGCGCGCCCCGGCATCTTCCACGAACGGAACTTGCTTGGCATAGAAGAAACAGAGCGATTTTTCTGGCTTGATGTAGCTGCGGAAACACTCCAGCAGCGCCTGCTGATTTTCCTGATCCTGTACCCACGTTTTGGCTGCCTCGAAACCGAGGTCGGGCTCGCGCTCGTCAATGGCGTCAATGCTGTGCGCTTCTGCCAGCTCCGTCAGGTTTTCCCGCAGCATCCAGTAGAATGGAACGGCAGGCGCTGAATACGGCGGATGCCGAAGCGGCGTGTCTTTGAAATGTCCGTGGCTTGTTTCAGGACCGCGATTGTAGGGATGATTTGGAAACCGCGTGTACTCGAAAGGAGCCATGAAGCCCATGCGTTCGGCAACGCACGGCGGCCACTGTTGGTGAGGAACCTCCTCCAGAGTCTTCCCCGCGATCTTTTCTTCTGCGTCGTCCTTCCGGCTTTCGGCAATGCGCCTCAGATTCAGGCAGGCTCCGTTTAGCCGAGGTGCTTCGCATATGCGGCCATCCCAGCCGGTGTCATGCCAGGGAACCCTGATTGAGATGTGGCGGAGAGGGCGGTTCATTCGTCGTCTCCGCCTTTGCTGTCGTCATGTTCGTCCTCGGCTTGTATGAGCGCTCGCAGGTCGGACAGATGCGTTTTGGTGAAATAGACCTGCGTGGGTCGCTGCGCGAGGATGATTTCCAGCTCGTTCGCATTGGCGTCATTCACCATGTTCATGAGTTGGTCGCGCGACCCGTTCGTGTGTTGAAACATCGCGGCATGTGGCCTGCCCCATCGAGGTGGCCGGGGCGTAGAGTTAGAGTCCGGCGGTTAGGGCCGGCGGATGTGCCGACACGGCGCCAGGGTAAGGTGACCA
>NZ_JBRJGW010000061.1:0-7492 GCF_053628695.1 Amorphus sp. MBR-141
CGATCGTTGCTGGATCGCCAGCTTGGTGGACCGCTTCGCTCTCGGCGAGGGGTGCCACCTGCGATTACGCTAAGTGGTCCTCCCTGAAGTAGGCTGCTGAGCCTAGCACTATAGTTGCGCTTTTGATTTGAGGTGAGCTTGTCGAGCAGCGGCCTGATGTGCTCGTCGCCAAAGCGACCATGCGATGACATGGGCAGGTTGGATACCTCGTCGGGCAAGACGCGTAGCGACGCGGCGGATTTCCTGGACCGACCAGCGGATCAGCGGCGGGTTTTTGGGCCTCTCTGGCGCATTGTTTTTGGGGGCGGCGCAGCGATCGCGTGGTGGCGGATGATGGCCAGCATGGCAAAGGCAAGCATGACCAGCGAGACGTGGCGATGCCAGCCGTGCCAGGAACGGGTCTCGTTGTGGTCGAGACCGAGTTCGTTCTTGGCGGTTTCAAAGCTGTCCTCGATCGCCCAGCGATGACCTTCCACCCTGACCAGTGTCTCGATTGGCGTGCCAGCCGGCGCCCATGTCGAGAAGTAGGCGAGATCGCCATCGGCGATCTTGCGGCGGATCAGCAAGCCGCGCGTCCACAAGCCGGCGAGCGCATGATTGTATTCGCCGACCTCGAGATCGGCCAGTTCGAGATAGACCCAGTCGTGAAGCCGCTCGCCTTTGGTGCCATCACCCGCAGACAGACGCCGCCAGGCGGCTTCCGGCATACTCCCGGCGATCTCCCTGGCGGTTCCGGCAATGGCTTGCGGCTTTGCCCATGAGCGGAAGGGGTGATTGGCATTCACCCCGAGCACATAACCCTTTCCGGCGCGTCGCAAGGCCGTTTCAATGTCGCCGACGCCATAGACGCTGTCGGCCGCGACCCAGGAAAATGGGACCTCCGTGCCAATCGCCCGTTCGATCATGGAGAGCGCGATGGCTGGCTTGGTTGCAAAACCGAAGCTCTCAGGCACATGGGCCCTGGCCAGGCGCGCCCGATCGTCCGTCCAGGCCTTGGGCAGATAGTGCGTGCGGTCGATGAAAGCATGGCCGTGCCGCGAGACGTAGGTGGCGAACACTCCAATCTGGCAATTGGTGATCTTGCCCGCCGACCCCGTATACTGACGCGCCACCCCGCATGACGCCTTGCCCTGCTTCAGGAAATCGGTTTCGTCGATCACGAGTACCGCGTCCGGGTCGGCCAGCGCCTCGAGCCCGTAGTCGCGGACAACGTCGCGCAGTGCATCGGCATCCCAGCGGCCGCGGCCCAGAATGGCCTGCTGACGCCACGGACCAGGATCGCCGGCCGCCTCGGCACGCATCCATCCCGTCTTGCGCCGCTCCTCGCCGAGCAGGCCGTCCAGAAACTGTCCGGCCGAAACCGCGACACGCTCCTGCGTGAACAGCGGCCGCATCCGCGCCTTAACATCCCGCAGCGAAGACGCCCAAAGCTCAAGCGTCGCCTCAACCGATGCTCCAACCATTCCATGACCTCCGAATCATGGAAACCCATGGATTCAGCGAGCACCAGAATGCGCAACTGTAATGCTAGGTGTCGGACCACTTCGATCGTCCCACTCGTGAAAGTCGGAGTATCTCGGCCTGACAGGAACCGTCCTGCACAAACTGAACCATGGAAGGCCGCTTCCGAGGCGCCCTGCCGAAATCCGGACAGTCCGGAAGCAGCCAGCTTAGTCGGGCCTACGCCAAGTTTCGAGAGGTGCGCTCCTCTGGCCCGTTGAGGGCATCGAATGCGGGTCCTCAGCTAACGGTGCCGACGTTCTGATAGATGTGCTTGAGTTCGCTGAAATCGTGCAGGGCGTCGTAACCATGCAGCCGACCGATGCCGCTGCGCCGGTAGCCGCCGGTTTCGGCCTCGGCGAAGAGTTTGTTGTGATCGTTGATCCACACCGTGCCGTTCCGGAGGGCGCGGGCGAGCCGCATGGAGGCGGGCCCGTCGTTGGTCCACACACTGGCGGAGAGGCCGAACGTCGTGTTGTTGGCCTTCTTCACGGCCTCCTTCTCGTCCGCGAACGGCTCCAGCACCAGCAGTGGCCCGAACACCTCTTCCTGGCAGAAGGCGGCGTTCTCGTCGCGCTGGGCGACGAGCGACGGCGTGAGGAAGGCGCTCGCCTCCGGCGCCCCGTCGGGAATACCGCCACGAAGCAGCACCTCGTCGCAGGCATCGAAGGCCGCCTCGATTTCCGTTTGGACAGTCGAGCGCGCCCGCTGGTCGATGAGCGGCCCCATGCCGATGCCGTCGTCCAGGCCGTTGCCTACCTTGATGGCGGCCAGCGCCGACGCAAGTGCTGTCTTCATCTCCGCGTAGCGCGACTCGTGGACGAGAACACGGCGCGCGCCGGTGCACTGCTGGCCGGAGATGATGGTGGCGGCTGCGGCAAGCTTGGGGGCAATGGCCTCTACATCGGCATCGGCGAGCACCACGCAGCACGACTTGCCACCCAGCTCCAGCGACAGCTTCTTCATCGTGGGTGCGCCGGCGACCATGATCGCCTCGCCCACCCTGGTGGAGCCGGTGAAGGAAATTGTATCCACATCCTCTGAAGCGACGAGCCGCATCGCGCCCTCGTGGCCGGTCTCGAAAAAGACGTTCACCACCCCGTCAGGAAGGCCGGGGATGCCCACGAGCGTCTCGAACACCATCGCGGAGAATAACGCCGTCTGCGGCGCCGGCTTCGTCACCGTCGTGCAGCCGGCGCCGAGGGCGGGTGCGAGTGAGCGGATCAGGAGCACGGCCGGCGCATTCCACGGGATGATCAGCCCGGCGACGCCGGCCGGCTCGCGGATCATGGTGGCGAACTCGCCTGGCGCGACTTCCATGGCGGAGCCAGGGAAGTGGCGCGTCAGGCCGGCATAGTAGCGGATCTCGGAAACAGCCCCGGCGATCTCGCCCTTCGAGTGGGCGAGCGGCTTGCCGTTGGTGAGCGTCAGGCAGTGGGCGAGCGCGTCGGTGCGCGCTTCCATCGCGTCGGCCCAGCGCAGGAGCACCATCTGCCGGTCGCGCGGTGAGTGGGCCCAGAGGGTCTCGTCGAAGGCGCGGCGCGCGGCGGCAATCGCCGTCTCGACTTCGGCGACACCGCCGTCGGAGAAAATCCCGAGGCGGTCGCCGGTCGCGGGGTTAAGGGAGGTTCCGGTGCGGCCGTCGGCCGACGGCTGCCAGCCGCCGGCGATGAAGTGACGTGCGTCCATGGTGTTCCTCAGGCTTCTTGATTGGTGGAAACGGCGTCGGGCACCGGCGCGCGCGACCGGGTCACCGGCTATCGCCCGATGATCCCGGTTACCAGGGCCGGTTGCCAGGAGATCAGGATGAGGATGGCGATCGAGCAGAGCAGGAACGGCGTCAGCGGTTTCATGATCGCCGCCGGCTTACAGCCCGAAACATTGGCCGCGACGAACAGTGCCGTGCCGACCGGTGGCGTGAGCAGGCCGATCACGAGGTTCAGGCACACGACTACGCCGAAGTGGAACGGATCGATTCCGTAGCTCGACTGAGCGATCGGCAGCAGGATCGGTACCACGAGAATCAGCGCCGCAATCGCGTCGATGACGGTTCCCACGAGCAGCAGCAACACGTTGAGAAGCAGCATGAACACGAACGGGTTCTCGGTGAGGAGCTGCATCTGCACGGCGAGCGTCTGCGGCACCTTCTCGTAGACGATGATCCAGCCGAAGACGTTGGCGGCCGCCACGAGAAACAGCACCGTGGACGAATTGACGACGAGCCGAACCAACATCTGGGGTACACGGCCGAACTTGAACTCGCCGTGCGCGATGAGGCCGACGAGCACAGCGGCAATCGCAGCAAGCGCCGCCGATTCCGTCGGGGTCGCGATGCCGCCGGCGATGCCGCCGATAATGACCACCGGAATGCCGAGCGAGGGCAGGGCCTGCAGGATCGCCTGAATCGCCTGAGCGCGGGACATCGCTTCCTCGCGCGGATATTCATAGAAGAAGCCCATGACTGCCACTGCGGCAATGAACGACGCGCCCATTAGCAGGCCGGGCACGATGCCGGCGAGGAACATATCGCCGATGCTGATCTGGGCGAGCACGCCGTAGATGACGAAGAGCATCGAGGGCGGGATGATCGGCGACATCAGGCCGCCGGCCGCGGTGACCGCGGTGGCAAAGTTCCGATCGTAGCCGCGCCGCGCCATTTCCGGGATCATAACGTGGCCCATCACGGCGATCTGGGCGTTCGTCGACCCGATGATTGCTGCCATGAACATGTTGGCTACGAGGTTGATGTAGGCGAGCCCGCCCCTCAGAGAGCCAACGAAGATGCTGGCAAAGTTGACGAGGCGGCGGGTAATCCCGCCCTCGTTCATCAGCTCGCCCACCAGCATGAACAGCGGGATGGCCAAAAGCCCGTACTTCTCCAGTCCGCCGTAGAGCTGCTGCGGAAAGGACTGAAAGAGGATGAGGTTGCCGCTGGTCAGGATGTAGACCATGGCGGTCATCGCCAGAACCAGTGCGATCGGAACGCCGGCGAAGAGCAGAAACGCAAAGCTGATCGGTACCAAGTCTGGCTCCTGATTTTCGTCAGTCTATCTCGGTCAGGCCGAAATCCTCCGGGGAGGCTTCGACCGTGGCGGAGAGAAGGTTGGACAGGGCATGGATGGCGCTGCCGACGGCGAAAATAGGCATGATCAGCCAGAGCCAGAATTTCGGAAAGCCGAGGGTCGTGGTCGTCTCGGCGTAGATGAAGTTGAAGGTCCGTCCTGAGAACGCGTCCTTGGCGAAGCCAAGCCGTGCAAGCGTCAGCGGGTCGAACCAGTGGAAGGTCAGAACCAGAAGAACCGCAAAGAACACGAGCACCAGCACATCGACGAGCTTGCCGGCCAGGACAGCGGCCCGTGTCGGCAGCGCATCGGGAATGAGCGTCACGGCGACGCTGGAACGATAGTGGATCGAAGCGGAGGCGCCCAGGAAGGCCATCCAGACCATTGACGCAATCGCTGCCTCGTCGACCCAGAAGATCGACGTTCCCATCGTTCGCGTGACGACGTTGAGAAGAATGAACAGCGCGATAAGCAGACCGAATACGCAGGCGACTGTGATCTCGGCCTTGGCGATACCCGCGCTGATGGAATGAAGCGCCCTCATGCTGCCTCTGTCATGGAAGCAGTCGGCCCCAAGGGCCGACTGCGGATCGCATCTTCGCCGGGTTGGCGGCGATGCCGGCAAACCCCTACTGAAACTGTGCGGCTTCCTCGCGCAGGGCGTCGATGGTGGGCTTCTGATCGGACCAGATCTCCTCCCACTTTTCCACGACGCCCGGGAAGAAGTCGGGCCCGACCGGCTTCACCTCGATGCCCGTCGCGCGGATGTCCTCGATCATCTGCGGCTCGGCTTCGGCGTACTCCTGGCGCAGCTCGGCGAGGGACTCGCGCATCGCTGTGCGGACCATCTCGCGGTCCTCCTCCGACATACCGGCCCACACGCGGCCCGACACCAGGCCCACCATGGGGAACATGGCGTGGTTGCTCAGGAGCAGGTGCGGGGCCCGATCGTAGAGCTTGAAGTTCAGGATCAGCTCGGGATCGATGTCGATCGCGTCGACCTGGCCGTTGGCGAGCGCGTCGTAGACGTCCGGCAGCGGCATCGGCGTCGGTGCGATGCCGAGAATGGTGTAGAAATCGCGGAACGGCTTGAAGGGCGTGATCCGCATCTTCTTGCCCTTCAGGTCGTCGATGCTCTCCATCGGTTCCGTCGACATCATTTCCCGCATAGTCGCGATGCCGTAGTCGACGCCGACCACGCCCATCTGCTTGGGGAGCAGCTCGAGCAGGCCCTGCGCGGTCGGGCCACTTAGTATCTCGTTAGCCTGGCTGACATTATCGACGAGGAAGGGCGCGTAGAGCGCACCAAACTCGGGAACCCGGTTGGACACGTCGGCAATGGTGAGGAAGGCCATATCTAACGCGCCGGTCTGGAGCTGCTGGACCATCTGGCTCTCGTCCCCAAGCTGCCCGGACGGGAACAGCGAGACGGTAATGTCGCCGTTCGAGCGCTCCTCCAGCTTGTCGCCCATTGACTGGGCGGCCTTGTTCCAGAGATGACCCGCAGGAACGATCGTCCCGAGCCGGTATTCCTTCGCACTGCCGTCGGTCGCGGTCGCAAACGACATGGCCACGACGGCTGCAACGGCAACGAACGTGCCCTTGCCCACGACCCGCATGAGTTCGGATTTCATTCAGTCCTCCCTTTGGTTTCGATTGAGCGTCTCGGATAGGTCTGGAGCGGATGGGCCCGGTCAATGCATGACCGAGCCGCCGTCTACCACCACGGCCTGCCCGGTCATGAACGCGCAGTCATCCGACGCCAGGAACAGGAGCGGTCCGATGAGGTCTTCTGAATGCTGGTCGCGCTTGATGGCGCGGCTGGCGATGATCGGTCCCGTCAGGGTTTCCCGGAGTTCTGTGTTCGCGACCACCTGCTCGCTGAGGACCAGGCCGGGCGCCAGCGTGTTGACGCAAATGCCACTGTCTCCCACCTCCCGCGCGAGCGCCCGTGTCATCGCAATGATGGCACCCTTCGACGTCACGTAGTGCAGCAGGCCGGGGGTGCCCTTGAATACGGTGCCGGAGGCGATGTTGATGATTCGGCCGTAGTTGTTCTGCTTCATGACCGGCACCACGACCTTGGCGCAGATGAACGCGCCACGGACGTTCACGTCCATGACCTTGTCCCACTCGTCGGGGTCGATCTCGAGGAAGGGCTTGATCTTCAGCGAGGCGTAGATGGCGGCGTTGGAGACTAGGATATCGATCCGCCCGTGAACCTTCACCACTTCATCGACCATCGCCTGAACGGAAGCCTGATCGCTGACGTCGGCGTGAATGAACCGGGCATTGTGGCCGGCGTCGGTCAGCTCCTTTGCGACGGTGCTGCCGTCCAGGATGTCGCTGATGACGACGACTGCGCCCTCGGCGGCGAGGGCGCGGGCGTAGGTCGCGCCGATGCCCTGGGCTGCACCCGTGATGATGGCGACTTTTCCGGCCACTCGACCCATGAAGACCTCCTGTTTACGCTCACACACACGACACCGGACCCGGCGAAAGGCCGGGGCGGCAGTCGTCCGATACACCCTCGGTGCTGCGGACCCTATGAAGGGGAAGACGTGATGGATCGCGATCTGCGCGTGGTTGCGTGCACTGTGTCCTCGGCCTTCGACCTGTTTTTCAGGACGCGCACGCAATGGTCCTTTCCTTCCCTTGGCCCAAGGTTAGGCACATCGAAGGATCAGGAGAACTAATGATTTCTGATAAATGGCATCAGGGAAAGTGATGAATTTTGCCAACGTAGCTGCTACTGTCAGCTACTCGTCGGTCTCGCACCTTGTGGTGAAAGGGCAGCTTTTCGCTGACAGCGGCTCCGAACCTGCCAGTCCGTTCTCGTGAAGAGTTTCGGGCGCCGAAAGGCGTACGAAAGTCCCCGAGGAAGGAACCCGCGGGCCCCAGGCGATGGGCTATGGGGATTTCGGATTTAG
>NZ_JBRJGW010000062.1:0-7311 GCF_053628695.1 Amorphus sp. MBR-141
GTGAAGGAGATGCCGCTGCGCATACGTCAGACTCGCACGGCCGCGCCGTCAGAGGAATCCCCAAGCGGACTCCTTTGATCCGATCAATCCACTAGTGCTCTGCGCGGCAGAGATCTTAAGGACACTTCGGACGATCAACACGGTTCCGGCGGCATATGCCCATTTCTGGCGTCTGCGAAAAACTCGCTCCCCGGGATCTGCCAGACCCAATCAGCAACCTACTGGAGTATTTTGCGCAAGGTCTTGATCTGGAGCCATTCCCGCGATCAACATATCGATCGGATCGGTGAGGCTCATCCGAGTCCGCAGCCGTCGAGGAACAATTTGACTGACGCCTTCGTCTCCCGGCGCATCTGAGGAGTAACCTTCGGCGGCAGCAGCCCAATGACGACATGCCGGAAGGGGCGTTCGACGACGAGCGCGACGAACTGTCCCGCCAGCAGTCTCAACTCCGCTTTGGTCTTTCCTTTGCCGATCGGGCTCTCCTGGAGGATTCCGACAAAAAAGGCGAGTGCCGGTTCCCATACGACGGCTTCGAATATCCGGGATAACTTCGGGAATTTCGCACTTTCCGATACCAGAAGACGATGGAGCTGAATGACAGCGGGGGAAAGCGCGAGTTCGAGGCACGTCTCACCCGCGCAAGTCAGGCGATCATAGAGTACGGAGCCGGATGGCGTGGAAAGCTCCAAGAGCTTTAGACGTGTCCGCATGAAGTTGAGCATTACCGTCTCAAACAGTTCGTCCTTCGACGGGAAACGAGTGTAGAGTGTTCGCTTCGAGCAACCAGCAGCAACGGCGATGGTGTCCATGTTGGTTTCAGCAAAGCCATTGTCGAGGAACAGATTTGTGGCGGCTACGACAATGCGTTCGGTGACGAGTTCGCCTTCGCCTTTTTTCGGTCGTCCACGGCGCGGAGTTTCGACCGGCGCCTCCCGTAGCTGGTCATCGATTTCGTCAGTGAGTCTGCTCATGGCTTCGACTTTGCGCTTGGGCGTTCTTGACGGCAAGGGTCGCATAGTCAGTCCCGAGCTCGCCATTCCTTCGCGACCATTTCGGCTGGACGCGGTAATGGGACGACCGTCTCCGGCGTAGCCTGCCAAACAAGGCCGAGGCTCTTTTGCAAGGCCATAAAGGCGTTGGTCTGCTCCGCCTGCGCCTGTGCAAGACGCTGCTCAGTGTCGAGGCGTTGGCGCTCGACATCAAGTACGTCGATCACGCTCACCGTGCCAGCATCGCGCATGTCGCCCATCAGCCGGGAAGCATCGCTGGCGGAGCGATAGGCTTTGGCGAGATGGATTACATCTCGGGGCAACGACGGAACTCGCTGAGGGACGATTCAGCGTCCTGAAGAGCGGCGAGAACGACCTGCCTGTAGTTGGTGAGTGCTCCGCAAACGCGCCCTTTGGCTCCTCGGCTTGCGCATCGACCCGTCCGAAAGACAGCACATTCCACTGGAGAGACGGGCCGCCAAACGCACTGAGTGAACCGCCGTGAACAGGTTTCCGACGTCTTTCGCCGTGCTCGCGCGGAGGCCGACAAGGGAGACCTTTGGAAAATACTCTGCGACGGCCTGTCCGATTTGGGCATTGCTGGCAGCGAGCCGGGTTCAGCCCGGCGAATGTCCGGCCGCCGACGAAGCAACCCCGCCGGATCGCCGACCATGACAGGCTTCGGACGCGAGGGGATCGGGCGCGGCTTCGCCAGAGATTTGTCGAGCTCTCCCGGTTCGAGACCGCAGAGCACGGCAAGCTGACCCATCGCCTGCTCGACCTGGGCCTCGATCATCGGGATTTGGGACTGGGTATTGCCGAGCTGGGTTTCCGGTCGGGCCAAATCGAATTTCGAAGCCGTGCCACCGTCTTCCTGCTGCCGGCTGAGCCCATAGCTCTTCTTCTGGTTCTGGAGCTCGACCGAGTGGCGGGCGATCGCCAGCTGCTTCTGAGCGCCTCGAAGGCTCACATAGCCTTGGCCCGCTTCGGCCGATGTTGTTGAAAAAGGCCGGTGTTGCCGCGGGTGAGAAGTCCTGATTCAGTCGGCATCAGCAGAGGAGGACGTAGCGATGATGGGCGATCGGCAGGTGACGCAGGAGGCGCTGTTCTACGAGTTCAGTGTCGAGCGCCATGTTCCGGCCGGCCATCTGGTGCGCTCGATCGACAGGTTCGTTGACCTGACCGATATTCGGACTCGCCTTCGCCCGTTCTATAGCGGTATCGGGCACCCTTCGATCGATCCGGAGCTGTTGAAGCGAACACGACCCTATGGCGGACGCGATCCGGACATGCCGCATGCCGACGGCTTCTTCCGCTATCGGGCCAGCAAGCTCGACTGCGATGCGTGGATGCTCAAGCCGCGATGCTGTCCCGGCGCCGTGGCCCGGAAGGTGCCGCGCTCAGTCCATGAAGGAGCACGCAACCTCCCGCGCGCCATCGCCCAAGAGGAGGAGTGGATCACCTCCCGACGCGAGCACAAGAAGGTTGAGATGTTGTTTGCCCACCTCAAGCGCATTCTCCGGCTGGATCGACTGCGACTCCGCGGCCCCAACGGCGCCCGCGACGAGTTCCATCTCGCTGCAGCTGCCCAGAACCTCCGAAAGCTCGCCAAACTTATCCAGATGCCGGCTCCAACACCTGCCTGACGGAAGGCGGCAGCGCGCGTCGTCCGGCGAATGCCCCAGCCGCCTCAACCCAGACGTCGACTTCTTCAACAACATCGGCCGAGAGCTGAACTTTCGCATCGGTGAGTGCGGCGGCGGCCTAGGCTCGGGCGGCAGCGCTTTCGGCCGCTCGTCGGTTCCCGCCGAAAATGTCGAGTTCCCAGGACGCATCGAAGGCTGTGCTGTTGGGGGTCGCTGGTCACGTGGTTCGGAATCGTCGGCAGGAGGCCGGCGTTGCTCGTCTCGGTCAGCTCGCTCAAGGCCGCTCCCGCTTTCTAAAGGGCATCGTTGACGCGATCCGTGTCCCCGAGCCCGATCCGGGTGCGATCGCCGAGTCCGAAGACTGTGCCTTTCGGCAGGAGCTTGGCGCGCGAGCCGGCATAGCGAGCCCGGGCCTGCTTCACGCGGGCCTCCGCTATGGCGACGTTCGGGTTGTTGACGAGAGCAGTTTCGATGAGCCGCCCCATTTCCGGGTCGTCGAAGGCGAGCCACCGCTTGGCGGCCGGAGAGGCCGGCGGCATTGCCTTGGATCCGCGTGTAAATGAACACTGAGGAGCGCATAGGGTGCCACGCCCGGTGCTCCTTCATAGTTCGGGCCGACGGCGCAGCCGGTGGCGAGGAGGCAGGCCCCGGGGTGATCGTCGCACGGCGGTGGGATCTGTCGGAATTACCTCAGGAGGTTACTGCCATACCCAAGCGCAGTTTTGGGCCGGCCGCGTAATTCGGGTTGCTTATGCAGGCGACAACAATTCGACGGATGGCAAAGACTCTCTTTGCTCCTCCATCGTCGATGGCTGTGCCGACTACGCAGAACATAACAAAGGAAAGGGCTCGGACTGAACCGACTGTTGATCGAGACGAACAACAGCCGAGCATTCTACCAAGTCAGAAGCGGTAGACCAACCGGGCTCCAGTCGATTCGAGCCCGTCATTGGCCGATGCGAGGCTCGCGTTGGAGACGTGATTCAAATAAACTTCTAGTCCAAGCTTTTCCGTCAGGTCGACTCCCGCGCTCGCCTGGAGATGGAACAGCACCGGCGCGCCGAGATCTTTGATACGCCCGTCGTCTCCCGCGTGTTTGTCGTCGGTGTTGAAAGATCCTCCAACGCTGAAGCCCAAATAGAACATGCGATTGAGCTGGACCTGCCAGTTGAGGCCAGCATAGAAGATATTAATCGGGTCGTCGGAAACGGCGACATCTGCACCGATATAGGGGCGAGGAGCGCCAAACACAGAAAGGAAAGTCGGGGATGGAGCTAGAATTTCCACATTGATCGTTCCACCCGAGAAGGTATTGGCGGTGAATGGGCCCGTGTCGTAGGCGCCGCCACCGAGCCGAAACTCCCATTCCCGAGCATGTACTGAAATCGATGCCTGCTTGGCAGGCGAGGAGTCGGCTGGGTCTTGGGCGAAAGTCTGCGACGGAAAGGCGAAAAGGAAGAGCGCGAGCCCGGTGAGAGCGCTTGATCGCATAGGTCCCTCAATGGTGCCGACCGATTCTCCTGAAAGTATACCAATCAGTTTGTTTTTGTCACGTGCGTGGCTGTCTCCAATTCGCCGGAGGTCAGCGTTAGGCCGACCAAATAGATGGTTCAAACCGGATCGCTCAATTGGGGGAAGCCAGCGGATGTCCAGTGACCGGCGCCCGAACAAGGGAGAAGGAGGCGGTAACGCGGCAGAATGGCTCCATCGGTGGGACCGGGACCGCGTGATCACGCGCGCCCTCTTGCACTGCAACAAATCGTCCGCTATTTATATGCGCAGCAATAGTTAGTGCACTATGGAAAGTCGATGGCACCGTCCACCAACGCTCTCACCTCCGAGTTTCTGGAAGCGATGACGAAGATCAGCCGCAAGCTGCGGACCACCTTCAACGCGCGGGTGACGGCGCACGGCCTGACCTATCCGCGGGCCCGGGCGCTGTTCAGGCTCGCCAAGCGACCCGGCATGACCCAGACCGAACTCGCCTGCGAGCTGGAGCTCGAGCAGCCGACCCTCGTGCGCCTTCTCGACCGGATGGCCGAACTCGACCTGGTCACCCGGGTGCCCGCCGAGAACGACCGGCGCGCCAAGAAGGTCGAGCTGACCGCACATGGCAAAGAGCAGGCGGCGCTGGTGCAGCGGCTGGGCGAAGAGATCCGCGACGAGATCTTCGAGGGTCTGGAGGATGGCGACCTGCGCGCCGCCGTCGCCCTGTTCGATCGGATCGCCGCGCAGCTCGAGCGCATGGGTGAGCCGGTCGAGCATGTCTGAGGCACCCGCCCCCTTCCGTTCCGAAGGTGCCGAGACCGAGCTGCTCCTCGAGCGGGCACCGGCCGTACCGGAACCGGATGCGCCGCGTCTGCGGGAGGTCACGGCCGCAGACGTTTCGCCTCCGGGCGAAGCTCCCGCCGACGCTGCGGCGCCGCCGGGGGGCGGCGCGGCCGCGGAGCCCCGGCCCGCGCCGCAGGGGCCGTCCGCCATGGCCCCGTTCGTGGCGCGCCATCCGCTCGTGATCGCGTCCTACATGCTGGCCTCGACGGTGATCGCCCTGACCCAGGGCCTCGGGATGAGTTTCATCTCGACCAACCTCACCCAGATTGCCGGCCCGCTTCAGGCGACGAACATGGAGGCGACCTGGCTGATGGCGGCCTATCTGGCGCCGAACGTCTCCCTGAGCCTGCTGCTGTTCAAGGCGCGCGCCCAGTTCGGCATCCGCAATTTCGCCGAGGTCTCGATCGTCGTCTATGTGCTGGTCAGCCTCACGCACCTGTGGGTGAGCGACTACGAGACGGCGCTGGTCGTGCGGTTCTTCGCAGGCGCCGCGGCGGCGCCGATGTCATCGCTCGCCTTCCTCTACATGCTCGAATGCGTGCCGCCGCAGAGGAAGCTGAACGTCGGTCTCTGTCTGGCGCTGATGGCGCTCGGCCTGTCTACGCCGGTGGCCGGGCTGCTCTCGCCCGGCCTGCTCGAACTCGGCGGCTGGCATGCGCTCTACGTGTTCGAGATGGGCCTCGCGATGGTGTCGCTCGGGCTGATCTACTGGTTGCCGCTGGCCTCGCCGCCGCGCGCCAAGGTCATCGGCGTCCTCGACATCGTCAGCTACCTGCTGGTCGCCGTCGGCCTCGGCGCGTTCGCCGTCGCCTTCACCACCGGCAAGCTCTACTGGTGGGGCGAGGCGCCGTGGCTGGGTGTCCTGTTCGCGGTCGGCATCGTGGCCATCACGGCGATGGCGGTGATCGAGCTCAACCGCGAAAACCCCCTGCTCGACGTCCGCTGGCTGACGTCGCGGGAGATCATCCATTTCACCGGCGCGCTGCTCGTCTTCCGGATCATCCTGTCGGAACAGTCGAGCGGCACCGTCAGCTTCCTGCGCCAGATGGGGCTCGCCAACGAACAGATGGCCGGCATCTACTGGGTGATGCTCGGTTCCGCCGTGGTGTCCGGCCTTTTCTGCGCCGCGATCATGAAGCCCGGGCGCGAACCCCTGATTCACGCCGCGGCGCTCGTCCTGCTGATCATCGGGTCCTATCTCGACAGTTCGGTGACCGTGCTCACCCGTCCGGAGCAGATGTATGTCAGCCAGATGCTGATCGGCTTCGCGGGCGGACTGTATCTGCCGCCGGCGCTCGCTGTCGGGCTGATGTCGGCGCTGAAGCGCGGCACCAACTACATCCTGAGCTTCATCATCGTGTTCCTCACCACCCAGAAGGTGGGCGGCATCCTCGGCAGCGCCGTGTTCGGCAGTTTCGTCACCCGCCGGGAGCAGTTCCACTCGAACGCGATCGTCCACCACCTGACCACGACGGATCCGATCGTCGGCCTCCGTCTCAGCCAGCTCGCCGGCGCCTACGGCCGCGTGCTCGCCGATCCGGTGCTGCGGAGCGCGGAGGGCGCGGCTCTCCTGTCCAGGCAGGCGACCCAGCAGGCCTATGCGCTGGCCTACTCCGACGCCTTCCTCGCGACCGCCGTCCTCGCCGCCTTCGCGCTCGGCTGCCTGATCGTCGACGAGACCATCGAACGCGTCTTCAAGACCCCGGCGGCCGTCCCGGCCACGGCCTGACAGATCGAACCGCCATGACCAAGATCTTCCGATCCTCCGCCACCTACCTCGCCCTCGCGATCGGCGCCGCCGGCATCCTGCTGGTTCTGTTCGCCTGGAACCTGCCGCCGTTCCACGGCTCGGTCGAGACCACCACCGACGCCTATGTGAGGGGGCAGGTCGCGCTGCTGAGCCCGCAGCTGTCCGGCTACGTCGTCGACGTGCCGGTGCAGGACTACCAGCATGTGAAGGCCGGCGATCTGCTGGTGGCGCTCGACGACCGGATCGCTGCCCAGAAGCTCGGGCAGGCCGAGGCGGCGCTCGCCAAGGCCAAGGCCGATCTCGACAATTCCGAGCAGTCCGAACGGACGGCCAAGGCCGGCATCGCATCGCGACAGGCCCAGCTCGAAGGCGCCAAGGCGGCGCTCGCCTCCGCCGCGAACGACTGGCAGCGCAAGCAGTCCCTGCAGAAGAAGGGCATCGTGACCGAGAGCGACGCCGACAAGAGCCGGTCGTCCTTCGATCAGGCGACCGCCGCGGTTGGCCTGCCCCATCGAGGTGGCCGGGGCGTAGAGTTAGAGTCCGGCGGTTAGGGCCGGCGGATGTGCCGACACGGCGCCAGGGTAAGGTGACC
>NZ_JBRJGW010000063.1:0-6935 GCF_053628695.1 Amorphus sp. MBR-141
TTCCGGGGCATGGAGCGTCGGCCTGTCTCGTTGATCCGACCCCCTATGAATCACGCAACAGACGCCTTGGGAATCCTTCTCAAACGCGCTCTCAGCCCGGGACCAGGCATTCAGATGGGCGCCCAGAAGCACCCTCAGGACGCTGGCGTAGCTGCGCACCCGATCCGGCGGGATGACGAAGAAGACGCTGTCGGAGGGGCCACGGTTGGTTTGCTTGGTGCCGTCCGCGTACCTTTGGGCTTGGTAGCCGAGAGGGCCGGGAGATTGGCCAAGAGCGATCTGCACCTCGTGCATGCGAAGCTTGGCGACGAACAGACCCACATGCCATCTCTCCGAGGTGGTGGACGTGGTCTTTGCAATCGCCTCGGAGCGCCAGACATCAAGTTCGGCGCGGGCTGACTGAAGGATGCTGGAGAACATCCGGTCTGCCATCACCTCGAATTGGTTCGCGAGCTCGACGAGCATCCGGTCGTCGCTCTCGGCGAGGCGCTCACGCAGAGCGTCGTGCTCGCCCTCGCTGGCATAGAGAATGCGGACCACTTCGCGCATGTTGCGTCGCTCGGGCTCAAGGGTCCGCACGTACATGATGAGCCCGCGCACGAAGTCCCGGGCCGACTGATCCCAGAAGCGCTTCTCACCGCTGTCGGCGGGCGCGATCAGGAGATCGGCGACGACCCGGGCGTCGTCCCAGTCCTCAATAGCGTCGATGGGGTTGAAGCAGTCGGTGTCGTCGGCGCGGTCGAAGGGCGCCCACTTGAAGACGCGGCCAAACAGGTCGCGCTGCCCCTTCGTGGTGCGGTAGTTCTCGCCCTTGGGATCGAGGCAGATGACTGGGCCAGCGTAGGTCATGAGGGTCGGCAGGATGTAGCATTGTCCCTTGCCGGAACCGGTCGAGGCGATGGTGAGGATATGGCCCTCACCCTGGTGAACGATCGGGGCAGGCGGATTGACGGTTGCCGGATCCGTCTCGCCGATGAAGATCGCATCCGGCATGCGCGCGTCTTCGGGGATCACCAGGCCGGCGCGACGCAAGTCCATGCCGCCGGCAAATTTGCTCCCGCCGCCGGCGTGCATGATCCGATCGTGGAGGTCTTTCGGCGCATTGGGGATGATCAGATCTTTCAGGTACCGATTTGCCAGGTTCATATCCCGTCGGAGAACCGCGTCGACATAGTGCGAGCTTGCCCGATAGAAGGCCTTGTTCTTGGTCTTCAGGACGTCGCGGAACTCCTCGATCGCTTGGACGACATCCGCATGGGCTGCGGGCACACCCTGCAAGCTCCGGGGTGGTGCCGACACGCCCGGGCTCAACCGCCGGTCGACATCTTCGATCGCCCGAAAGCCATGGGAATGGCCGGCCCAGAGCAGATCCGTCTCCTCGTCGGGAACCTCATCCGCGGCGCCAGAGACAGGCTTACGCGTCGCGGACGGGGGTGTGCGCGTGCGAGCTTGCTGGGGCCTGGATCCGAGATCCCCAAGCCTCTCGAAGACCCGCGCTGCACCTGACTTCAGATGGTGCGCAGCCGCACCAATCTGCGCCTGCCAGCCACCTTCCTCTCCGACAGAGCCGGCCGGGTCGTGCTTCTCGAGGAAAGCAACGATCTGCAGCAGCGTCCAATAGGCGCCAGCCCAGACGAGATAGAGGCCGGTCGCCAGCAGCAGCACGGCGCCGACGGAGCCCAAGTGGCCCGGGCGGATTACGGCGCTCAGGATGAAGAAGGCGAGAAGCGGCGCGACGAGCGCCCAATACCGAAGCTTCCGTTTGATCGGCATGTCGACGGCCCCCCAATTACACCCTGCCGACCAGCTACGATGGCCGAGTCGAGCCGCAACCACAAGGTGCGGAAACCAATCGGGGATAGCATGACCGTGGCCACGCGATGTCGATGCCCGCTGCGACCGTCGCATACCGAACGGCGCCTTCGCCCTTTTGGGGGGAGCCGGCGATCGATCGGACGCAATCGCCAGACCAGACATCCGCGATGGCAATGTCCTGGCAGATGCAGCAGGACACCGTGCCCCGGCGTCGCGCAAACGCCGCTTTCTCTAACAATTCGAGGGTGTTAAGAAGGCTGCGACCGAATGTTCAATTCTGTTGCAGCGGTCAACCCCTCTCGGGGAACTATTCGTCCCACATCTTGCGGGCCATCTTGCGCTCTTCCGCACCGACGGCATCGCCGTAGATGGCCGTGGTCGACAGCGACGCGTGACCGAGCCACTTCTGCAGCAGGTTGATCGGCACGCCCCGGCTGAGGGCCGCGACGCCGAAGCCGTGGCGCAGGCCTTTGGCGGTCGCATGCGGACCGACGATCTTCGCCTTTCGCATCACTGTCGTGACGTACCTGTGAGCCGTGGCCCGATGCCACGGCCAGAGGCGCGCTTGTCGAAGCTCAGCGTCGCTTTGCCGGCTCTGGATGTCATGCACGCGCTGAAGCGCTGACAGCACCTTGGCTGAGACGGGTACGGCCCGGTGGATGTCCTCCCGGCGCTTCTTGAGGCTACGGAAGATGATGATGCCGGCGGACATGTCGATGTGGTCCGGCGTCAGCTCCAGGGCTTCGGAGATCCGGCAGCCGGTCTCCTTCAAAACGAGACAGAAGGTGAAGACCGGCCCGACGTCACGGGCCGCGGCCTTGATGAACGCCGCCCGCTCCCCGTCGCTCAGATATTTTCGGTGACCGGTCCCGTCATAGAGACTCCACTCCATATGGCCTCGCGCATAAACGAAGGCGCCATCCCCCCAAGCTGCTGTTTCCGTTGACTGAATCGTAACAACCCAAGCCGGGCGCGCGCGACCGAATTGAACATTCTGTCGCAGCTTTGGCGGGAGGGGGTGTGGCGCGCGCGCCACGTCGGCTTTGGAGCCCTGTCGGGATCGCTGCGGCTTTGCGCCTCACGGGGCCGGCAGAATGCCGCCGTCCCGCGAAGACAGACACCGACGGCTGTTCGCGAGCACGACGGCCATGCGGAAGAAGTGCGTCGGGCGCTCCGGAGGCTTGGGCTGCGGCCTGCTCTCCGTCCCGACCCTCGTCAGACGTTGCAAGCCTTGGGGGACCCGGATGACCGGAGCCACGAACAACGACGAGGCGGCCTACCTGACCTGGAAGACCCAGCGGGCCGGAACGCGGGTCGTCACCGGGGTGGCCTCGGCACTCGGGGTCGCCGCCGTCTTCGGCTGGGTCCTGCTCCTGCACAAGATCTCTCAAACCTCAGCCTTTGCGCTGCGGTACTCCGACCGGGTTCACCAACAGCTCGGCGAGTGGGGCGTGGCCGTGGGAGCGCTCACACTGATTGCGATCGTTGTGGGGATCATGGCCATTGCGGCCGTGGTGCGACCCCGTCGGGCGAAGGACGCGCTCGTCGCAAGCCTCCGCAAACGCCTGGCCGACCCCGCCGATGCGACCCAGCGGTCGACCATCGAGTCCCGACTGCGCGAGCTCGGCGCATGACGACCGACCGGACGTCCCGGACAGGGTCTCTGACGACGACGATTTTTTCACCGACACCGTGGAGGAGCAAATGACCAACTGGAAACAGCTGAGCGAAGACGACGCCAAAGCACACCGGCTTTATGGTGTGAAGGGATGGCTGCTGGTCATCCTGATCCTGATGGCGCTGGGCGCGCTCAATTCGCTCGTGTCGCTATTCACCTATTCGGAGATGCGCGCGCTCTACGGCGCCTATGCGCCGGTCTCCACGATCCTGAGCATCGTGTTCGGTCTGATCTACGCCCTGATCGCGCTCGCCGGCTTCCTGAAGGACAGCCGGTTTCCCGCCTACGTTATCCAGATGCTCTACGTCACGATGGTGGTGGCCGTGATCAACTCGGTGGCCGCGGGCCTCTTGGCGCCGGTCCAGGCCGGCAAGATGAGTGCGATCGCCGGGGGCCTGATCGGGCTTGTCCAGGGCGGCTTGCTGATCTGGTACTTCAAGGCGTCCAAGCGGGTGAACGTCACCTACTTCCACCGCGTGCGCGCGGACGAGTAGCGGTCGGTGCCCCCGCGAATGGCGTTCCGCGCAATACCGTCGGCGAGCCCTCGCAGAGCTCATCTGCATTTGTCGTAGGCGCAATAGCCGCCGCACTGGTTGTAGGTGGCCTGCCGCCCCTGGCAATCGTAGCAATTGCGGCGCTGGATGTCGGTGCCGATCTTGTGGCACACGCTGGCGCCCTTGGTGCCATCGGCATCGTACCAGTCGCCATAGTGATAGCCGCAGGATTGGGACGCGGCCCCTGATGACGAGGACGAAGACGAGGACGAGGACGACGAGCCGCCGCTGATGTTCGTCACCGAGCTCCTGAGGCTCGACACGCTGCTGCGCAGGCTGCTGATGCTGCTGCTGTTCGATGCGACCTGCGAGGCCAGCTGATCGATGCGGGTCTCGATCTGGGTCAGCCGGTTCGTCACCTCGATCCTGAACTCCTCCAGCTGGACCTGCGTCACGTCGATCTTGGCGTTCACGATGGTGAGGCCGCTGTCGATGCGGGTGCGCAGGGCGCTCATCTCCGTGTTCGCCGTGGTGCCGCGTGCGGAGTATTGCTGCGCCTCAGCGAAGGTTGGGATAAGGCTCGCGCATAGCGCGAAACTTGCAAAGCATCTATGGGAGAACAACACATCGATGAACTTTCATATTAGCAGCGTTTGTAGCAATCGAGGCGTATAACCCAACCGCCGTTCTGAATGCATGTATTGTAGTATTGGGGATTCTGCTCCCGCACCCGAGCCTGCTCGGCATAACCTGCTGGGCAATTTTTCACCGGGGATCCGTCGCAGTAAAACAGGCGCTTGAAGTCGGACGAGCAGCAGCTTTGTGTATTGCAGCTGGAGCACTGGCTGTTGGACCCACTGCATGCGGCGGTGCAGCTGCGGCTGGTGAGCGGCGTGCCGCTACAATAGCTGTTGGCCACCGTGGTCCCGTCGCTGCGGCGACACTGGGCCGTGCGGGTCTGGGTCCCGCCGTTGTTCAAGCAACTGCGGTAGCGGCATTTCTGGCCACCGCCGCAACTGCGCGAGCAACTGCCGTAGCTGCCGAAGGATGCCCAGCTGGGGCTGGCGTCGCAACTGCCCCAGTCGCTGTACGTCCAGCTGAACGAGCAGCCCGACACCTCCGTGCAGGCCTGGCTGGTCGACGGCGGGGTATCGCTGCAGTAGCTGCCCTCCACCCCAAGGCCGCCGGTGTTGCGACATTCCACCGAACGGGACTGGGTCCCCGCCCCGCATGCGGTCGAGCAGCCGGTCCAGTTCGAGGTGTACCAGCCGAACGACGGCCTGAGAGACACCCATCCGGCGCCGTCGCAGAATTCCAGGGTCTGGTCGACCGCCAGGTAGCGGATGGTGCCGGCCGTGTCGGCGCCGCATTCGGTCGCTGACCCGACCTTCACGCCGCCGGCAGCATCCACTTTGCCGCCGACGTCCACGTTGCCGACAATGGTTGCGCTCCCGCTCAGGCTGAGATCCGTGGCCTGCATGTCGCCCTCGGCGATCACGTCCGCCTTGCCGACGATGTTGCCGTCGGCGTCGACCGTCAGGCTTTCGATGCAGCCGTTGCCATTGGCCTTGGCATGGCCGTCCCCATAGAGGCGTCCCTGATCACCGCAGTCGGAGATGGCCTTCACGTCCTCTGCAATCGCCTCGATGCGGCCCTCCAGCTCGGTGTCCTTGGCGACGAGGTCCGCCTTCAGCTTCGTCGTCAGCGCCTGGAGCCGGGCGATGCCGGCCTGGCCACGGGCCATACCGCTGGTGCCGTACATGGCCTCCTGGGCGAGCGCCGCTGCTGGCATCAGCAACAGGGCCAGGCAAACTCCTTTGAACGCGAACCGCATGTGTCTTTTCCTCCGCACGTCGAACCGGTTGTGATCCGGCGTTTGCGCGAAGCCATGGCGCCCAGGGGGATCCCCGGGGGCCGCATTCCCGTTCGGGTCGGCGGATGATGTCCGCCACGCCGGTGACCCGTGATGCTTTATGGGCGGGGTCGCAAATGTCCGGCGGCGATTCCTGACAGTCTCCTGACAGGGCTCCGGCTGCGGTGATGGCGCCGAATGGTCGGGGTGGCGTGTCAGGCACTCCGTCGGCGGATGTCTTTGTCTCCCCGGTCCGTCCTCCGTCTCTCTGGTCAAGACGCCCGCATCTTTCGGCCTTGCCCCCAGATGGCAGCTCTGACCGGGGCCGCCGCCCGGTCGCAACGGCTGCGCTGTCCTCCTCTCACGTTGCGGTCCTTCGGATGCGCCGGCCGGCTCTGAGGCCCCGGTTTGTTCGAGGCCATCGCAAGGCCGTTCGAAACGCGAGCGGCCAGAGAGACCCAAGGAGGACAGACCGATGACAAAGACCAAACCCCGCACCGATGTGCACGCCACCATCACCAACACGATCGTGGCCGCGATCGAAGCCGGAACCGATGCCTGGCAGATGCCCTGGCATCGCGCAGGCGGCGCCCTCTCCCGCCCGGTGAACATCGCAACGGCCAAACCCTACCGCGGCATCAACATCCTCGCCCTGTGGGTGGCAGCCGAGACACGCGGCTTCTCCCGGCCCGAATGGGGCACCTACCGCCAGTGGACCGCCAAGGGCGCTCAGGTGCGCAAGGGCGAGAAAGGCACCATGACCGTGTTCTACAAGGACCTCACCGTCGAGCCCGACGATGCCGCCAACCAGCTTGACACCGCATCCCCCGAGCGCCGATGCGTGGCCCGCGCCAACATCGTCTTCAACGCCGACCAGGTGGACGGATGGGAGCCGGCCCCGGCCGACGTTCCCTCAGCAGGCGAGGGATTCGCACCCGTCGCAAACGCCGAAGCCTTCGTCGCCGCCACCGGTGCCGATATCCGTCACGGAGGCGAGGCAGCCTTCTGGCCTGCCCCATCGAGGTGGCCGGGGCGTAGAGTTAGAGTCCGGCGGTTAGGGCCGGCGGATGTGCCGACACGGCGCCAGGGTAAGGTG
>NZ_JBRJGW010000064.1:0-6516 GCF_053628695.1 Amorphus sp. MBR-141
CTTCCGGGGCATGGAGCGTCGGCCTGTCTCGTTGATCCGACCCCCTATGAATCACGCAACAGACGCCTTGGGAATCCTTCTCAAACGCGCTCTAAGGCCTCGGCCTCGGCACCTGGGTCAATTGACTCAACCTTCCGGACCCGGATCAGGCCGAGGCGCGCCAAAGTGGGTCTAAGCCCGGCCTGGCCGAGCACGCGGATCATGGTCACGAGCCGTCGGTAGTCGCCCGCTGAGAGCCCTTCAGCCATCATTGGGCTGGTTCCTGCATGGGCCAGCAAGGATACTGGGCAACGGTCCCGCTTGACTTGCCCTGCTAATCACCAGGGCACTGACTCAGATAGATGATGCAGCCAAGCTGTTGAGGATGGTATCGGCAGGCTTGATGCAGGAAGCCGCCGGTCCTTCTCATCCTCCGAACAGTCCTCCGCTTTTGGGTGGTCGAACCTCGCCGGTCTTGGCATCAAAATTCAGCCTCACTTCGGCTCCGTCGCTCATATAGTACACGACCTCGTATTCCCCTTTGGAGTACAAAATACTCTTGATTGCGTAAAATCCTTCACGCCCTTCGGTCGCTGCGACCAGCTGTGAAAGCTTGACGCTGCCTTGGGGGGGAAGGTCCGCACGAGGAGCTGGCGTTTCCTGAGAGGCTGCCGCGCTGCCTAAAATTGCCAGAACACTGATTGCAAGGACAAAATTTCTTACCTTGAGTCTCGGCACTTGAAACTCCCATATCCTACTATCGGCCGGAGGTGCCCCCCAAACCCACCCAAAATAGAGATTGCAGAGCGACCGTCAATTATGATCGCAGCGTCTGCAGACGGGCTTCGAGTTCCGGGCGCCTCTGCTCGGGGTCGGATGACCAGATGGCAATATAGCGATTCCGGAAGTCTTCTGGTTCCATCGCGGGCCTCCGGTTTGTCGACGAATTCGGAGATCACCGATTCGAGCGCCGTCGGGTGGATCCTGCTGCGCACAAGCCAGAATGCTCTGGTAGAGAGCGAGCAAGGCCGTCGCGGCGCCCTCCCCGACAGGCGCGCAGGGCGTCTCGCCCAACCGAGCGGCGCGCAGGCGCGCGAAGCCATCGGCCACGAAATCCCCGGACAAGGGTCGGAAAACTCGATGGCGGAGGCAGCCATGCGCCGTGCCGCTATCGCAGTTCGGCATCCACAGGTGCGGTCGCGGCGATGCGGCCGGCCGGAAACGCCGTCGCCAGCGCCCCGTCGGCGTTTGCGCCGACGTCCACCCGGGCCACGACCGACATGCCAGGAACGAGCCGCTCGGCAAGCGGCTGGCCGGGGTCTATCGCGATGCGGACCGGCAGTCGCTGGGCGATCTTGGTGAAGTTACCGGTCGCGTTGTCGGGCCTGAGCACGCTGAATTCGGAGCCCGTGGCCGGGGCGAACCGCTCAATACGGCCGGTGAGTTCCGCATCGCCAAGAGCGTCGACGGTGAACAGCACCTTTTGTCCGACGGCCATGCCGGCGAGCTGGGTCTCCTTGTAGTTGGCGACCACCCACGTGTGGTCCGGCACCAGCGCCACGAGTTGCGAGCTGGTCGAGACATACTGGCCGACGCGGGCGCTCACTTCGCCCAGCGTCCCGTCGGACGGAGCCCGGATCTTCGTGTTTTCCAGGTCGATCTCGGCCAGGCGCACGCCCGCTTCCGCCGACTTGACGGTCGCGCGCAGCGACGCCCTGGCGGTGACGATGCCCGCAAGTTCCTGCCGGGCGGAATCGAGCCCCGCCTCTGCCGCGTGAACCGCGGCTGTGGCCTGATCGAACGATGACCGGCTCTTGTCGGCGTCGCTCTCGGTGACGATGCCCTTCTTCTGCAGGGACTGCTTGCGCTGCCAGTCGTTCGCGGCGGAGGCCAGTGCCGCCTGGGCGCCTTCGAGCTGCGCCTGCCGGGAAGCAATGCCGGCCTCGGCCGTCCGTTCGGACTGCTCGGAGTTGTCGAGGTCGGCCTTCGCCTTGGCGAGCGCCGCCTTGGCCTTCTCGAGGTTCTGGACGGCGATCCGGTCGTCGAGTGCCACCAGCAGGTCGCCGGCCTTCACATGCTGGTAGTCCTGCACCGGCACGTCGACAACGTAGCCGGAGAACTGCGGGCTCAGCAGCGCGACCTGGCCCCGGACGTAGGCGTCGGTGGTGGTCTCCACCGAGCCGTGGAATGGCGGCAGGTTCCAGGCGAACAGAACCAGCAGAACGCCGGCAGCGCCGATCGCGAGGGCGAGGAGAGTGGCGAAAGAGCGAAAGATCTTGGTCATGCGGGTCGATCTGTCAGGCCGCGGCAGGGATGGCAGACGGGGTCTTGAAGAGGCGCTCGATCGTCTCGTCGACGATCAGGCCGCCGAGCGCGAAGGCGGCAAGGATGGCGGTCGCGAGGAAGGCATCGGAGTAGGCCAGCGCATAGGCCTGCTGGGTCGCCTGCCAGGCCAGCAGAGCCGCCCCCTCCGCGCTGCGCAGCACGGGATCGGCGATGACACGCCCGTAGGTACTGGTCAACTGGCTGAGGCGCTGCGCCACCTGCGGGTCCGTGGTGACGAGGTGGTGCACGATCGCATGCGAGTGGAACTGCTCGCGGCGGGCGACGAACGTGCCGAACAGCGCGCTGCCGAGGATGCCCCCCACCTTCTGGGTGGTGAGGAACACAATGATGAAGCTCAGGATGTAGTTGGGGCCACGCTTCAAGGCTGACATCAGCCCGACGGCCAGCGACGGCGGAAGATAGAGGCCGCTGGCGAAACCGATCAGCATTTGGCTGACATACATCTGCTCTGGCCGGGTCAGCACGGTGACCGAACTGTCGAGATAGGACCCGACGATCAACAGGACCAGCGCTGCCGCGTGGAGCAGGGACTCGCGGCCCGGCTTCATAATTATCGCACAGACCAGGCCGGACAGCACAGCCGAGCCGAGCATCACCCAGTAGAGGCCCGCCATCTGTTCGTTGGCGAGCCCCATCTGGCGCAGAAAGTTGACGGTGCCGCTCGACTGTTCCGACAGGATGATCCGGAACACCAGCAGCGTGCCTGTGAAATGGATGATCTCGCGCGACGTCAACCAGCGCACGTCGAGGAGGGGCGTGTCGCGGTTGAGTTCGATCACCGCCATCGCCGTGATCGCCACGATGCCGACCGCCATCAGGACGCCCAGCCATGGCGCCTCGCCCCACCAGTAGAGCTTGCCGGTGGTGAAGACGACGGCGAACGCGCCGAGGCCGACGGCGACGAGCAGATAGCTCACGATGTCGAGCACGCCGATAACCTTGGCGCGCGGCGGAGAGGCCAAGGGCAGCACATAGATCAGTCCGAGCGCGACCATCGCGAGCCCCATCTCGAACACGTAGAGCGCGTGCCAGCCGCCGAGGTCGAGCAGGCCGGGGGAGATCAGTCCCGCCACCGGCATCGATAGGCCGAGCGCCGTCAACGCCAAGCACAGACCGACGTTCAGTTTGCGCTGCGGCGGCAGGCACTCGAGCATGTAGAGGAAGCCAAGCGACGACATCGGCGCCGCTGCGGCGCCTGCGACGAACCGCACGACGAGTGCCGTCTGGTAGTCGCTCACCCACAGGTGCGTGAGACTGACGAGCACGTAGACGACGATCGACACCTCAGCGAAGTTGCGGATTCCAAACTGGGCGCGCGCCTTGAACAGCATCAGGCTGAGGGAGACGTTCGGCGCCAGATAGGCCGCCATCAGCCAGGTCGCCTCCATATTCGTCGCCTGGAGCGGACCGGCGATCTGGGTCAGATTGGTCGAGATGAAGCTCATCCCGAGACCCTGGGTCAGGGCGATCACCGTTGAGGCGAGCATGTAGACCGCGGTGATCAGCGGCGGGCGTGGCACGAACGGCGGCATTCCTGGCATTCCCGGCCGGCCCGGCGGTGCCGCGGGTGCCGCAGCGGCGTCGCCCATCGTCCGCCCATTGGGAGAGGGATCGCCCTCGCGCTGCGGCGCGGCCGGAGCCTGATCCAGGAGCGTCCTATCGCTCTCGTTCGTTTCGGAGCGGGAAGGAAATGGTCCCTCAGACATGTTCGGCCTGCTCGCCCATGCGTTCGAGCTGCGCCGAGAGCCGCTCGAACAGGTCAACCGCCGCGCGCATTTCATTGTCGTTCACGCCGGCAAAGATTTCCTCGCGGATATCTTTCCCCAGCCGCTGCACCAGCGCCGCCTGCCCTTTCCCGTGGGCGGTCAGCTCAATTCTCTTGGCGCGCCGGTCGTTCTCGGCCGGAACCCGGGTGACGAGATCCAGCGCCGCCATGCGGTCGAGCAGCCGCACGAGCGTCGGCTGCTCGAGTTCCAGTTCGCAGGCGAGTTCGGTCTGGGTCATGCCGGGTCGCTTGGCGAGCCGAAACAGCGCCCGAGCGCGCGGATAGGTCAGGCCGTGCGCCGTCACCCTGGCATTGAAGGTGGTCCGGAGCTTACGGCTGACCTTCGTCATTGCCTCCAGAAACTCAGAGGTGACGGTGTTAGTAGAGGGTGCCATCAACAATCCATAGTGCACTAATATTTATTGCACAAATAGGTAGCAGACACCGTGTTGCGGTGCAAGGAAAGCAACTCCCCCTCGGGCAGATTCCAGTCCCACATGAGGGAATTGGTCCGCTGCCGGGTGCCATAGCGGATGGCATTGGAATTACCCCGGGCCGCTCCGATGAACGCATTTGTGGGATCGGAACCTTGGGAAACGGCAGGTTTCTGGCCGTCTTTGGGGTCACGGGCTGTGCTGAAGACGCAATTGCCACTATTCATTATCCCACGTCGTGCATGGACCCTTCGGGTGGGATCTATCTGAGCCGATTAGAACTCCAATGTGCTTATCGCTGGCAGCTCAAGCAGGCCATGCTCTAGTAGAGGACGGAGATTTTCTACGCGTCCGGAAACAGAATGCGCTCGTAGGCCCTGGCGCCGTGCACCACGTGCAGCACTTCTATGCGCTCATGCGCGATGCGGTAGAAGATCAGGTAGTCGCCGAACGGGCGGCGGCGGATGCCCAGGTGTTCCCATCCAGGAACAAGAGGATAGCCCTTCGGGGCGTGTCCGAGGGCTTCGCATTGGGCGTGGAGTTCGGCGACGAAGGTGTCGGCGCGGGCGGGGTTATCGCTTTTGATCCAGGCGCCGATGTGCAGCATGTTGTCCCATGCGGCCTGCGTGATCACGACCTTCATTCGTCATGACTTTGTTCCGTCAGGCCCAGCTCCGTCCGCAGCCGGCGAAACGCCTCGTCCATGGGCATGGTGCGACCAGCCTCGACATCGGCAAGACCGCGCGTCAGGGCCTCCTCGAGCGCCTTGAGCGCACCTTCCCGGTCGCGCTCCTGCAGGTAGCGCTCGCGCACCAGGTCGCGCACGTACTCGCTGCTTGACGCAAACGCGCCGCGGCGCACCTGCTCGCGCACAAACTGCTCAAGTTCCTTGGTCAGGCTGAGGGTCATTTGGCCGGATGGTTTCATGGCTGGCCTCCTTCCTTCCCCCTTATACCATATAGTGATAATTAGTGACTAACACTATTTGACACTATTATCCTGGTCGATCGGATATCGGCCAGGTCGGCGCGAGCCAACCCGGAATAGACAATTGAGGCCATGCAGCTCAGTCTTTCGCTGCAAGGCGCTTGCGCCCTTCGGCGCTGATGGCTTCACGGTCCAAAGACGTGAAGTCGCCACTGGTGAGGCCGTCTTGGTAGGCCTGTTGCAGCCAGCGCAGCTTGTCGGCTTCGGCCTGGTCGTACTTCTCCAGCAGGCGCAGTGCCTCGCGGACGACCTCGCTCGAGGATGTGTAACGTCCTGACTCCACCTTGGCTTTGACGAACTGGTGCAGTTCGTCGGTCAGGGATACGTTCAGGTTCATGATTGTACTCCTTTTGTTCTATTATGGGACCGAACACAGATTGTAGCAAGCTTTGGCATTTTCTGTGGTCGGGGATTTACATATTCGGTGGGTACCAGGCCCAGCCGGGGCACGTTTGGGTCGGCTTGGTGCTCCCTCGCCACCTTCTCGACCGCGGCGCTTATTTCGGACGCGCCAAATCAGAACCCTTCCTTGGCGAGGCTTTCCGCCTTCGCGTTCAGAGCCGCATCCAGCTCGTCGTCGCCCACATCACCGCCGCCGGCGATCGACGCGGCCAGGGTCTCACGCAGAGCGCTGAGCTTGGCTTCCCGTTCCTCGACCAGCCGCAGGCCTTCCCGCACCACTTCGCTGGCCGAGCCGTAGCGACCCTGCCGAACGGCTTCCTCGACGAATTTTTGCCAGCGATCGCCAATAGACACATTCATCACCGGTACCCTCCTTCTTCTCCTTATAGGGTACGCCAATAACGAAAACTGTGCAATTGATGACATTCTCGCCGCGATCGAAGCCGCATGCGGCATGCGGCTTACCGCAAACGGCGTCGTGTCCCCTTATTTCCGGGAGGCTGACGCACTAAGAGCGCGTTTGAGAAGGATTCCCAAGGCGTCTGTTGCGTGATTCATAGGGGGTCGGATCAACGAGACAGGCCGACGCTCCATGCCCCGGAA
>NZ_JBRJGW010000065.1:0-6416 GCF_053628695.1 Amorphus sp. MBR-141
TCGCCTCGGCTGAAGCCTTCCTGCACGCCGCCTCCGTCATGCTCCTCGCAAGACGTCTGGCCCGCGCTCCATGAGTTTCGAGTCCGACTCTTAGGGAATAGAGGCGGTAGGCGAGACCATTGTCCGAGCTGCCGACCGCCTGCTTCGGATGCGAGAGGTCGGCCAGTATCTTCTGCAGAACCGGTTCGCCGTTCACCTTTGCGGAGAGCAGGCCCTTCACATTCTCCATCACAAACGCAGGCGGTCTGTGGTCGGTGATGATCCTCAGGTATTCGCGGTAGAGAAAGTGCTTCTCGTCCTGTTCAAACTCAGGATCATTCGCCCGTCGCGATCTTCCCACTAGCGAATAAGCCTGACACGGCGGACCTCCAACGAGAACCCATTTACTGCGGCCTTTCAGTCTGTCGGCAATCCGGCGCCGGACATCCTCATGCGTTGCGTCGCCGAGAGATATATGCAACGCCGAGTCTGATGCCTTTGCCCACTCACGGGGATACATTTCGGCCAGATCGGACAGGGACAGCTCTCCGGAGAGATAACGATAGTATTCCACCGGCACTTCGCCAGGGGAAAAGCACCTGAAAAAGTGTCGCAACAGAAGCGTCCGGTGCGCAAACTGATCCTGTTCAATCGAAATTTCAGAGCGGAAGATGTAGCTGTTACTGTTCCACACTGAGGCAAAGCCTTCGCCCAGCCCGCCTGGACCGGCGAACAAATCAACGACTGGATAATTTATTTTGGTCAGACGAGTCATGTTTTCATACAGTATTTACTCATTTACCGTCTCACCTCTACCCCTGACACGTTGGTGATACGAAAGAAATTTTCGGCAGTTTTCGGTTTTGCATTGCATATTAGTAGCCTGCATTTGCGATCTGTGATTTCGCATTCTGGAATCCGCTTCAGGCTGGTGTATGAATATCGAAAGCCGATTTGTAAGCCTCTTCAATCTGCTGCACTTCCGCCTCCGTCAGCGCCGCAAATTCCTTCTCTCGGGCTCGATTTGAGAGGGTGCCACCGTTCTGTTTGAGGAAGCGGAACAGCAGGTCGATAGTGCGTTCGGGCATGTCGATCATGGCTTCGATGCGCCTGCGAAATTCATCGTAGCGTCTGAGGAAATCGGTCTCGTAGGGCAGGTCATGCTCGATGGTCTGGCGGACGCATTCGTATAGAAATTCGGCGTGCGGGGTGGCGTCGAAGAAGCGGTAGAAGTCGTGCGTATCGTTCAGGACCCGGACGTTGAACTTCTCGGTCGGTTCCCACCTTATGAGCGGAAGCAGGCGTTCCGAATAGGTTTCCAGAGTTTCCCGGTAGCGGTCGATTCTCTCCAGGATGGCGGCGGAAACTGGGAAGACGACGCCGGGAGGATTGTAGCCGCGCTCGGCCAGAACGTGGTGGATGAGATAGCGGTGCAGGCGGCCGTTGCCATCCTCGAACGGGTGTACATACACGAAGCCGAAGGCGAGGATGGCGGCGGCGATGACGGCGTCCATGCTCTGCGCGGGGCCGCGGTCGAAGGCGATCATGCCTTCGGTGAGACGCGGCAGGTCTTCGGGCCGGGCGCTGATATGATCCGGAAGCGGCATACGGGTTTCGCGGTCATGTTCGCCGACGAAGCCACCTTCGGTGCGGAAGCCGAGCGTGACAAAGCGATCATCGCCGATGACGATACGCTGGAGGCGCAGCAGTTCGTCCGTGTCAAGCGGCTGGCGGCCGGCTTCGCCGATGGCGCGGCCCCAGCGCTGTATACGGTCCTGGGGCGGGCTTTCGCCTTCGATGGCGTAGCTGGATTTTGAGTCTTTCAGCAGCAGAAAGGCAGCTGTGCGGGCGAGCACGTCGCGCGGTACGTTCGCGACGATCTCCCTGGCGCGCTGCGGCAGGTCCAAGGCGATGAGCTGATCAAGCGTTTCGGTGCGGAAGACCAGCGGGCAGAATTCAGGGGTGCCGGGCAGGTTGTTCTTCAGCCTGTAGCGCGGGGCGGTTTCACCATCGATGCCCCACTGCAGGGACGGGTCGAGCACCGGCACATAGCGGCCGGTCTTTGCGTCCGGCAGGTCCAGCCTCTGGCCGGTAAGCCATTCATAGAGAAACCAGACTCGGCGGGCATAGGTGCCCGTCGGCTTGTCGCGAACGATCGCCTCGATCGAGGCGGGGCCGGTCGAAAGGAACAGGCGTTTCAGGACCGCAAGGTCGAGCCCTTCATATTTAAGAGCGAAGGTCAGATGGCCTTCGAGGGTTGCTTCCGGGGCGTGGCGGGGGGTCATGATTCGCCAGCCGTCCCGCTCCAGGATGCGGTGATGTTCGCCGGTTGCGCTCAGCATGCGCGGCAGCGGCGCTTCAAGGCCGTAGGTGTCGATCAGGGCGCTGTAGCCGGCCGGGGTCGCGGTCTCGGGCAGCCGTTTTTCCTGAAAAACGGTCACAGGCCCTGAAAATCGATTCCCTGCGGCTGAAGCCATGAATACCGTGCTCAGTTCATTGTTTACCGGTTCCGGGAGGCATTCTCCCTGAATTTTGATTCTAGCACATGAAAAAAGGTTCTTCTACGAAAAAATCATGAATATCGGTTCTTCCGGTCGCGCCACTTTGAAGGTGGAATGGGCCCGGCCGCTCGGATTGAGCTCCGGAAAGTGCATTACACTCAAGACGCGGTGGCGTCCTGCGGTCCTTCCGACTGGGCCTGCGCACTGGCAATGACCTGCAGGGGAATGGAGAAGGTTTCCTGAAGGAAGGTCTCGGTTGCGCCCAGAACATCTAGAAAGGCGGGCGCGAGCTTTACCTTGGACAGGCCCGGCTGAACAATCGCGACTTCATACGCGAATGACAGCTCCCGGCAGGAGCTTATGAGCTTCTGAATATTGCGGCGGCCGCCGCGCTCGAAGCGGGACGGGCCACCCGATTTGAGCCGCAGTTCTTCCTGATGGAGCAGGTGCTTTAGAAGCTTCCGCGGGTTCTCCCGCCAGTGAACGGATTTTTGGGCCTGTCCGCAGACAGCATAGAAATCGTCGATCCGGGCACCGGGTGTCGACTTTGCTGAATGCTTGCAGTGAACCAGAAGGACGCGCAGCTTTTCACCGATGCGCACCAGTCCAACGATATCGGCAACCTCGCCGGTGCCGTCGCCGTCAAACACAACGTCGAAGTCGCCGAATTCCCCGGCCAGAATCCGCTCGATCACATGCCGCTGGATTGAATCGGGCGATTTATCCTGTCCCTGAGATTCTTTTCGCAGGTCAATGCCATCCCACGTCCAGGCACTGATCTTTGCCGGGTCGAATGCCTGGCGGTCTGCACCGCGCGGCAGTTCGAACAGTTCATTGAATACGAGAAAGTCACCATTCGCAAAATGGATGATCGGCGGATCATCGTTGAACCATTCAGCGAGCGTTTTGGTGGCGCCCCGGACGGTTGCGAAGACCCTCGGTCCGGCCGTCTGCTTGAATTCCGCCCGTTCTTCGGAAAGCGCCACCTCGAAGGTTGCTTGCTGCGTCCCGGCGATCACACTGAAGCGGAGCGGCCCTTTCTCCGTATGTTCGGAGACTGTCAGCTCGCATTCGAAGAACGGGGCACAGGTCTGTCCGATTTCCAGCTCAATCTGATCTTCTGCCTGTGACAGGAAGCCCTCCGGCCACGACACCATGACCGGTACGAGTGAGGGGCGCGTTGAGATGCGCCGCGCCTTGATGACATTGGTCAGGACGTCTTCGATCGAGATATTTTCATCGAGAAGTTTCGCGCCGACATGGGAGCACCAGTCGGTCCACTCCGACAGGTCGTAAGCTACCCTGTAGGACCACAGGCGCCCCTTTGCCGAACAGCCGATCGTCACCTTTTCGTCTTCTTCGTAGCCAAGTCCGAAGAGGTTCGATTTTCGCCGGTTGAACTTTGACGCTTCGGACAGACCGTCGGCGATGTCCGCGCCCATGAACATTGTGTACCGAATGTTCTTTCCGAGCGCGTGGCTGAGGCCGAGATTGGTCAGCGTCAGCCGGCGGACGCCGCCAAGCACCCGAAACATGTTCTCTCCGGAAAACCGTGTTTTTGAGCCGCAGACGGCGTCGGCAATCCCTTCGTGAAAGTCCTTGCTCGAACTGTTTATGAAGAGAATGCCGAGCTGTTCATTCCAGTGCAGCACATGCAGGTTCCACTCGACATTCTGGATCTGTTTGACGGCGCCCCATCGGATCGGGCCTTCATCCCTGGTTACATAGATGGCGATGTTGGCTTCTGGGTTCACGACCGGCCCGGCATGCAGGCGCGGCCCCGGTATGGCATCCTCGACTTGCAGGGGATTCCAGTTTGCGCAGTCGGTCTTGTAGGCAACCGCGCTCATGCGCGGGAAAAGCGTCTGCAAAGGAATTTCCCGCATACTTCCGGTGAAGCCGGCCAGGACCTCATTGCGCTTTCGCGCCCGTTCGGTTGCGGCCTCGCTCAGCATCTTCAGAAGGTGGTTCCAGTCCGAATCTTCGGCGTACAAGTTTCGTAGCGCATCAGAGATTCCTTCGTCAGCAATATTCGCGACGACGTGGGCATCACCGACTTCTTCAAGATCACGAGTGAACCTGCCGATAAACTGCAGGGTGATCGGCAGGCTCTGGTGCCGGTCATGAAGCGCTGCCACCTTCAGCTGAGGCATGTCGAAACCTTCGCCGAACATATCGACGCAAACGACGATGCGGCTCTCCCGGTCTCTAAGTTTCTGCAGCAGTGTCCGGCGCTCGGAAACCGGGATGCCTGTATGTATCGCCACCGGGCTGAATTCAGCGAAGCGCTCGCGATATAGCGCCAGGATGTCATCTGCGCGCTTTGTCGTTCGCACACGCGCCATCAGCAAATGGTCCCGGCCTGCCTTGCAGTCTTCCTGCAACTGCCGTCCCGCACGGTCAGCAATTGCCGCCTCCGCATCGTCCGGGTCATACTCTGCCACAGGCACGAAATTGACCACCCGGAAGTAACCTTCCTTCTGCGCGCGGCTCAGCGGATAGGTATAGATGTATTTGCCGTCGATGCGCTTGCCGTCCATACGGAACGGCGTCGCGGTAAACTGCAGGATCGGCTTTTCTCGAAAGCGCCGCTTGAATTCAGCCCATGTCCGCGCAGCGATATGATGCGCCTCATCGATAAAAAGGTGCGAACACAGCACCGCCATCCGTTCCTGGACTTCCGGGCTGCACTGACCTGCCACATTCATCGTGGCGACGATCACGTTTGCGCGGCGGAAGATGTCATCCACTTCAGCGGCGGATGAAGGCCGGCGCCGCAGCATGGCCACGACGGGCGGCCGTACATCCGGCGGCACGCAGCCGCAATCGGCGAGCTTGCCGAGCGTCAGGAACTTGTCTGCAATCTGGTCGCGCAGCGCCGTATTGGGTACAACAACCATCAGCCGCGGCAGCCTGGCGCAGACCAGAAGGGCAAGCATGGTTTCGGTCTTGCCGGTCCCGGTCGGCATGACGATCGTCGCGGGGTCTTCTCCCACACTCCAATGCGCGAGTGCCGCATACAGCGCGCCGATCTGCGGCCGCCGCAGTCCCTTTACCGGCGGTGTACTTTCGCGGTCTTCCTGCTTGAAGACGAACTGTCCTGTCCAGCCCTCTGTGATCGCACGGCAGCGCGCTTCGCCTGCGACGATGTCTTCAAGCGCTGGCGCTTTCGGCTTCGGGCGATACCAGTACGCTTCTTTCTGGCGTTCGGGAGAGCACCAGGTTTGTGCATCGGTTGCCTGCGGCAGCACAAGCACTGTTTCCGTAGGTAGAGTAGCGCCGGTTTCCTTTGCGGAGAGGAAAATCGGCTCATCGCCACCATCGCTTGCGAGATATCCCTCGACACCGCGCTTGCTGTATCCTGAAAGTCGCACTTGGCGCCTGTGGGCCATGAAGGCATAACTTTGGAGCGCATTGCCGTGGACCGCGCCCTTTATGTCAAGGCGCGGCGGCACCAGTAGATCTGTGCTCAGATCAAACAAATCCGGCAATCCGTTCCTGCTCGAAGCTATTGAAACCCCCTCATTCCCCGGTCCGAATCGACATTATTCGATATTATACTACGGCAAACCAGCATTGCCGTTTATCCTTCGAATTCAACAGGTGTGCGGCGTCCTGCTCTCCTGCACCAGCGCGGGAGGGGCTGTCGCGGACCGGGCCGCGTTGCCTCCCGCCCATCCGGCTTACATCCGTCGCACGCGAGACCTGCCCGAAGCAGCGGAGCTGCTTGGGCGACAAGGCGGCTCTTGGTCGCAACCGTCAGCGCTGGTCCGCTAGGATGGCAACCGGACCACGGCTAGCTGCCATTTGGCACCTAGGATAGAATGTTGCGGAACCCTTGCTAGCACTACTTTGGCAGAAGTGAGGGTATCGCGCTTTGCAGGGAGCAACCACACTGAGGGCATTGCCCGGGCGGCGGTCGCGACAGGCGATCAA
>NZ_JBRJGW010000066.1:0-6213 GCF_053628695.1 Amorphus sp. MBR-141
CTCTTCCGTAAATCGCTTCCGCTTCATCTGTCCGTCCTTCGATCGAGGCCGGACTCTAACTCCAGGTGGAGGAAAAACTCAGGGGCAGGTCAGCGGGGGCCGCGACGAACGTTACCAGGGCATCGCCCGCAAAACTGGCGCCACGCGCATCTCTTGGAAACTCCACTGTTCCATGGTCAGGGCTGAACACCGTTTTGAGATTGTGAGACCAGTGCTTGCAAAGCAGCTGGAGATAGCGGCTACCGTTTTCAGTTGGCACATGTGCGGTCTGTGTTGGCATTTTGTCTTCCTTCAAATCGAGCGCTCGTGGCGTCCCTGCTAGATCAGGCTGTCGATGCGCATAGGCAATTGCCGCACACGCCGCCCCGTCGCATGGAACACAGCGTTGGCGATCGCGGCGGCCACGCCCACCATTGAAACTTCGCCCAGGCCTTTCACACCCACGTCGTTGAGCAAAGGATCGGGGCGGTTGATGAAGGCGACGTCGATCGCGCCGATATCGGCGTTCACAGGGACGATGTACTCGGCCAGGTCGTTGTTCAGCACCCCACCGAAGCGCGGATCGATCTCGCCAGCCTCTCGAAGGGCTGCACCGATGCCCCAAACCACTCCGCCGCGCACCTGGCTTTCGGCGGTGCGCGGGCTGACGACGCGGCCGCAGTCGCAAACGCTTACGACGCGCGGCACCCGGACACGACGCGTCGTTGGTTCGACACGCACTTCGACGAAATGCGCGATGTAGCTGAAGCTGACGAAGGGCTTGTACTCCGGACCGCCGGCGGCCGGCAGGCCGCGCTGCAGGCGGTCGAAGACGGCTTCGGGCTGGCCGGGCGCCTGCAGGCGGGCCTCGACCTCGATGTAGGGCCGACGCCAGCGCGCGAGCGACCGATGGATGGTGCCATTGACAGTCCGGCCGTTCCTGAGCTCGTCGAACTGGACCTGCATCGCCTGCACGGCCCGCCGAACGACCGGAACCGAACTCGCCGTTCCCCAGGAACCGGCGGTGACATGCTGGGGCGCGGCGTCAGGGTTGCCGATGAGGATCTCGACGCGCGCCGGATCGATGGCGAGGCCTTCGGTGACCGCGGCGAGGATAGCGGTGCGAATTCCCTGCCCCATCTCGTGACCGCTTACGGCGATCCGGGTCGTTCCGTCCGCCCGGACACGAAGGCGCGCGATCGCCGGGGCCATCGAAGCCTTGTATGCACCCGCCGCTACGCCCCAGCCGATCAGCGTGCCGTCGGGAGCGCGCATGGCCCCCGGCGCCGGGTCGCGCCGCGACCAGCCGAAGCGCTCTGCACCGTTCATGAGGCATTCGGCGAGGAAGCGCGAGGAGAAGGGGCCGCCGGTGACTGGATCCGTCTCCGCGTCATTGGCGAGACGAAAGGCCAGCGGATCCCGGCCGGCGGCGTAGGCCAGCTCGTCCACCGCGCTCTCGAACGCGAAGGCCGCAGGATGCTCGAACGGCGCGCGCATAAATCCTGGCGACTGCACGTCAGTGCGTATGAGCCGGGTAGTGCTCGTGTAGTTTGGAATGGCATAGAGCCGTGCGGTGATTTCGCTGAAGCTCGCCCGGAACGTATCCGCTCGGCTATTCTGCATATCGGCGTCGTAGCTCGCCGCAATGATCCGCCCTCCCGCATCGGCGCCCAGGCTGATTTTATGGCGGCTCGCTGGACGGAAGCTCGCGGTGTGGAAGAGTTGGGCGCGCGGCATGACAAGCTTCACCGGCCGGCCGAGCAGCATCGCTGCGCGTGCAGTAAGCACCGTCTGCCCCTGCAGAGAATTCTTCTGACCGAAGCCTCCTCCAAGGTAGGCGCTGTCAACCCGGACACGGGCAGAATCGAGGCCGAGGGCAGCCGCGACGCCGAACTTGAGTGCGCCGGAATTCTGCGTTCCCTCATGGATCATCAGCGTGCCATCGCGCCATTCCGCGACGGTCGCGATCAACTCCATGGGATTCTGGAACTGGGCCGGGGAGAGGTATTCGGCGTCCACGCGGAAGGCGGCGGAGACAAGCGCGGCTTGTGCATCGCCCATGCTGTGGCCGGGCTGTGGAGTGAGGGTCTCCGCCCGTGCATCTCCAAAGTGCGCGGCAAACGGCTCCTCCTCGTAGTTTGCATGGACCAGCGCAGCAGCCTCGATTGCGATCTCCAAGGTTTCCGCCACCACCATTGCGATAGGCTCGCCACGATGGATGAGGCGGTCGGACAGCATCGGCTGATGGCTCTGGAAGCCGAAGCCACCACCCATCAGGTAGCCAGCAGATTTGACCCCTTCGAAGTCGCGCCAGGTGAGCACCGCAAGCACGCCCTCGACGGCTCTGGCCGCGTCGACGTTCACAGCGGCGAGGCGGCCGCGCACGATACGCGAGGGCACGGTCATAGCGTGGGCGACGCGTGGCATAGGCACGTCAGCGGCGAATCGGGTGACGCCGCGCACCTTGTCGCGGGCGTCGACACGCGCGCGATCGGGATAGATAGTCTCGCTCATCGACGAACACTCCGCTCTGCTGCGATCATCAGCGCGTCGGCGACGGTTTCGACCCCGAGCGCAACCTTGAAGCCATTATGCTGACCGGGCCGGGCATCGGCGAAGGCAACTCGTCCGGCCTCCAACGCGGCCGCGCGGTCGAGGCGCCTTCCCGTGAGCGCGGTCTCGGCGGCCGGCACGCGCCATGGCCGGGTCGCGACGCCCCCGAGCGCGATGCGGGCCTGCCGCACCACGCCATCGTCCAGCTCCAACGCCACGGCGGCCGAGACGAGCGCAAAGGCATAGGACTCGCGGTCGCGGATCTTGTGGTAGGTCGAAGCTTGGCCGATCCGTCCGACCGGAACCCGGATGCGAAGGATCATCTCATCCGGCGACAGCACGGTCTCGATGTGTGGCGTATCCCCAGGAAGACGGTGGAGGCCGGCAACCGTGACGCTGCGCGTTCCTCTCGGCCCGAGTACGTCGACGGTGGCGTCGAGCGCGACCAGGGCAACGGCCCAGTCACCGGGATAGACCGCAGTGCAGGAGGAACTTCCCCCAAACAGGGCGTGACCGCGGTCCAGTCCTTCGAGGGCCGCACAGCCGCTACCCGGCGCCCGCTTGTTGCACGGGTAGTCGGGGCCGTTCCGGAAATAGGCGCAGCGGGTCCGTTGCAGGAGGTTCCCGCCGAGCGTGGCCATGTTGCGCAGTTGCTGCGAGGCCGCTTTCGAGAGCGACTCTGCGAGCACTGGCGCGCGCTCAAGCACGGCGCGATGCTCCGCCGCATCGCTCATCCGGGTCAGAGCGCCGAAGACGAGCTCGTCCCGCTCTATTTGAACGTCGCTCAGGCCGGCAATGCGGGTCACATCCACAAGATGCGCCGGCGACTCTACGTTGAGCTTCATCAGATCGTAGAGCGTCGTGCCGCCGGCGAGGATGCGGGCGCCGGTTGCAGCCTGCGAGGCAATCGCGGCTGCGGGGGACGTGGCTCGTGTGTAGGAGAAGGCTCGCATGGCTCAGCCCTCTCTCATCGTGCTGGCGGCGTCCTGGATCGCGGCAACGATGCCGACATAGGCGCCGCAGCGACAGATGTTGCCGCTCATATATTCGCGGATTTCGGCCTCGTTGGAGGCGTGACCTTCCCGCACGCAGGCGACGGCCGCCATGATCTGCCCAGGTGTGCAGTAGCCGCATTGCAGCGCGTCGTGATCGATGAACGCCTGCTGCATCGGGTGAAGCGGCCCGTCCTCGGGCGAAAGCCCCTCGATCGTCAGCACCGCGCGATCCTGCAACGTCGCTGCGACAGTTAGGCAGGAGGCGACACGACGACCGTCGACATGCACGGTGCAGGCGCCGCACTGGCCGTGGTCGCATCCCTTCTTTCCCCCCGTCAGCTCGAGCCGCTCGCGCAGCAGGTCGAGCAGCGACGTGCGCGGATCGACATTGACGTCGATCGGCTGGCCGTTGACCCGAAGTTGAAGAGCAACCGACGCCCCCGGCGATGCGACGCGGGCGGCAGGCGTCTGCGCTTCCGCACTGCGTACCCCCGATATCGCCGCGCCGGTCATCGCCGCGCCAGCAAGCATCACATCGCGTCGACTGATCGCGAGGAAGTCCTCGTCGGATTGTGGATCGGGTCCATTCACATTGCGCATGTCTTTGATCCTTGTTTGCCTGCGATCGCTTCATCGTCGCATTTTGCGTTGCGAGGCCAGCAGGGCGTCGGTCGAGCCTCAACGCCGTCGGCGGGACGAGGAAGGCGCCATTTCATAGTTGCTTCGCAAGCCAGCGATCAGCGCCGTAGCGCCCGCCGCCCGTGATCGCGATATGCAGGGCGACGAAGCCGAGCATCAGTGGGTATTCGTAACCCCTATCGATCCACGCGAATGTCGGCGCATGCGCGATGCAGATGACCGCCATTTGCACCGCTAGCGCGGCTGCGAATGCCCGGGTCATGAAGCCGACGGTGACGGCAATCGCCCCGACCGTCTCAAGCAACATAGCCGCGACGGCGAGCGCGTACGGAAACGGAAGGTGCAGCACGTTGGCAATCATGTTGGTCGCGCCCGTCATCGGATCGGCCATCGATCCATGAGGCGTGCCGAACGCTTTCGGGATGCCGTGGGTCAGAATAATGAGGCCGAAGGATATGCGCAGCAGCGCGTAGGTAATCGGCTGTATTTTCCGATAAAATGGTGCGAGCTTGGGAAGGTAATAGGGCGAAGAAGCGCGCTCGATATCCTCTTCAGTTCTCATGAAAGACAATTGTTCTGTCATTGTGGCCTCTTTTGCAGGGTCGAACCCCCACATTTCGCCATGAAAGCCTAGTCGTGTTCCCGCTGCGCGATAATCCGGCCAGACCTGAACGGCCCGTACGGTCAGCCGGACAGTTGGATTGTACGAAAAGCCGAACGGGGCGTCCGGATTGGCGTACATTGCCGGATGATCGCGTTGGCGCTAGATATGGTGGGTTGGCGCGCGCGCTGCTCCGGCCGGTCGCCCAGTTAACTGTGTGATCGAAAGGCCAGCTAATGGGTTCTCCCAATTTTGCCGACGTCTCGAACTTCATTGCCGTGGTGGATGCTGGCGGCTTCCGCCTCGCGGCGCAGATCAGGCGCGTGAGTGCTTCGACGCTCAGTGACTCCATCAAGCGACTGGAGGCCGACCTCAGCATCCGGCTTCTCAACCGCACGACACGTAGCATCACGCCGACCGAGGCCGGCTCGCGGCTTCTTGATCGCGTGAGGCCGGCATTTGCGGAGATCGAAGCGGCCGTGAACGACCTGCGTGACGACTCCAGTCGTCCGGTCGGGACGCTTCGGTTGAACGTTCCCGTTCCGGTAGCTCGGCATATCCTGCCCGAGATCGTCACGGGCTTCCTCGACACGTATCCCGGCGTTCGAATCGATGTCGTCATGGAGAACGACTTTACCGACGTCATCGGTCGCGGCTTCGATGCGGGCGTTCGCTATGAGGAAAGCATTGCCAAGGACATGATTGCGGTGCCTATCGGAGCCCGCCGCCAACGGTTTGTGGCGGCCGCCTCGCAGGGCTATCTCGATCGCTTCGGCATTCCCGAGGATCCGCGCGACTTGACCGGCCATCGCCTGATCGGGAACCGCTTTCCGAACGGTTCGGTGTGGACCTGGGAGTTCGAGCGGGGCGAGGAGATTCTGCGTGTCGTGCCGGATGGCCCGCTGGTCTCAAGCTGCATTGATCTGCAACTCGCAGGCGCCGCCGCCGGGGCCGGTATTATTTATACGTTCGAAGATTTCCTCCGGCCGCACCTCGCATCCGGTTTGGTTGTGCCGATCCTCGATCCGTGGTGGCAGGAGTTCGACGGCCCTTATCTCTATTATCACAGCCGCCGGCACATGCCGTCGCCACTGCGCGCCTTCGTTGATTATGTAAAGCAGCGACGCGGGCTGGATGCCGCTACTGCTGCTTCGCATCTGGCGGTTGGTTAGGTCGTAGACTCATAAGCGCGGAGCCACAGGCGCATTGAGGCGAGTTGGACCATGGCAAGGAAGTTCTCGGCGAGCTTGTCATATCGGGTGGCGATCCGGCGGAAGTGCTTGAGCTTGCTGAAGAAGCGCTCGACCAGATTGCGTTCGCGATAGAGTCTCTTGCTGAAACAGGGCTTCCATTTGGCCTGCCCCATCGAGGTGGCCGGGGCGTAGAGTTAGAGTCCGGCGGTTAGGGCCGGCGGATGTGCCGACACGGCGCCAGGGTAAGGTGACC
>NZ_JBRJGW010000067.1:0-6030 GCF_053628695.1 Amorphus sp. MBR-141
GTCAGATCGAACCGGGCCATATCATCTCCTCCCCCACGACGGAGGAAAGGTTGGCGAACATCGATTGCAAATCCGTTTATGAGTATGTGACCTAAACGTAACGCTCAACAACGGCGTCGCCCTGCCGTTGCTGGGCCTCGGCGTCTATCGCAGCAGCCCGGAGGACACTGGTCGTGCCGTCGAGACGGCGCTGCGGACTGGTTACCGGATGATCGACACGGCCGCTGCCTACGGGAATGAAGTCGAGGTGGGCCACGGTATCCGGTCGAGCGGCGTCCAGCGCTCGGAGATCTTCCTCCAGACGAAGATGTGGATTTCCGATTACGGCTTCGACACAGGTCTTCACGCCTTCGATCGGTCGATCCGCAAGCTCGGCTTTGACACTGTCGACCTCTATCTCCTGCACCAACCCATGCCGGACGAGTTCGACCGGACGATCGACGCATGGAAGGCTGCTGAGCGGCTCCTCGCCGAAGGGCGCGTGAAGGCGATCGGCGTCAGCAACTTCAGCCCGGACCATCTTCGCCGGCTGATGGCGGAAACGGTTGTCCCGCCGACCGTGAACCAGGTCGAATTGCATCCCTTCTTCACCCAGAAAGAGCTGATTGCGGAGCACAAGCGGCTCGGTATCGCCACGCAGGCCTGGTCGCCAATCGGCGGCGTGCAGCGCTATTGGGGTGAAGACAAGACGCCCGAACAGGACCCGCTCACGCATCCGGTCATTGCGACCCTGGCCAACAAGCACGGCAAGACCCCCGCGCAGATCATGCTCAGGTGGCAGATCGATCTAGGCCATTCGGTGATCCCGAAGTCGGTCCATGAGAACCGTATCGCAGAGAATTTCGACGTCTTCGATTTCAGCCTTTCGCCAGACGAGATCGCGTCGATCGACGCGCTCGACACCGGGAAGCGGGGCGGGCCGGATCCGGAAGCGATCAACACCACGAGCTATCCGTTCAAGATCGAGGACTGATCGCGGTCACCGGCCAGAGCCGGCCGGAGCGCGCCATTCATCTCCGCAGCCGATAGGCCCTATCGGCGAACGGTACTCAATACGCGCCGCAGCGACCCTAGATTTCTTCCAACTCCAGACGGTGCTCGAAAGAGGCGACGCTTCGATGAGCGACGCCGGGGGGCCGAGCGTTGCACTCTGACAGCAAGAGGATCCGCATGTCGAAGGATGCACGGTTCGAGGTCAACCGCCGCGATCTCATGATCGGCGGAGCGGCGACCACAGCTCTCGCCGCCTTTCCATACGGAAAGGCCCATGGTGCCGTCCCCGCAGCGGTCGCCGCAACGACCCCTCCTTCCGGGCCGGTCAGCACCGACGTCGGCTTCAGCGTCAACGGGACAGTCCGGCAGCTCAGCGCGGACAACCGCATGACCCTTCTCGATGCCCTGCGCGAAGAATTCGAGCTGACGGGGACCAAGAAGGGCTGCGACCACGGCCAGTGCGGCGCCTGTACGGTCATGGTCAACGGCCGGCGCATCAACTCCTGCCTGACCCTCGCAGTCATGCACGAGGGCGATGAGATCACCACCGTCGAAGGCGTCGGAACCCCGGAGGACATGGATCCCATGCAGGCAGCCTTCGTCGAGCACGACGGCTACCAGTGCGGCTACTGCACGCCGGGCCAGATCTGTTCCGCCAAGGCGGTTCTGGAGGAGATCCAGGCCGGCATCCCGAGCCACGTGACCGCCGACATCACCGCCCGGATGCAGGTCACGCCTGACGAGATCCGCGAGCGGATGAGCGGCAACATCTGCCGCTGCGGTGCCTACGCCAACATCCTCGCCGCCATCCAGGACGTCGCCGGAGAAAACGGATGAGAGCCTTCAGCTACGAACGCGCTGCCTCCCCGCAGGCTGCGGCCCAGGCAGCGGCCGCCACGCCCGGCGCCAAGTTCATCGCCGGCGGAACCAACCTGCTCGACCTGATGAAGCTCGAGATCGAGACGCCGCCCCATCTCGTCGACGTCAACGGCCTCGGGCTCGACACCATCGAGGACACCGAGGACGGCGGCGTGCGCATCGGTGCGCTCGTGCGCAACACCGATCTGGCCGCGCACGACCGGATTCGCCGCGACTACGGCGTCCTGACACGAGCACTGGTGGCCGGCGCGTCCGGTCAGTTGCGCAACAAGGCAACCACCGCCGGCAACCTCCTCCAGCGGACGCGTTGCCCCTACTTCTACGACACCAACATGCCCTGCAATAAGCGCAATCCGGGATCGGGCTGCGCCGCCATCGAGGGGTTCTCGCGTCAGCTCGGCATCGTCGGGGTGTCGGATAAGTGCATCGCGACCCACCCCTCCGACATGGCGGTGGCGATGCGAGCGCTCGACGCCGTCGTGGAGACGGTCGATGCCGGGGGCGGGTCGCGCGAGATCCCGATCGCCAATTTCCACGTTCTGCCGGGCAACACGCCCGAAGTGGAAAGCGTGATCGAGCCCGGCGAGATGATCACCGCCGTGCGCCTCCCTGCGCCGATCGGCGGACGCCATGCCTATTACAAGGTCCGCGACCGTTCGTCCTACGCATTCGCTCTGGTCTCGGTGGCCGCTGTGGTTCAGCCGGACGGCACCGGCCGGGTGGCTCTGGGCGGCGTTGCGCCCAAGCCGTGGCGGAACGAGGCGGCCGAGGCGGAACTGCCGAACGGTGCCGCTGCCGTCATGAGCCGACTGCTCGCCGACGCGAACCCGACCGATCACAACCAGTATAAGGTGACCCTTGCCGAGCGCACGCTCGCAGGGATCCTCGCCGAGACGAGGGAGTAACGTCATGCGCTTCGACAATCCCGCAGGCGACAACCTGTTCGACCGTGCCAAGGTCATCGGCCGATCCACCCCGCGCATCGACGGGCCGCGGAAAGTGACCGGCACAGCACCCTACGCGTACGAGCGCCACGACGTGGTCGAGGGCCAAGTCTACGGCTATCCCGTGGGCTCCGCGATCGCCAAGGGCCGGATCAGATCGATCGACAGCTCGGCCACGGAAGCTGCGCCCGGCGTCATCGGCATCGTCACGACGCTCGACCACGATCCGATCGAGGAGGTCTTCAGCTACGATCCCGTTCTCCATTTCGGCGGCGACGAGGTCGTTCACTACCATCAGGCCGTCGCGGTGGTCGTGGCGGAGAGCTTCGAGCAGGCGCGTGCCGCGGCGAATCTCCTCAGGATCGACTATGCGCCCGACGAAGATGCCGACTTCGACCTTGCCCGGGCGGCAAGCGGTGGTGAGAGCGCAGAGCCGGCGTCGCAGGTCGGCGATTTCGAGGGCGCCTTCGCCAGCGCTCCCGTGACCCTCGACGAGACCTACATGACACCGGCCGAAAGCCACGCAATGATGGAGCCGCATGCCACGCTGGCGGCCTGGGACGGCGACCGGCTGAGCCTGTGGACCTCCAACCAGATGATCGAGTGGGGTCGCCAGTCGATGGCGAAGGCGCTCGGCATTCCCGCCGACAACATCCGGCTCGACTGTCCTTTCCTCGGCGGCGGCTTCGGAACCAAGCTGTTCGTCCGCTCGGATGCGATCATGGCCGCCCTTGCGGCGCGCAAGGTCGGTCGCCCGGTCAAGGTCATGCTTCCGCGCCCCCTGATCGCCAACAACACGACTCACCGCGGCTTGACGATTCAGCGCATCCGTATCGGCGCCGAACGGGACGGCAGGATCACTGCCATCGCCCACCACAACACCACCAATGCGCTCACGGCGCGGGGCGGGGAGAATGCCATCGCGCCGACGCAGGAGTTCTATGCCGGCGCCAATCGGCTGATGGTCAGCAGCCCCGTCCGGATGCACCTGCCGAATTCCAACGCGATGCGCGCGCCTGGCGAGACCGGTGGCCTTATGGCGCTGGAGATCGCGATGGACGAGATGGCGGAACGCCTCAGCATGGATCCCGTCGAGTTCCGCATCGTCAACGACACCCAGGTCAATCCAGACAACGGTAAACCATTCTCCGAGCGCCACTTCGTGGAGTGCCTTCGGACGGGGGCGGACCGCTTCGGGTGGGCCGACCGCAACACCGCCCCTGGCGCAACGCGCGATGGGGCCTGGCTCATCGGCCATGGCGTTGCCGGTGCGTATCGCGGGGCGCCTGCAACGACTTCCGGAGCCCGCGTCGTCCTTCGGCCCGACGGCACGTTGCTGGTGGAGTCCGACATGACCGATATCGGTACGGGCTCCTACACCATCATGTCCCAGACCGCTGCCGAGATGCTGGGGCTCCCGATGTCGGCGGTTTCCGTCGAACTCGGCGATTCCAACTTTCCGGTCTCGGCCGGGTCCGGCGGCCAGTGGGGCGCGGCGAGTTGCACGGCCGGCGTCTACGCGGCCTGCGTGGCGTTGCGCGAAGCGATAGCCGCGCGTCTGGACGCCGACGCCACGGAACTCGCCTTCGAGAACGGCCTCGTGCGCTTCGGCAACACCTCTGCTCCGCTCGGCGAAGTCGGCGGTGGCGACGATATCGCAGGCGAGGACTCGATCGAGTTCGGCTCATTTCGCGGCAATGAATTCGTGCTGTCGACGTTCGGCGCTCACTTTGCCGAGGTCGGCGTCCACCGCGTCACCGGCGAGATCCGCGTGCGCCGGATGCTTGCGGTCTGCGACGCCGGGCGGATCTTGAACCCGCTGACCGCCCGCAGCCAGGTGATCGGAGCCATGACCATGGGGGTGGGCGCCGCGTTGATGGAAGAGCTCGCCGTTGACACCAACTACGGCTTCTTCGTCAACCACGACCTCGCCGGCTACGAGGTCCCGGTCCATATGGACATCCCCGAGCAGGAGGTGATCTTCCTGGACACGCTCGATGCCTACTCGACACCGCTCAAGGCGAAGGGCGTGGGCGAGCTTGGCCTCTGCGGCGTCTCCGCGGCGATCGCCAACGCCGTTCACAACGCGACCGGCGTTCGCGTGCGGGACTATCCCGTCACGCTCGACAAGCTGATCGGCGGCCTGCCTGCGGTCTGACGGACGATACGCTCCGAGGGATCCGGCGCCCGGTACATGCCCGTCCCGCCGCTGCTTCCGCTCGCACGACGTCGGGCTCGGCTCCGAAAGCCGGTCCGAGCTTGCAAGCCCCCCATTCCGATGTGCCGGAGAACACGACGATGAAGAAGCTCGCAACCTCGCTGCTCACGCTGTTTGCTGCGGTCCCGCCCGTCCTCGCCCAGCAGCCGGACGATGGCCGCATCGCGCCTGACGCGGTCTACGATGTCGCCCCGGGGCTCGGTCGCTACACCGACGACGTCCTGTTCGGTCGCGTCTGGCCGGGCGAGGCACTCGAGCCGCGCGATCGCAGCCTGATCGTGCTGTCCGCGCTCATCGCCATGGGCCGCACGGGGCCGATCGACAGCCACACGCGCATCGGTCTGGAGAACGGGCTGTCACCCGCCGAGATCGGCGAGATCGCCACCCACCTGGCGTTCTATGCCGGCTGGCCCTACGCGATCGCCGCGGTCTACGAGATGCGAAAGATCTTCGAGGAACAGGGCATCGAAATGCCGGTCGACGCCGGCGGCGAGCCCCTTGAACTCGACCCGGAGGGGGAGGCGGATCGCCGTCGGGCGGTCGCAGAAAACATCACCCGGGTCGTGCCCCAGCTCGGCGCGGCGACCGACGAGGTCCTTTTCGCCGATCTCTGGCGACGGTCGGTGCTGAGCGCACGCGACCGCAGCCTCGTGACCGTCGCCGCCCTCATCGCCACGGGCAAGCCGGAACAGCTTGCCTTCCACCTTGCCCGCGCGATGGACCACGGCCTCACGCGCTCGCAAGCCCAAGAAACGGTGCACCACCTGGCCTACTACGCAGGCTGGCCGAACGCGGTTTCTGCCGTCCCGGTCGTCCAGAGCGTCTTCGATGCGCGAGCAGAGACGGACAGCACCGATCGCGCCGTTTCCTCGCCCGCCGACCACGAAGTTGTCCGCGCTGAGGGTGGCCTGCTCCCCGGCAAGTGGCCACTGTTGTGAGTTAGATTTCGGCTCCAACATTGGAGCTGAGAATGCCGAAGAAGCGCTATTCCCCTGA
>NZ_JBRJGW010000068.1:0-5823 GCF_053628695.1 Amorphus sp. MBR-141
ATGTTGCAGAAGGGAAATAGGTGGACGACTTTTACGCCGCCCGAAGCGAGACTATCCCGCCGCTACCGTGGTCGAATTTTGCACCGCCGCTTTCAGGTTTTGCAGGCGCAGCATTTTGCGGTTGTCCTGGCGTGATTTGTGCTGTAGCTATTCATCCATGGTGCGCAACTTCAGCGTGCAGGCACGGTCCGTCCGCCCAGCAGACGAGGATCGCGCCACAATATTCCCCACCGCTGACATTTCCTGTTGCTTAGTGACCCGAGAGCATGTATTGCTCAAAACTGAGCAATCACGCCGATTATGCTTCACATTGCGAAAGAAGTCACCCCGAGGAGGCCCGCAGGCAGTCCTTGTGCGGTAGCCTGCGCGAAAGCCCCGAAATCATGACCACCCAGCGTGACAAGCTGCGCGAAGACGTGCAGTTCCGAATCCTGCGCCTGTTGAAAGACAATCCCGAGATGACCCAGCGCCAACTGGCCAAGGCGGTCGGGGTCAGCAACGGTGGCATCCACTATGTCCTCAACGCGCTCTTGGAAAAGGGCATGGTCAAGCTGGGCAATTTTACGGCCGCGGCAGACAAGCGGCGCTATGCCTATGTGCTGACGCAAAAGGGAATTGCTGCAAAAGCCGATCTGACCAAGCGCTTCCTGGTGCGCAAAATGGCCGAATATGAGGCGATCAAGGCTGAGGTCGAAGAGGTCGGGGCCGATCTGTCCGAGGCCGAGCTCGCCGAGCTGAAGGCAAAAGGTGTTGAGCAATAAGATGCTCTGTCGGGTGAGTCAGATTTCGATCACAGTTACCACACCGACGGATTTCTCTTGAAAATTGCAATGATTGGCACCGGCTATGTCGGTCTCGTGTCCGGGGCCTGTTTTTCCGACTTCGGCCATGACGTGGTTTGCGTCGACAAGGCGGTCGAGAAGGTCGCGCGACTGACCGACGGCGAGGGGCCGATCTATGAGCCGGGTCTCGAGGCTGTTCTGGCCCGCAACGTAGCGGCCGGGCGGCTGCATTTCACCACCGATCTGGCGCGCGCCGTCGACGGGGCGGATGCTGCACAATGAGGCGCGCCTTCATTACAGGCAAAGCCGGCTTCATCGGGTTTCATCTTGCCGAGCATCTGCTCCAGAACGGCTGGGAGGTCGCTGGCTTCGACGGCATGACCGACTATTACGACGTGACGCTCAAGCGTCATCGTCACACGATGCTGCAACAGCACGAGTGCTTTTCCGCCGTCGAGGCAATGCTCGAGGATCAGACGGCGCTCGACAGCGCCATCGACGCCTGTCAGCCCGATGTCATCATCCATTCCGCCAAGATGATCTTCTCGTCGAAATATGGAAAACGGTGCTGATACTTGGCGATCAGCTTCGGGTCGAAGGTGCCCGCACAGTCGCGCGGGATTGAACGCGTCAACTTCGACGTGCCGGTCAGGACCGACTTCTTCGAAACGCCGTTGCGCCGGTTTACAGCGCCACCGGCCTGGCGTTCATCCTCCAGATGCTCGTCCAGCTCGACGTTCAGGATGCGCTCCGAAAGCGCCTTCTTCAGATCGTCGACGCGGCCGTCCTTGGCAAAAACCTCGTTCGGATCGCGCCCAGCCAGCAGTTGATCCAGCTGTTACTTTTCAATAGCCATGTGATGATTCTCCTTTCCATCATCATGGCCTCACGCACGAAATTCCTGACAGTCCCGAAGAGTAAAGACCAATGAAGAATTTTGCGCTTATTGGTGCCTCCGGCTATATCGCTCCTCGCCACATGCAAGCGATAAAGGACACTAGAAACCGCCTCGTCGCAGCTCTTGATCCGAATGACTCTGTTGGCATCATGGACAGCTATTTTCCAGACGCGGACTTCTTCACAGAATTTGAGCGTTTTGATCGGCACATCGACAAAAAGCGCCGCGGAGGAGGGGGTGTTGACTTTGTCTCGATTTGTTCGCCCAATTACCTGCACGACAGCCACATGCGTTTCGCGCTGCGCTCAGAGGCCGATGCGATCTGTGAAAAACCGTTGGTGCTCAATCCCTGGAACATCGACGGCCTGCAGGAGATCGAGACTGACACAGGGCGCAAGGTCAACACCATCCTGCAACTGCGCGTCCACCCCGCGATCATGGCGTTGCGTGAGCAGGTCGGGACCGAGGCGCGCGACGGCAAGCACGAGGTCGACCTGACCTACATCACCTCCCGCGGGCACTGGTACCTGCAAAGCTGGAAGGGCGATGAGAAGAAATCCGGCGGCATCGCCACAAATATTGGCGTGCATTTCTTCGACATGCTGCATTTCATCTTCGGCGAGTTACAGGAAAACCGAGTCCACCTGCGCGAAGACACCCGCGCCGCGGGTTACCTTGAATACGAGTGTGCGCGCGTGCGCTGGTTTCTGTCGCTGGACCTGGGCGACGTGCCCGAAGGCCCGCGCGGCGAAGGTCAGCGCACCTATCGGTCGATCACCGTCGATGGCGACGAAATCGAGTTCTCGGGCGGCTTCACCGATCTGCACACCCGCAGCTACGAGGAAATCCTCGCCGGGCGCGGCTTCGGACTGGAGGACAACCGCACCGCCATAGAGACGGTCGCGCATATCCGCACTGCACCAGTGGGCACCATGGGGGATGTGCACCCGTTCGTGGGGCGGTGAGCATGACCAGCAACGAGCCAATCGCCGTTTTCGCTTATGCCTTCGCGCACAGGAAGACCCAGGATTTTCTCTTCGAGTTGGCAACGTCGGGTTTTCGGGACGTGACCGTGATCGGCGCGCCGTGGAAAGCACTGCCACATGCCGATTCGAACCAGTACTTCCCGACGATGTTGCGGTCGGCTCCGGTGCGCAAGACGCTAGATGTCTGCCATGCTCTGGGCTTTGCGTTCTATGAATGCGAACATGACGATGTAGGTGCCATTACGGCACTGCGCGACAAGGCGGGGTTCCGGTTGGGCGTAATCACAGGCGCGCGGATCATCAAGCGTGCGGTGATCGAACTCTTCGATGAGGGCATCCTGAACATCCATCCGGGCAAGCTGCCCGAAACCGCCGGTCTGGACCTTTTCTTCTACACTATCATGAATAACGTCCCGATGGGTGTCACGGCGCATTACATCGACCCGCGTGTGGATGCGGGCGACGAGCTGTTCTTCGAGGAAACGCCTCTTGGCCCCGATGACACCATAGAGGCGGTACAGAACAACAACTACCAGTCTCAAATCCGTGCTTTGCGGCGCTTTATAAAAGAACGCAACGCCGGCATCTTGACGTGCCAGCCCGTTGACCGGCCGCGAAAGAACGAACCAATGACGCTTCAGCAAAAGCGCGCCGCGGTCGAGGCGTTCCCGAACTGGCGTGTGGCCCAGTACCGTGCCCAGACAGGGCGCGCCCTGCTCGCGGCCTGCCGCGATGGCGATGCCGCCAAGGTCGAAAAGCTACTGGCTACAATACCCGATCTGATAGAATTCCGCAGCTCAGAAGGTTGGACGCCCCTCATCGTCGCGGCCCACGGCCAACACCGTGACGTGGTCCACACGTTGCTGGCACGCGGGGCGGACGCCAACGCCAGCGGTAGGAAAGGAACCACGGTCTTGATGTATGCCAAGTCCGCGCTGATGGGGCAGGACACCCCCGATTTCACCATTCTTGAGGCCCTGCTCGAAGCGGGTGCCGATCCCATGCGATACGATGCGCTGGGCAAGGATGTCTTTCATTACCTGCGGGCCAAGGGTGATGCCGCCGTCACCGCTTGGCTTGCCAGCAAGCAGGCCTCAACATGATCCCCTTCGTAGGCCTAGCCGCGCAGCAAGAGCACTTACGAGACGAAATCAATGCCTGCATCGCTCGCGTGCTGTCACATGGCAAATATATCCTCGGGCCCGAAGTTGGCGAACTGGAGGAGCGGCTTGCCGGCTATAGTGGTGCAGCGCACTGCATCAGTTGCGCCAACGGCACCGACGCGCTGCAAATCGCGCTTATGGCGCTGGGTGTGTCCGAGGGCGACGAGGTCATAAGCCCCAGTTTCTCCTATATCGCGACCGCGGAAACCGCTGCGCTGCTGGGCGCCAGACCCGTCTATGTCGATATCGATCCGGTGAGCTACAACCTCGACCCCGCAAAGCTGGAAGCGGCGATCACTCCGCGCACGAGGGCGATCATCGCGGTGTCGCTCTACGGCCAGCCCGCCGATTTCGATTCGATCAATGCGATTGCCGACAAACATTCGCTGCCGGTGATCGAAGATGGCGCGCAAAGCTTTGGCGCTGACTACCGGGGTCGCAAATCCTGCAACTTGACGACTATAGGCTGCACCAGTTTTTTCCCATCTAAGCCGCTGGGCTGCTACGGCGATGGCGGCGCGATGTTCACCTCCGATCCGGACCTGGCAAAGGCGCTGCGCCAGATCGCCCGCCACGGTCAGGCACGCCGGTATTACCATGTCCGCGTTGGCGTTAATTCGCGGCTCGACACGCTTCAGGCGGCCATTCTTCTGCCTAAGCTTACGATACTTGACAAGGAGATCGCCGCACGGCGAGCGCTCGCCAACGCATATGACGATGCGTTTCGTGACCATGCGATCCGAATCCCCAGAATTCATCAGGACAGGAGCAGCGCCTGGGCGCAATACACAATACGCGTCGGCGAACGCGACCGCGTGCAGGAACGGCTCAAGGAAGCCGGCGTCCCCACCTCCGTTTACTACCCGCTTGCGCTTAATCGCCAGCCCGCCGTCGCTGACGCCGAAGCCGACGTCCCACATGGCGACCAGGCGGCCGAAGAGGTAATGAGCCTGCCGATGCATCCCTACATGACGAATCATGATCGGGAGCACGTGATCGAGAAGATAATAGACGTAACAGGTGAACAGGATTAAGTCTTTATGTACGAAAATTTCCAGTGGACGCGCATTTCCACAGAGCGCAATGCCCTTACGCTCAGGTTCGAGCCGATCCAGCCCTACTTGTTGCGCACACTGGCACGCAGTCTGAACGAGGCGCTAGTCTTCGATATCGGCGCCAATATTGGCGTTTACGCCATCCTGCTCGGTGATCTCGATAGCGTGGCAGAAGTTCGGGTGTTTGAACCGATGGACGATTGCATCGTCGAGATCGAACGGAACATTGCGCTCAATCAGATGACGGGTAAGGTCGCGATTCACAAGATCGCGCTTTCCGACCGAAGCGGACATACCCGCTTCCGTAAGATCTCAGACTATTCAGGCGGAAATGGAATTACTGAAACCCATCTGTTCAAAAACCTAGCCTTCGAAGGAGAAGATACGGTGCCGATCGAACCGCTCGATACGCTAGTGGACGCAGAGGGGCGTGACATCGTGCTCAAGATCGATGTGGAGGGTCACGAACACAAGGTCCTGATCGGTGCCGAAAGGCTGCTGGCGAAGAATAGCGGTATCGTGCAGATTGAGATCCACGAAAACGCGCCTGATGCTCGGGCGACCAAGGAATTCCTGGAAAGGCTGGGCTATACCAAGCTGCTGCGAGTGGGCTGGGACTATTACTATTCCAACCGGCTTGAGCATCAAAGCGAGACCGGGCGCATAGAAGCCATTGAGAATGCTCTGTCATATTTCGTTGAATACACTCTCCAACGCGAAGTGCCGGCACGTCGCGATCTGCTAGAGGGTGTCACAATCGAATTATCACGCAAACGAGCCGATCATTTGAAAAAGATGCTCGCGGGTTGGCGAAGACCGCGCGCATCTAAATAGTTCGAACAGACTAGCACTACTTTGGCAGAAGTGAGGGTATCGCGCTTTGCAGGGAGCAACCACACTGAGGGCATTGCCCGGGCGGCGGTCGCGACAGGCGATCAA
>NZ_JBRJGW010000069.1:0-5310 GCF_053628695.1 Amorphus sp. MBR-141
CCACATGACGTTCTCCAAGCTGGCTTCGACAACCGCTTGGAATCACATTCTGGCCCCGGCTATCCACCTCCCGCGCCAGTTTCGAGACGGACTCTGAGTCAACGCGACAATAGCCGCCGCCAACTCTTCCGGATCGACGGGCTTCGTCATGTAGATATCCGCCCCCGACTGATACCCGCGCACGCGATCCGACAAGTCACCCCGGACAGAAGCAATAATAATCCTTAGATCAGCGTTGCTGCACAGATACTCGACAATGCTGAACCCATCATAGTACGGCAAATTGATATCAACAACGGCCACATCAAATGATTGCATTGCAATCAACTGATACAGCTCGACGGCGTTCTGCGCTCCCGTCGTCATATGCCCCAACAACTGAAGGCATTCGCCGAGACTGCTGCGCAGATCGTCATCGTCCTCCACCAACACCACATTCGCCATCCGTCCCCCCACTCCCGCGGCCCTATCCCTCGAGCAGGCCGCCCAGACCCTATTTGGATACGCCGATTTGCCTTAATCCTCAGACCGTTGGCCGAACGGCTTCCGGCTTCCGAACCGGCGATTTGTCTACAAGAAACTCTTCGTTGATCTGAACGGCGCCCACACCCCTTCCCCAGATGCCTGCGCGGGTCGTGGAACCATTGGGCGCAATCGAGCACGGGTCCCGCGTCATCCTGCGCCCCGGATTCTCCCAACCGCAGTCCCATCCGATGCAGGAGCAGATGACGCTCCGGCCGCCCCATGACTCGACCTGCTCACCGGCGCATCGGACCCCCCCCACTCCTTTACGCGACAGTACGTCTTCGGGCCCGCGCCCGCGCTCTATTGCATAACCACAACATCGGATACAAGAATAAGAGATATCCGCCAAGGAAAAATTGCTGCGCATCCCCCGTAAAAGGCGATTATGGCGAAGTTAATACGGCATGGATTGAGAACACCTACAATCCATGCGTCGCGTCGATCTTCGCCACACCAAATCGTCAGATACAAAACAATCTGGCGAGCGCCGCCTCAGTCGCATTCGGGCAGCGCCGCGAGACACTGCCCGCTCCCACGCACGACCTCGCCCTGTCATCACCGTCAGGTCTCTTACATTTCGACACTAATGTTACGAACATACGACAAATATCGCGTGGCCTTTGCATCTTGGTTGGACGATATTTGCCTCGGAACATCTCCAGACTGGACACCTGCGGCATCTTCAATACCGAAAATCCGAAACATGTCTATGTGACCGAAATTCTGGCAGGCGATCGGCGCCCTGATTACCTTCGGTAAGCAAATGCAGAACCAACCAGATAAAATCTACACCTTAGATCTGCAGGCCGAGGCCGGCCTCCTGGTGAGAATTATGGAAATCTCGGCAGGCCGAAATATAAGCATATTCGACCAGGATTATTCGGGCCTGAAGATATTCGCTGTCGAAACGGGAAGTGTGCGCCCTATCATCGCTGGACATCCCCCGCTCGAAATGACCCCTGACGTGGCGGGCGTTGCCTGGCGGCTCAATCCGCCCGAGACAGCCGTCGATGATTTCACTCTTCTCTCGAGTGAATTCAGTCGGATCATCGAGATATCAGTTGAATTTTCCAAGAACTTTGAATTTCAGGAATACAGCGATACTTCTACGAGAAAAAATACTCCGTACATCAAACTCATCAAAAAAATACTCAACGAATCACAAGCAAACCCGCTCGGCTTCATCTCCGCGCCAGGATCCGGCATGCGTTCGATCGCCTCTGCCGTGGTCAGAATGAGTGGCAGCGACAGGGATGAGCCCTTTCTTGTTTCGCTCCTGCTGTCAAAACTGATCTGTGAAACAATGGAAAATATTGACCTGTCTGAGGGGGTGGCGACCAAATGCTTCGGACTGCCCCCGTCGATCGTCAAGAAGGTGTATTTCGCCCACAATGCGATCGCCCGGTCGCCGGCCGATGCACCTTCGCTTTCGGTCATGGCAGAAGATATGGGATTGACCAAGCGCGAGCTGTCGGCCGGATTTCGCCGGCTGTTTGGTGAATCATTCTCCGTTCACGTGCAGAATATTCGCCTGGATGAGAGCTACCGGCTTCTCGAGCAGGGAAACCTGTCGATCGCATTGGTTGCCGAGCGGGTCGGGTATAGTCCAACCGACTTCTACTTGCGCTTTTTTCGCCGATTTGGCTGCGCGCCGCGGACAATCCGCACGCAAGCGCACAGGAATCGAGCTCTTCAGCAATTCTCGGCTTAGGCGAGTGTGCGGATCTGCGGCTCTCCAGACATCACACACGCAGATGTCACCTCATCTCCTTGTGTCCGGCATCTGCATACAATCCGGCGCAGCCTGATTGCGAGTCCAGATCCGCCTATATTCGGCGTCGCGATGCAGCATCGTGCTGCAATAGTTCTTTGTGATCAATTTATGGCGAATTATATTGTTTCATGAGCCCATTTGACGGTTCGAGTGCATTAAAAATGCGAACAACAGCTCGGACTCAACGAACCCGGGAAAATGTTTCTTTGGCAAAACGCATCAAACCGCAGCGCAATTCCGATACGGCCCATAAATCAGACACGTATTGGATCCTTGTCGAGGCCCTTTATGAGTTCTGCGAGAGAGATGAGGTGAGCCATCAAGATCGCGCGCCTGAGCCGGGGCCCGCTGAGACGCGAAATCAAATCACGCAGCCCCCCACAGATCGCGGTCCGAAGGCGTGACCGGCAGCTGACCGTTATCGCAATGCGGGCCGGCTCGGCGACGATGCGGACTGCCCCGCGTTCGGTGCGGCACGTCGGCGGCAGCGGGTGGCGAGGATGCAGCGGACGCTTTCCTCGACATAGCCGCGCAGAGCCGGGTTGAGCGCGCGCCCGCGACGTTCGGCCGGCTGATCGTTCGGCGTGCCAACTCGCCACAGATGCCCGATACGCAGGTCCCTGGCCGCACGCCGAGGCGCAGCCCCATGGCTTCGAGTGAGGGTGTCAGCGCGGTTCGATCACGTCGGCGCCCGATTTCGCGCGGAGAGAGGCCCGGGCTCAGAGAGACCATGGACGCGAACGATCGCATCCACCGCGCGCTTCCCAAACGAGCGCCGGGGGTCCGAACATCGGCCTGGCCCAAGGCCTGACCATCGAAGGCACCATCTCGCCGGCCGCAAGGCGGTTCAACCGCAGACCGCGTCAGATCGAGATCGATCAAGCGGCAGGATCAAACGCGCGACAACACCGTGCACGGGGCGCGGGCCGATGCTGAATGACCCGCCGTGCGCCGCGGCCACTTGCGTCACCATGTGCAGTCCCAGGCCGGTGCCGGCCACATTCCCGGCATTCGAACCGCGAAAATACCGCCGCGCCACGCTCGCAATTTCCCCCTCGGGGATCCCCCTTCCTTCATCTTCGACGCTGACGACGAGGTTCTCGTCCTCTCTTGCCACGGTCATACTGACGACCGTTCCCGCCGGAGAGAATTTCACCGCATTTTCTATGAGATTGCTCACCGCTATGGCGACCATGTCAGGATCTATTTCAGCCAGCTCCGAGCTGTCGACCCGTTCAAACCGGCAATCGATCTCCCGACCAGATGCCAGTACCGCGTTGTGCGACGCAATCTTCTCGAAGGTTTCAATCAAGTTGACCTTCTTCAGTTGCGCGGCCCCTGAAGGCCCCTCCATGCGGCCGCGCTCCAGCGAAACCTCCATGATCTCCACCAGCTTCCCGATGGCGGATTCGATCAGAGCGATCCGCTTCCGGTTCGCCTTGTCAGCGGCAACGGACGTGTGTCGGATTGCCATGATATTCGACCGGATGATGGCCAGCGGTGTCCGGTACTGGTGCGTCACGACATCCACGAACCGAAGCTGCTCCGCTTGGGCATTTCGCTCCTGGCGCAAAGCCTGCTCGGCCGCCTCCTTCGCAATCAACAGCTCCTCCGTCCGGTCACGGACAAGGGCGGTGGCGGAGCGCTCCGCCCTGCGCGAAACGCGCAGGCGTTCGGTCTGCCGCCGCAGTTTTTCAGTAGAAGATATGCGCTGAAGCAATGAGATGGTTATGAGGACAATGAATACCAGATTACAAATCGCAATTGCCCCAATTAGCGCCGGCGACGGCGCTATAAGTCCGAGCAACGCTCCATGATATGGAACAAGGACACACGCATAAAGAACACACGCTGCCGCAGCAATCCGGCTTCCCCGATAGCCCCGCGCCCCAAACCAGATATTTCGAGACGTGAAGATCAATAGTATTACTACGACAAGCACTACATCTATCTTTATGAAAAAATTGTAATATCCAAGAAGCGTCGCAAGCATGGCCAATACAATAAAGGCCATTAGACCTCTGCATAAATAAATTACGAACTTGGCGCCGTCTCTGTTTCTGACAACACTACAGGCGAATCCAACACCAAAAAAATGCAATGCCAGGAATGAAATCTGAGAGAGATAGTCTGAATATGGCGGCTTGGCTAAAACATTGAATTGGATATTGAACCCGCTTGCTGAAAATAAATTCAATGCATACATGAACAGGAACAGCGAAAACCAAAACAAGACAGACGCTTTCATGCGTATATTAAAATACAGAAATACGAATCCGAGCGTTGAATAAAATAAAATCAACGCTCCATATATGAAGCTTGCTTTAATCGCAGCCGCTTTGGCTTCTGAAAAAGTCGAAATTGCACCTGATATTAAAAGTGAACTCGAGCTCTCAACCCGAATGTAGATAACATATCGGCCGGCAGCCGGAAATGTGAACGGCGCGGCCAGGAACGGAGCGACCATCACGTCGTGATGACTGGCATGGTCTCCGATTGCAATCTCTCGATAATCTATTCTGGACAACTGCTGCGGATTAGTCGGAATATATATCCGAATATCATCAAGAAACGTAGGCTGAAAGCTGAAGACAAGCGGCGCATCCGGGGCCGCGCGATAGTCTACAACAAGCCGAAACCAAAACGCGTCCGGCGTGTATCCATAAGCCACCCCACCCCTGACACGCCTGAAAGACATGTCCTCCGCTCCGAAAGCAACATCTTCGAAGCTGAGCTGGTGGCGCGGATCCCGGATGACATCAAGATATCCCCGAAGGGATTGCTTTGCGAAATCCGGCCCAATCACCAGATCGGGTGCTTGACTTGCGTCGGCCGCATCCGCGCCGGAAACCGTCAAGAAGAGCGCAAGAGCGCCAAAAATTCCTGAGATGACGATGCGCCACTTGGACCGCAAGCAGAGGTGGCTCGGGAAAACTGGACACCTGGGATAAGTGGAATTTCTGCCTGAGATCGGCATGATGCCGTTAACAGGAGAGACCATGAGCAGACGA
>NZ_JBRJGW010000070.1:0-4735 GCF_053628695.1 Amorphus sp. MBR-141
TTCAGGGGAATAGCGCTTCTTCGGCATTCTCAGCTCCAATGTTGGAGCCGAAATCTAACTCACAACAGTGGCCACTTGCCGGGGAGCAGGCCACCGCGCAGCATCATCACCGGGAGGTCGCATAGGCCGCCTATATCCCACGCGATGAGCGCCGACCGGGACGCCGGCCGGCGGTGGCCGCGCGTCCAAGTGTCCGGCCAGCCCCACGCTCGCCGTGCTTCGCCTGGCTCGCGGAATCACCGAAACGGTGTTAAGAAGTAAATAACCAATAATGATCGGGTTAGCCGCTCAACATATCTGATTTGAGCGACTTCTATTACTTCCTCCAATCTTCGAACCTCTCTATTCCGGGCGCTGCCTTGGCACGTCCCGGCTATGGGAGGTGACGCCATGCTGAGCATCGACTGGCGTTCACCGGCGGCATACAGGCACACGAAGCACATTCCAGCCGCCGGTTTCGCTTGGGAATATCTGCGCCGGAATGACGATTATCGTCAGGACTTCCAGACGGTCGCACTGATCGGGCGGCCGGACAAGCGCGAGCTTGAAGTGTTCGCGCATCGCTGGGGTTTGCGATTTCCCATGCGACCCCGACGCGCCGCATGACCAACAACCGCTGTTCTGGAGTCCGAGCCTTCAGCCGCGAGCGGTGATATTGTCGCCGGTCGATCTCGAGGACGGCGACACCGAACCGATATTGACGCTGGCGCATCTCGACGGTCTCAACCTGCGCCGCGCCTCGGATGGCTGGCACGGTATCTGGCAGGTGGATGGCATCGCGCATCAATTCTGGCTGCCCGAGGCGGTGCCGGACGCAACCGCATTTTACGCGGTCACGCTGCCAATGGATTCCTTTCTGGAACTTCGCGCTCACGCCGTCCGCCGTTTCTGGCGGTCCCTCAACGGCCGCGCGCCCGGTCCCGATTTTCGGGCGGTCCCCGCCCAGCTACGGCAATGGCATATCCTGTCCCTGCGCGCGCTCGACGCCCGGCTACGCGGCGAAAGCTATCGCACCATCGCCGAAGTCTTGCTCGGCTTTCGCGGCACGAAGGAGGATTTCGAGAGCGATCCGCGCAAGAACAAGGCCCGCCGACTGGCCGCGCATGGCATCAAGATGATGGGCGGCGGCTATCGCCTGCTGCTCCACTATCCGATCAAGCCCGGCAAGCGTTGATCGCGTCACGCCTTGTTAGCTGCCGCTTGTTCCAGAATCTTTCGATAGCCCTCGCGCGAGAGCCATTGCGCGCGTTCGAGATGGCTTAGCCAGCAGCGATAGGTTCGAAGTTCCTCGCCGGCCGGATCGCGGTGCAGCACGATCCGCGCGACTTCCTTCCAGTCCGCGCCCTCCGCCTTCGCATCCAGCAAGCGCAGATAGGTCACGAAATGCCGCTCGTCATAGACGGTTATATCGTCGCCGGCTGGTGCTTCATCGTCCACATCGGGATCGAGTTCGACGGGAACCCGCATGGCCATTCCCCTTCATCCCGGAAGAGCCTTGCTTGCGGTGCGCCCCCGCAATATGGCCCCTCTGACCTGGTGATCGGGGAGTTAGTAACCGTGACTAGACGGCCCCATGACCTTTAGGCGAGAAGCCCTGGACATACGCCATAGGCTCCCCGACCATAAGGTTCGAGGATCGTGGTGCCGTCACGGCCGGCACCAACCGCTAGTCAGGGGTTACTAAGCCCCAGAGCAGCGCGTCTGCTCCGCCCACATTCCTAACCGAGCCGCGCGCGAATGTCTTCGCCTATTCGGCGCGGCAGGCAATGAGCCGCTGAAAATCCTTCGCCTATTGGCCGCGCCTCGCTGCGGCTGGGGGTGCCGCCAGCGCCTAGGCGCAAATGCGGCACGCTACGCGCCGCCCGTCTCTCGCCATGGTTCGCCACAAGCCGCTGTCGCCACCGACAGCCGCAATCACGACGAACCGGAGGTGATCCATGGCTAACCCGCTGACGGGCCTGCCGCCACGACTCTTGCGCACCCAGGAAGCTGCGCGCTTCCTCGGCATTTCCATCCGAACCCTTGAGAAACATCGCACCTACGGGACCGGGCCGATCTACCGCAAGATCGGCGGCCGCGTGCTTTACGCGGTCGAGGACTTGCAAGCCTGGACTGCAATCGGCGCGCGCAAATCCACCCGCGACGAGACCGCCGGCCGCGTGTTTCCGGCCCGTCCGCTGACTCCTGACGAGCGGGGCGAACAGTGAGCCGGCGCGCACATCGCGGCGCGCATCGACCCGCGCCCTTCACCACACTGGTCGAGCTGACTTTCGAAAGGCGCAAGGTCGAGCACTGGATACGCTTCGGTCGCAAGTGCTACGAGCTGATCATCGACCGTCGCCGAAGTGTTATCGGCTTCGCACCGAACAACATCTTCGCCTTCATCCGTTGGGAGTCGGGCGAGCACGGCACAGACGTTTCGCGCATCGACATCGTGCGCGCCATCGGTCGAGGCGAGCCGTTCCAGACGTTGCCGTTCGTGCGCCCCGGCGGCGAAGTCCTGTTGCGCCTCGACGGCTGGTCGAAGGTGCAGCGTGCGCTTGCAGCCATCGACGCGGTGGAAGCCCTCGGCCTCGATCCGGCCGACGCCTCGCCGGAGCATTGGCGACACGTTCACAACCGCCTGACCGCCAATCTGGAGCCGCACGCCTACACGCCCGAGCGACATGCCGCTTGGCTTCATCGCCGAAGGATCGACCCATGACGCGCCGCCGCACCCTCACGGTGACGGCGCTCGCCGTCCTCGGCATCGCCGCCGCCAGCGCCGTCGATTGGCCCGCGAAATTCATATGGAACGCCACCGCCAGCGCGCCGGTCGGGTTCTACACCGTCGAGCCGGCCGACCGGATCGAGGTGCCCGAGCTGGTCGCCGTCATGCCGCCCGAACCGCTCGCCGCCTTCATGGTGGAGCGCGGCTATATCGCGCGAGGCGTCCCGCTCTTGAAGCGCGTCTTGGGCCTGCCTGGGCAGCGGGTTTGCCGCACCGGCCGCACGATCACGGTGGACGGGATCGAGATGGGCGAGGCGCTGGAGCGCGACCGGATCGGCCGCAATCTGCCCGTCTGGCATGGCTGCCGCGTCATCGGCGATGGTCAGCTTTTCCTCATGAACTGGGAAGTCCGCGACAGCCTGGACGGCCGCTACTTCGGACCCATCCCCACCCGTTCCGTCATTGGTCGGGCGCTGCCGCTCTGGACCGATGAGGAAGGCGTCGGCCGCTACGAGTGGCGCGCGCCGACGCACTGAATCCACCCCCGACACCAACCGCAGGAGATTTCCCATGGCACAGATAGGCACCTTCACGCGCACCGAAGCCGGCTATTCCGGGCACCTTCGTTCGTTCGGCATCGTCGAGCAGCTTGTCATCGTCCCCGCCGAACCGAGCGGCGCGAAGAACGCGCCCGACTACCGCGTGCATCTCGATAGCGAGGACGGCCCGGACGTTGGCCCGGCCTGGAAAGACGCCAGCGAACAGGCCGGCGACTTCCTGTCGGTGAAACTGGACGGTCCCATTTTCCCGTTCCCGATCCGCGCCAAGCTGTTTCAGTCCGGCGACGATCCATCGTCCTGGGGCCTGCACTGGAAGCGCCCCCGAAAGCGCGAGGATCAGGAATGAAGGCCGCGCGCGTCCGAGCCGCCGTTGCGTTTCATGCTCGCATCCCTTTGTTCGCGGAAAAGCCGTCTCATCCCTTCGTCCCGCTTGGCGACCGGACGGCCGGCGCGCGCAGCGAAGGTCAGGGGCGGCCATCGGCCGGCGCTTGCGCCTTGCCCTTGACCGCAGCGAGCACGCTGGCAGGCTGGTGCCGTAGCGGAGACAGGGCAGCACGGCATTGTGCCGTTCTGTTGTTGGCCGGCGCACTTTCCGTCTGCGCCGGACCGGGCGTCGCAATCGCGCAATCCGCGCCGGTCGAGCGCCCGGCCGCCGGCCATCCTTATGCGGCTCACATCGCCGAGGCATCCCAGCGGTTCGGCATCCCCGAGCACTGGATTCGCGCGGTGCTGCGCGCCGAGAGCGCAGGCGACGTGCGCGCGGTCTCAATGGCCGGCGCGATGGGATTGATGCAGGTGATGCCCGACACTTGGGCGGACCTGCGCGTTCGCCACCAGCTCGGCCGCGATCCCTACGACCCGCGCGACAACATCCTCGCAGGCACGGTCTATCTGCGCGAGATGTTCGACCGATACGGCAATGTCGCGGCGATGCTGGCGGCCTACAATGCCGGTCCCGGTCGCTACGACGAGCACCGCGCAACGGGCCGACCGCTTCCCGCCGAGACACGCGCCTATGTGGCCGCGCTCGCCCCGATCCTTGGCGGCGCGGCTCCATTGGATGCACCGTCGCGGCAGCCGACACCGCCGTCAGATTGGCGCGAGGCACCGTTGTTCGTCATGCGCTCGGGCGACGCGCGGGCTGCCGCTGCGCCGCAGTTCGAGACGCAATCAGGCGACGCCCGCGCGGCCTTTCCAACGCGCGATCCCGCCGATGCGGAGTCGCAGGGCAACGGTATTTTCGTCGCCGATGCGAGCGCCGGAGGAACGCCATGAAGGCGGCGTTTTCGCGCTCGGCGGTGTCCAGTCAGGCAGGATTGCGCCCGGCTGGATTCCCGGCAGGAGGGGCAGAAAAGGCAGAAAGGGCGGAGTGCCGCCCGTAATCGGCAGGCCGCGCCTTCAGCGACTGCCGCGGGTGGCTCGGTTGATACCGTTGTTGCCGTCAAACCACGCAGGAGACGGCTGA
>NZ_JBRJGW010000071.1:0-4241 GCF_053628695.1 Amorphus sp. MBR-141
GAATGCCGCACAGGTTGGCCCGCTTATGAGTCGTCACCGCCGCCAGTCTTTGGCGAGGTGATGCGAATAAATGTGGGACAACGTACATCTTGCCTTCCGCATACGACTGTTTTCCATCCTGAGATTGTTATGGGAACTCAGGACAAAAGCCGCAATACCGAGGCGAATAGTTTATTCAATACTTATCGAATACGGAAAAAGATGTCCAGCATGATCCAGTGCGGGCCAACACCGGACAACAAAACAAAAGCCCGCAGGCCCGTGAAACGCTGCTCGGTAGGTGCCGTCACCGCTTGATCGAAGCGAAGACGCGGCGGCAACCCGGACCCAGCGGGCTGAGAGGGACGCCAGACGTTACGATGGTTCGAGCGGCGCGGGTCGACCGAGGTGGTAGCCTTGGGCAAAGCCTACCTTGAGCGTCCGCAGGCACTCGAATTCAGCTTCGGTCTCGACGCCCTCGGCGATGATCGCGCTGCCTGTCCTCGCCGCGAAGCCGACAAGGGCATCGATCATCGCCTGCCGGACTGGATCGGTGTCGATCGCGCGCGTCAGGCTCATGTCGAACTTGATCATGTCCGGCTCCAATTGGAAAATGTGCCGAAGGCTTGAATAGCCGGCGCCGGCATCATCGATGGCCACGCGCACACCCGATGCACGCAGCGGGGACAGCGCACCGCGGATGGCGTCGTAGTCTGCAATCGACGTTTGCTCCGTAATCTCCAGGACGATCCGATCATGGCGCAGTCCGCGCAGCGCGGTCTCCAGGTCGAGCGCAAAAACCGTTTCCGGCGAGAGATTGACAGCAAGAAACGTCTCGTCAGGAAGTGCAGGCAGCGCCAAGGCCGCCTTCCGGATAGCCGCAAGCTCGAAAGCCTCGCGACGTTGCACCTCTTCAGCTTCGGCGAACCACTGATCTGGCGGCCGGATTGGCTCCGCCCGGACCCGACAGAGCGCCTCAAAGCCGACGGTCCGCATGTTGTGAATGTCCACGACGGGCTGGTAGACCATGTCGAACAGGCTGCCTTCCAGCACCGAATCGATCCGGGCGCGCTTCTCCTGCTCTTCCCGCGTCGCTTCCACGTCCCGGCTGATCTCGAACGCCGCCAGCTCGGCAAAGGCGCTCACCATTCGATGGTCTCGCTCGTTGAGGGACCGGTCCGGCGCGAAGCTCAAGCAACAGAACATCCCATAGGAAGTGCCGTCTGGCAGCCGGATCGGGACACTGAGATGCGCGCCGATGGGAACCGCCTGAGTGATCGGCAACTGACGTGCGAACAGATTGGCGGACGTGTCGGGAATGAGCTCGGGCAGTCGCCCCGCCAAGATGTGCCGGCAATAAACGTCGTTCAGGGACTGGGAGTCGCCGACCTTAATCAGCTCCTCCAGTCCGGGCGCATCCACCTTCCGGAACACGGACCTATCGTCCACGAACTCAGATACGTAGGCGACATCCATCCCAAGGTGCTTGCGGATGACCTCAAGTGCGCGAGCGACAATATCCCCGTCACCGCGGCGCTCGGTTACCCTTCGAACAATAAGGTCGGCTAGGGCCCGCTCGGGCATTGTCCAACGTACTCCATCCCTCACCGCTCAGATCGAAGAAAACCACAGGCGGATGGCTTCTCGTTCCGCATCTCTTTTGGCCCGTCGGGCCCAATGCAGGCGCACGGCGGCACATGAGGTTAGCGCAAGGCGTTCGGTTTTCAATAAGAGCGCGGACCACCGGGAGTGGCCGTTCGCCAGTGGAATTGATTGAGGACGCCTTTCGCATGTTCCGGCCGCTCACTGCTCTGGTCTGACTTGGCAGAAGTCACTTTCGTCTGATGGAAATGGCGGCCCCGCCGGTTGAGCGGGGCCGGTTGTCGTCAGCGGGTCCAGATCAGGACCTGCTTGCCGCTGCGATCGACAAGGTTGGCGTAGACCGGGGCCGGGAAGCTCGGGTCGTCCAGCTTGATGGCAAGGTAGCTGTTGCCGGCCTCGCTGGTGCGGGTCCAAGCCGCGCCGATCTCGGCTGTGCCCGCCGTCACGCGGTAGTCGGGGGCGGTGTCGCCGCCGCTTGTCACGGGCGTCAGCGCCACCTTCGCCTTGAAGGTCAGGGTCTGGATGTCGCCGGTGTAGCCGCGCTCGGTCTTGGTGAAGGTTCCAATGGTTGCCATGTCTTTCTCCTTTCGGTGTGTTTGAGGCCGCGCTCCTCGCGACCTTTCCATGGCTCACCGTCGGCCCCGGTCGAGGCCGGGCCCTGCACCCGGAGGGCGGAAGCGAAGCGGACGACGGCACGCGCCGACTTTTCTGCTCCGCGCGGAATGACCGGTGGTCAGGGGAGAAAAGTCGAAGCACGCCGTTGCCAGGCACGGCGCCGGGGCCAGTGCCGCCATGCAAAGGAAAGGGCGCAGGGAGTGATGCCGCGCCTGCCGAAGATGGGCATGGCAGTCCAGTCGAACACGAATTCGATGGGTGGTTGTCGCAACCTCTTAGAGGTCAGGCGTGTCGCCCGCCCCGTCGGACGTCATGCGTTCGAACTGCGCGAGGGCATCCTCGCGGATGGTGTTCCGGCTTCGCTTCCACGCATCCCGATAGATCATCGCATGGTTGATGACGCTCACCTCTATACGGTCGGTCATGTTGTTTCTCGGGATCCCAAAATCAATATCGGCCCTCGAGCCGCAATCAGGATGGACATCCTCAACCAGCTTCTTGTGGATCGTGATCGATGGAATATACGGTATCTGATAGTTGATCTTTTGCAGATTGGTCTTTTGGCACTGGGCCAGGAAGCGGGAAGCGTTCGGCTGCACGACGACGTTCCCTTTCGTGTCGTACATGCGCATTTCGCTTGAGGGCATGCCGGCAGACGGACCGTACTTTTTCTGAAGCGCGCTACGCATGGCTGCAACATCAACGCCTTCACCCTTCGGGTAGGCGACCTTGCGATAGATGTAGACCACCTGCCGCTCCGACGGGTCGATCGCTGCTGCATCCTCCCCGATTTCTTGCGTTTCAAGCGCTAGGAGCACTGCGTCGGGGTATGCGTTGTCATTTCCGGACAACCACGGCTCCCCCTTCACGAAGGAATAGGCTTCCTGTGACCAATCCGCAGCCGACAGGGCAGACTTTCCGCCCTCTTCCGCCGGAAGCTGGACGTAGCCGGCCCCTGTTAAAATGCTACGGGCTTCATCGAAAGTGTGACCGGGGCGGACACCCAGCACGTCGAGTTGCGCGGGAACTGCCGTCAATTCCTCGGCCTCAAGCGGACGGTAGCTGGCATATAGGGGATACTCGACTTCGAGCGTGTCGGAGGCAAGATGAAACACGAGGCGGGTGCCCTCTCCCCCCTCCTGCCGCCTAAAGCTGATTTGGGGATCGGGAGGGCAAAGCGACGTCACCATGCCGGTCTTGACGATACCCCTTGCTGAACCGTCGGGCGCGACTTCCAGGTAGTACGTGCAGCGCACATCCGGCCGCGGATTGGAGATGTCAGCCGGAACGATACGAAAGTGTTCCGGCAGGTTGAGACGGCCTTCGCGTACGGCATCGTAAAAAGCCGGTGCGCCGCGTGTTTCGAATTTCAACTCACCATAGCCATCGCTGATCTTAAGCTGTGCCTCGGCCACCCAGCTTGGCCGCTTGAATCCGATCGATCCGCCCCAATACCCGTCAAGATCCAGGGTCGTGGACTCGGACGCCCGAGCCTGCGAAAGGCACAGAGCAGAACAATTGGCAATTGTCAGACAAACAATCGCAATCAAGCGTGCGGATTTCATCACCACCCCCCTGGCGAGCCAAACCTAGTTTTTAGGCTATTGGCCCAAAATCAATCATTCAAGTCTGTTTTCGCGCCTAGTCGAGAGCTTGCAGACGCGTCTCCAGCTGATAGGATCGGCCTATCAAATTGGTTTGAGAGTCGCTGCCTCGCGCCCCATCCGAGGCCTTGCAGGAACTGCACGGCCTGTTGCGCCTTGGAGGCTGCGGTGAAGATGGCGCGGGTGTCGTTCTTGAGGACCTTGAGCCAGGTAGCAACGTAAGATGCGTGATCTGGACGGGGTTCCAGGCTGATGTCGAGATCTGCGCAGAGGAAGGCGGCCCCGAGCTCGGCGACCAGCTCTTCGGCAGCATAGGCTTCACTGCCGAAGCGGGTCTTGAGTGGCATGCCCCCTGAAAAGTTCTCTAATCGCATTGGTCAAGCTGGTTGATCGGGCTTTGCGCCCACGCCGGGTTCATGGTTCTCTCCGCGGTCGGTCTCG
>NZ_JBRJGW010000072.1:0-3945 GCF_053628695.1 Amorphus sp. MBR-141
CAATGCGCTGCCACCAATCACGATGGCAGCCTAACCAAGGCAGAAATCCACTTAGCGATCGCCCGGAAACTGTTCAGACAAACCGAGCCACCTCTCAACAACAGGCGCATCCGGTAGCACTCTTCGGTCTTCACATGCGCAGCCCGAAACCAGCCGGTGCGCATGATGTGAGCGATGCCGAGCGCGTCCTTCTCGTCGGTCTTGTTGCGTTGCGCCGACATCGCGGCGCGCACATGCCGCGTCTCCAGGCAGACCGCCGGCAGGCCGAGTTTCAGGAGCTCGGAGTGCAGCCACGGCGACAGCGAGCCCGCCTCGTGGCCGACGCGCCGCAGCCGCGCCACGAAGGGTTTGAGCACAGCGAACAGCGCCTCCGGTTCGGTCGCCACCTTGACCGTCAGATGCACCTCACCGCGATCGTCGACGACACACACCGCCGTCTCCTCAATCGCAACATCCATCCCACAAAAGAATTCCATCAGCCGTCTCCTGCGTGGTTTGACGGCAACAACTGTATCAACCGAGCCACCCGCGGCTGTCGCTGAAGGCGCGGCCTGCCGATTACGGGCGGCATTCCCGCCTTCCCTGCTCCACCCGACCGTCCGACCTCCCCTCACCTGCGCTCTTCCCCGCGCTCGTCGTGGCGGACGCCGGTCCGCCGCATGAAGAGCGTGCGCGACGCCGGGCGGCTGGTTCGGCCGCCGCGGTCGAAGAATAGCGACCGATCCGCACCGGTCTTACCGGTTGGCGGCGCGATATCCGACGCGGCAACACCCGCCTTCCGAAGGGTGTTGAGATAGGCAGCCGTCGCCCGCGGTAGCGGCCGGCCGGTCGTCAGATGCTTACGATAGCGCCCCGGTCCGGCATGGTAGGCGGCGAAGAGACCGGGGAATCCAAAGCGGTCGTACATCGCCCTCAGATAGGCCGTTCCCGCGAGAATGTTGTCGCGCGGGTTGTGCGGGTCGAGCCCGAGACCGTGCTGCATCCGCATGTCCCGATAGGTCTCCGGCATCAGTTGCATCAACCCAACGGCACCAGCATCCGACGTGATTGGGGCGCCGTCGACGGTGGTTCGGCCGCCGCTTTCGGCATCGATGACGGCGTAGATCCAGCGATCGGGGATCGCGAACCGGGCCGACGCTTCGTTCACGAACGCACTCCATCGGGCGAGGTGCGGATCGACTGCCGCCGGCGGTTCGGCAAGCGCCAAGGGAACGATCTGCAGCGGTGCGAAGGCGAGGACGGCCGCGACCAGAAGGCTCATTCGGTCCATAGCGGCACGAGCCTCCCGATCACGTGGTCGATCGGGACCGGCCCAAAATATCGGCTGTCGAACGACGCCGGAACACCTTTCGTGGCGAGAAAGACCTCGGCCGGGGCGAGCTTGCCGCAGCCGTTCCACCACGGCAGACGACGCCCCGCCCCATCGTTCCTGAGGCGTTTGACGGCCACAGTGCCGGCAATGATGATCGCCTCGTGGAAGGCGCAAACCTCGTCACCGGCAAGGGCTGCGACCCGTTTGACGAGCGGCACACCGCGCGGAAGATAGCCGCGCGCGGCCGCAAGCCGGGCCACTTCGTCGGGCGGGCGAACGAGGACGAAATCACCGCGCTTGGGCGCGCCAGTGACGCGCCAATAGAGACCGATCGGCGTGCTCGCGCTGGCGTTCCAGACGAGCAGCGGATGCGGTTCGAAAATCCCCGGACCGGCAATCAATCCGATGCCGAGCGCGGCGATGCCGACGATCGACAGGCGACGCCGGAACTCATGCGGGCCCTTCCGTAGCAACCACCACGCGTTCATCGCTGTCCTCCCGGCTTGCCTGGAGCGTCGGATTGTCCGGAAGAGTGAGCGTCGCCCGCGCTTGTCGTCCGCCCTTCCGACCAGGCGTCGAGATCGTCGATGTGATAGCGGACATATCGTCCGTGCTTGCGGTAGATCGGGCCGGTGCCGGCGGTTCGCATCTTCTCCAGGGTCCGCGCCGACAGTCCCACATAGAAGGCGGCCTGGGCGGTGTTCAGGAACGGGCTTCCGCGCTTGGCACGGGCCGCACGAGCGTTCTCGTCGTCCATGATCTCCTCGCCGTTTGGAGGTTCGGATCGCGGCCGAGAGGGCCGCTTCGGTGTCGGCGAGGATCGTCGGAGGCGACGCCGTTGGGGACCGGCGAAGACTCATGGGCGGGAATTCGCCCCCCTTCGCCGAGCCACGACTTCGGCGTACAGGAGGGGCGAGAACGGCCCCGCGCGGATTTGCGCGGAGCCGCAGGAGCCGGCCGTCAGTCGGCCGGGTTCCAGATGATGGCAAAGGTGTCCGGGTCGTCCTGGCCGGCAGCGCGGCCAAGATTTGCGTAGACCTTGCGCGGTCCAAACTCCGGTGCGGCGAGGCTCAAGGAGACGTAGGCGCTGCCCGAAACCTGGCCGACACGCTCCCATCCGGCACCGAGCTCGACGTGTTCGCGGTCGTCGGTAAAGACCCGGAAATCGGGCTGGTTCTCGGTGTCCTTGTCGCGGTTCGGCACGAGTACGACGCTGCGCCGGATGCTGAGAGTGTTGACGAAGCCCTTGTAGGAGCCGTCCGTCTGGCGGGTGAGGTAGCCGATGGCTGCCATGGTTCGATCCTCCATTCGATCGTGCAGGGCGTCCATCGCCCTGCTTGCGGCAGACCGTGGATGGCGGTCGCGCGGTCGGCACACCCGCAAGGGCCGAAGCGCCAGCGTAGGACCGGCGGAGGAGAGCTATTTTGGAGCGAAGCAGCGCGAGGAAGCCCGTTGGAGCACCGCGGAAACGGGCGGGGAAAATGGCGACTGAGCGCCGGTTGTGCCGGACCGAAGACCGCCATAGGTCGACCAGCCGAAGCAGGCGAGTGGATGCATGGTCCCGATGGAGGACCCAGGCCGATGACCGGCATCGGCGCGACGCCCGCCGACGTAGGCGCGCGATACGGGCCTGCCAAATCACCCGCAATTGATGCGGCACCTGCTGTTCCGACAACGCTCAAGGCGCGACATCACCGCCAGCCGGGCACTGACAGCCAGGTCTGCGATGCCCTCCGCGCGCTTACGATGGGTGCCTCGTGAGCATGAGAAAGCCCACGTCCGGCGCCCACCTCGCTCTCGTCCCCGCCGGTGAAGACCCGCAAACGTGGTGGCCGACCGATGCTGAAACGACGGCCGTCCCGATCATTGGGCGGCTGCGCCCGAGGCAACCATCGGATCCGTCTGCGTGGCGTCGCCCGGTCGGTCCACGTCGATCTAGAGACCGGTTCCGAACTCGAACTCTCGCTCGCGCCACCGTCAGGGCCGTCGCTCGATCCGCTCAATCATGCGACGCGTGCCGTCGTGTCGGGCAATATCCGGATCGTCGCCAACGACTTCCGGAGCCCTGCCCCGCTCGTCGGTGCAGGCCCTGCGCCCGCGCGCCCGACAGTTGCAGGGCCGCGACCGCTGTCCTTGGAAACATGCAGAACCGTAGACGCAATATGGTCGGTCTGCCCGCGTCACCACCGCAATCCGATCGAGTCCGCCGGTCGAGATGCAGCCGCAGCCCAATGGAAGGCTGGGGACCGCATCCCTTCTGTGTCGGGGCCCTCAGACCGTGCCAGCCACCTTTCCGTCGGCTTTCTCATCGAACTGAAGCAGGAAATCGGCGGCGTACTAGGCCTGAGCCGCCGCTTGGAAGATGGCGCGGTTGTCCTCGCGGAGAACCCCGACCCAGAAGGCAATATAGTCCGCGTACCGCACCGTCGGTTCGATCCCGAGCGCGGCGCGGGTGAAGCCGAACGCCCCGTAAGGTCGCGACCGAGCCGGCTACCATTGCCGGCCCGTCGGACGCTTGACCGTCTGTTGCCTGAGCTTAGAGCGCGTTTGAGAAGGGGGTTGGTTCATTGCCATCGGCGCAGGAGGGTAGCTGAGGCGGCAATGGTGATGAGGGTTTCGGCAACGTCGGTGAT
>NZ_JBRJGW010000073.1:0-3375 GCF_053628695.1 Amorphus sp. MBR-141
AAATCCGAAATCCCCATAGCCCATCGCCTGGGGCCCGCGGGTTCCTTCCTCGGGGACTTTCGTACGCCTTTCGGCGCCCGAAACTCTTCACGAGAGCGGACCGGCCGGATCTGGGGCGAGAACTGTCGACAACGGACGTTCACCGGGGCGTGCGCTGGTCATTCAAACCAGTTTCATGCGCCAACATTCCAGCCGACCGCTTCCGTCTTTAATCGTCAAAGCGCGCACAGGCGGCATCGATTGGACCGTGGGCAGAGGGCTTGGGGGGGTGACACGGCTCAGGTGCCCGGACATCGAAGAAAGCGACAAAAACCCGAATACAAGGAGCAATACGCCCAAAGCCAGCCCGATTTCATCAGAGCTCTGAAATTGCTTGGAATTCCTGCCTTGTAGGAATCCGCAAGTTTCCATAGAAATCTCAAAAAGGGTGATTCTGGGAAAGTGCTTCGCATGGCAGCTGATATCATGACCATTGATGAAGTCGCCGACTATCTCAGGATCAACAAGAAAACCGCTTACCGCCTTGCGGCCGACAGCAAGTTGCCCGGCTTCAAGGTTGGCGGCACCTGGCGGTTTCGGCGCGTAGATATTGAGGACTGGATCGAGCGTGAAGCCAGTCCGAAGAAGGACAAAAAGAGATGACCGGCCCAAAACAACGCGCGGCGCTACAACGGAAAATCTGGGACATCGCGAACGATGTGCGCGGCTCGGTCGATGGCTGGGACTTCAAACAATATGTCCTCGGCACGCTTTTTTACCGCTTTATCAGCGAGAATTTCGCTGCGTATATCGAGGCGGATGACGAGAGCATCAACTACGCTAGTCTTCCCGACGATGTCGTCACCGATGAGATCAAGGATGACGCGATCAAAACCAAGGGCTATTTCATCTATCCCAGCCAACTCTTTGCCAATGTCGCAAAAGACGCGCATCAGAATGACAGCCTGAACACCGGTCTGGCGCAGATCTTCGCAGCGATCGAGTCCTCCGCCAATGGCTACCCGTCAGAGCAGGACATCAGGGGCCTGTTTGCCGACTTCGACACGACCAGCACGCGCCTTGGCAATACGGTGACGGAGAAGAACAACCGCTTGGCGAAAGTGCTGAAACGTGTTGCGGAATTGGATTTCGGAGACTTCCACAATAGTCAGATTGATCTGTTCGGCGATGCCTATGAATTCCTGATCTCGAACTATGCCGCCAATGCGGGCAAGTCTGGCGGGGAGTTCTTCACCCCGCAACATGTCTCAAGGCTGATCGCGCGGCTAGCCATGCATGGGCAAACACGCGTCAACATGATTTACGACCCGGCCTGCGGCTCCGGCTCGCTGCTGCTGCAAGCCAAGAAGCATTTCGATGAACACATCATCGAAGAGGGCTTCTTCGGGCAGGAGATCAACCACACGACCTACAACCTCGCCCGCATGAACATGTTCCTGCACAACATCAATTACGACAAGTTCAATATCCAGCGCGGCGATACGCTCACCCAGCCGCATTTCCAGGACGACAAACCCTTTGACGCCATCGTCTCCAATCCGCCCTATTCGGTGAAATGGATCGGCTCGGACGATCCCACGCTGATCAATGATGACCGCTTTGCTCCGGCGGGAGTGCTGGCACCCAAATCAAAGGCTGATTTCGCCTTTGTGCTTCATGCACTCAGCTATCTGTCGGCCAAGGGCCGTGCGGCGATCGTATGCTTTCCCGGCATTTTCTATCGCGACGGGGCGGAGAAAAAGATCCGGCAATATCTGGTTGATAACAACTATGTCGAGACGGTGATCGCGCTCGCCTCCAACCTTTTCTACGGCACGACCATCGCGGTGACGATCCTGGTCCTCGCCAAGAACAAGACCGACACGGCCATCCAATTCATCGACGCCACCGGCGAAGAGTTTTTCAATAAGGCCACCAACACCAATCTGATGACTGACGATCACATCGCGCAGGTGATCGAGATTTTTGATCGCAAGGAAGACGTCGATCACGTCGCGGCCTCGGTGCCGTATGAGACCATCGTGGAGCGGGGCTATAACCTCTCCGTCAGCTCCTATGTCGAGCCGCGCGACACGCGTGAGATCGTCAATATCGACGAACTGAATGATCAGATCGGCACCACTGTGGAACGGATCAATCAGCTGCGCACCGACATCGACGCCATCATTGCGGAGATCAACGCGTGAGCGCGGCGGGTTTTCTGGAGAAGCTACTGGGCGGCGCTGAGGTGGAGTGGGTGCCTCTGGGGCACGTCACTCAACCAACAGCGAACATCAAATGGTCTGAAGCCGACGGCGTTTACCGATATATTGATCTCACGTCCGTCGACATCAAAGCCAAACGCGTTACCGAAACAAGCGAGATTTCAGCCGAGACCGCGCCAAGCAGAGCGCAGAAACTCGTCCAAGAGAATGACGTCATTTTCGCCACGACGCGCCCCGCACAACAACGATACTGCCTAATCGACTCGGAACTGGCCGGAAACGTCGCCAGCACGGGTTACTGCGTGCTCAGAGCAAAGCAGGATCAGGCTCTACCCAAGTGGATTTTGCACTGGCTTAGCACAACAGAATTCATGAATTACGTCGAAGAGAATCAGAGTGGTGCTGCATATCCAGCGATATCAGACGGCAAAGTGAAAGCGTTCAAGATCCCCATTCCATGCACGGATGATCCGGAAAAGTCGCTGGCGATTCAGCGGGAGATTGTGCGGATACTCGACAGCTTCACCGAGCTTACCGCCGAGCTTACCGCCGAGCTTACCCAGCGCAAAAAGCAATACAACCACTACCGCGACCGGCTTCTCAGCTTTGAAGGTGGGGATGTCGAATGGAAACCCTTGGACGAGATTGGTGAGTTCATCCGTGGAAAGCGCTTTACGAAAGCCGACTATGTGGATGAAGGAATCGGCGCGATCCACTATGGCGAAATCTACACGCACTATGGTGTCTTCGCGCAGAAAACACTTTCGAAAGTCAGAAGCGATATGGCGGCGTCGTTGCGATACGCTGAGCCAAATGATGTTGTCATCGCGGGCGTCAGCGAAACAATTGAAGACGTCGGCAAAGCGGTTGCGTGGCTGGGAGAAGAAAAAGTTGCGATCCACGATGATAGCTATGCTTTTCGCCACAACATGAACCCGAAGTTCATCGCATATGCGATGCAAACAGACGCCTTTCATGATCAGAAAGCGAAATACGTTTCGAGCGGCAAGATCAAAAGGCTCCTGATTGATGGGGTTAAAAACGTGCAGCTGCCGGTTCCTTTCCCCGACGACCCTACTAAGAGCGCGTTTGAGAAGGATTCCCAAGGCGTCTGTTGCGTGATTCATAGGGGGTCGGATCAACGAGACAGGCCGACGCTCCATGCCCCGGA
>NZ_JBRJGW010000074.1:0-3266 GCF_053628695.1 Amorphus sp. MBR-141
TTCAGGGGAATAGCGCTTCTTCGGCATTCTCAGCTCCAATGTTGGAGCCGAAATCTAACTCACAACAGTGGCCACTTGCCGGGGAGCAGGCCAGGGCCAATGCCATATGTTCGCGCCTTATGCGATCAAGTGGAGGCATCTCGTTCGACATCCGTTCCCCACTGACTTATCCGGAAGGCCGTCGCCCTCAAAGGGGCATGGTCGGTTCTCGCAGCTTGCCACGGAACGAAGGAGAATAATCTTTGCAACTTCGGTGCGTGGGCCGGACACAAGATTAGCTTGAGAAAAACGTATCCAGCACGTCCACGATCGGCGCAGCACCGGCGCTCCCACGCATCGCTGTTCACGGTGAGTGCCGCCACGCCCTTCACGCCCGCGAGAAGCTGGAATCGACCGCCATCGGCTCCGATGTCGCATTTCCTCACGCCTACCTGGATGGCTTGGACCGGACCATGGCAATATTCGTCCAACTCGCATATCCGGTGCCATACACGGCCGCAGACGAGGGACCTGTAGTTCTTATCCTGATGTTACTGACGGCGACCGGTGCCACCAAGGAGCACCGGGATGGAACTGCCAGTTTTGCCCAGGCTAGCGTACGGCGGAAACAGCGCGGCCTCTTTGGAAAGCGCGAGCTTTAGAGAATGTCATCTCATCGTTCAGCGGCTAGGGCTTATAGTAGATCAAGGAAACACACGAGGAGGAAACCCCCTGGTTGATTGGATCTACCTAGTCATATTGATCAGCTCGGGCCTTCTCATTGCCTCGATCTTCACCAGCTTGGCCGCGTTCCGCTTCGGCGCGCCTTTGCTGCTGGTGTTCCTGTTCGTGGGTTTGGCCGCCGGTGAGGACGGGCTCGGACTTCAGTTCAACGATGCCGGCACGGCGTATTTCATCGGCAGCTTGGCCCTTGCTGTGATCCTGTTTGACTCCGGTTTTGGGACCGCAAAGCGGTCCTTCCGGCAGGCGGCCGGCCCGGCCATAACGCTTGCCACCGTCGGAGTTCTGCTCACGGCGGGCTTGGTGGGCATTGCCGCCCACTTCTTGCTGGGTCTTGGCTGGCTGCAGTCGCTTCTGCTCGGCGCGATTGTCGGCTCAACCGACGCTGCGGCGGTGTTTTTTCTGCTCCGAATAGGTCAGATCACGGTCAGAGATCGAGTTCGGTCGACCCTTGAAGTGGAGTCAGGATCGAACGATCCCATGGCAATATTTCTGACAATGTTGCTGGTGGAGTTGATCTCGGCAGGAGCCACCTACCCCAATGCGGGCATTCTTTTCGGCTTCGTTCAACAGATGGGACTGGGCCTCGCCCTCGGACTTGGTGGAGGCCTGCTGATCGCCGTTGTTGTCAACCGTGTAAATCTCGAGGGTTCCCTTTATCCGGTCATGGTACTGAGTGCTGCTCTGTTTCTTTTCGCGCTGACGGGGATCCTTGGTGGAAGCGGTTTTCTAGCCGTATATGTCGCTGGCCTGGTGGCAGGCAATCGACGGTTACGTGCCGCGGACCGTCTGCGGCGGTTTCAGGGTGGCATGACTTGGCTAGCTCAGATCGTCATGTTCGTCATGCTTGGTCTGTACGCAACCCCGTCTGAATTCATTGCTGCCGCCCCTGGGGCCTTGTTGCTCGCCTTGGTCCTCATTCTCGTGGCACGCCCTATCGCTGTGTGGCTGTGCCTTCTGCCGTTTGGCTTCCGCACCAGAGAGCAGGTCTTTGTGGGGTGGGTCGGTTTGCGCGGGGCCGTCTCGATCATGCTGGCCATTCTCCCAGTGATCGCAGAACTGCCCAACGGGCAACTCTACTTCAACACGGTATTCATCGTGGTGCTCGTCTCCCTAGTCGTTCAGGGATGGACGATCCGCCCGATGGCCCGTTGGCTGAAGCTAATAGTGCCGCCGACCATCGGCCCCCTCGACCGCGTGGAACTGGAGCTGCCCGGCACTGCCCATCATGAACTCGTCGTCTACAAAGTCACTGACGGAAGCCCAGTCTCCCGCGGAGTGAGAATACCGAGATGGGCACGGCCGTCGCTAATCATCAGAGACGGTCAATCGATGAAGTGGCAGCACGTTCGGCACCTGCAGCCCGGCGATAACGTCTATGTGTTTACCGCCCCGCGCTTCGTGCGTCTTCTCGACAGGCTGTTCGCCGGACCCACGCAGGTGGCGGAAGACGACCGCGATTTCTTCGGCGTTTTCGATGTCAATCCCACGCAGTCAGTTCGCGTCCTTGCGACAATGTATGGCGTGGGCCTACCCGCAGATGTGGCTGACGTCAGCATCGCCGACTTCATCGCATCCCGGGTTGGCGGGCGTGCGGAGATCGGCGACCGCGTAGCCATTGAGACAGTGGAACTAGTCGTCCGCGAAGTCGATGACAATGGGAAGACAGCTGCTGCCGGGCTCGCAATCATCGAAGCTGATCGCAGCCGCGTCCCGCGCAGCCGTCTCGGCGCGAAGCTCGTCGACGTCTATCGACGCCGCCGAGCATAATTGGGTCATGGAGCACCGGATAGTAGCTCGGTCTATTGGACGCGGATGAGGCCGGAAGGCTGCCAGCGCAGCCACGCGGGCCGCCGGGTTCGTTGGTCATTGCGCTCGGGCTGTCGACAATGCAGGCGCTCGGCGAGGCCGACCGACTACTGCATTCGCGATCGATCATCAGCAGCGTATGATTGAGCGCCTCGCACACGCGCCCGTCCCCCGGGCCGCAAACCAGCCATAGGCAGTGCTCTTTGGGCGGAAGGTCGCTTAGCAGAAGTCGGCAGGCCACGCCTCCGCGCATGAAGATCTCGCGCAGAGACCAGGAGAGCGGCCGACCCGTCTGCTTCGACGCCGATAGCAGCGACGCAACCAGCCGCACTCTGCATTCGTCAAATCCGTCACGTATCGAAGTCCCGCGTGACTATGCTGCCGGAGTGGCTCGGGTCCGCATCGCTCGCTCCAAGATGGCCTGAACACCCCTTGGAATCACGAGCGCCCCAGCCGCTCAACCCTTTCGGGATGGGCTCTCAGCCTTATGAGCGGGCTCGCGAACACCCGAGTGCAGTTTCTGACATTTGCCTGACAGGTCTCTCGGTCTCAGCGACCAATCGCTTGTCAACGGCGGAGCAAAATCAGGCCAATGGGCGGCGTAAAAGTAGGCCACTTGGCGCTGCAAGCGGGGAACGTCGGGAGGGCGTAGCCGACCAGAGTTTCCCGCTTGCAGCGTCAGCGATTTTTGAGAGAGAGTTCAGCCCGCCTTTCGGGCGCGGCTTTGGGCGAGACGA
>NZ_JBRJGW010000075.1:0-2535 GCF_053628695.1 Amorphus sp. MBR-141
CGTGAAGAGTTTCGGGCGCCGAAAGGCGTACGAAAGTCCCCGAGGAAGGAACCCGCGGGCCCCAGGCGATGGGCTATGGGGATTTCGGATTTAGCCGGTGCCGGGGGGCGGCGTGACCGTCGTGTGGAAGCGTCGGAATGGATGCGGACAGGCCGCTTCGTTGCGCCACCGGGCGATGGTGTTGGCCCGGTTCTGGTCCCGACACGCGCCTATCGGCATCAGCAATCACCATTGATGCGTTCAGATCCGTTGCCGGAGACTGAGCGCCAGCGGCTTGAAGCTTGAGCATGCCATGCCGGGTCATGGACAGTTCTCCCGGTTCGCCCTGGTTGCGTCCGGCGGCGCGCGCGGCTGCCTCCATCGTTCGAACACCTCAATCACGATCATGCGCCCGCCGCAGCACGGGCATGACGGGCGGAAATCATGCGGTTCGTCCTGGGCATTGTCATCGGGAGGTGGGGCAACGCACAGAAGTTCGCGGGCCCGTGCGATGCTGGTCTTCCGGGCGGAGCTGGCGAGCAGACCGTAGTGGCGGATGCGGTGGAAGCCGCGCGGCAGGACATGGTGCAGGAAACGGCGGATGAACTCGTCGATCGCGAGAGTCATCACCTGCTGACGATCCGCTTCGCCGCGGCGGTAGTCCTTGTAGCGGAAGGTGACGCCGGTCTCGTCGAAGGCGATCAGGCGGCGGTTTGAGATCGCGACCCGGTGAGTGTAGCGGGAGAGGTAGGCGAGCACCGCCTCCGGTCCCGCGAACGGCGCCTTGGCATAGACCACCCACCGCTTCTTCCGGACAGGAGAAAGGTGGCGCAGGAACGCTTGGCGGCCTCTGAGATGAGCAAGGGTGCCGAAGAAGCCGAGCCGTCCAGCGTCATGCAGCGTGAGCAGCCGGGTGAGGAACAGGCGTCGGAACAATTTGCCGAGCACGCGCACCGGGAGGAGGAAGGCCGGGCGCGACGAGACCCAGCCCTTCCCATCGAGCGAGATGCCGCCGCCGGGCACGATCATGTGCACGTGCGGATGATGGGTCATCGCGGATCCCCAGGTGTGGAGCACGCCGGTAATGCCGATGCGTGCGCCGAGATGCTTTGGATCCGCCGCGATCGTCAGCATCGTCTCCGATGCCGACTTGAACAACAGGTCGTAGATGAGCGCCTTGTTCTGGAAAGCGATGCCGGCGACCTCGGCCGGCAGCGTGAACACGACGTGAAAGTAGCCGACCGGCAAGAGGTCCGCCTTGCGCTCGGTAAGCCACGTCCTGGCCGCCGCGCCCTGGCACTTCGGGCAGTGCCGGTTGCGGCAGGAGTTGTAGGCGATGCGCCACTGGCCGCAGTCCTCGCAGGCCTCGACGTGACCGCCAAGGGCTGCGGTGCGGCAATGCTCGATCGCAGACATCACCTTGAGCTGATGTAAGCTCAGATGACCTGCATGTGCGGCCCGGTAGGCTGGCCCGGCGGCACGGAAGATGTCGGCGACCTCGATCGAGCCGCGCACGGCTCAGCCGTCTGGCGAACTCTCCCCCGGCTTGAACAGCCCGAGCTTGTCGAGCGGGCTCGTGACCGTGCGCACCGTCCGGGTCGCGACCTTGGCGTAGAAAGCGGTGCTGTTGAGCTTGGCGTGCCCGAGCAGGACCTGGATGATCCGGATGTCGGTGCCGTCTTCCAGGAGGTGGGTCGCGAAACTATGGCGCAGCGTGTGCGGTCCGACCCGCTTGGCGATGTCGGCGGCCTGGGCCGCCTCGACGACGATGCGATAGAGCTGCCGCGTGCTGATCGGCTTCATTGCGTGCTGCCCCGGGAACAGCCAGCCGTCGCGGTGCATCACACCCTGCTGCCGCCCGACCTTCCACCACTGACGCAGCAACAAGAGTAGGTCTTGCGACAGCATGGCGTTGCGATAGCGCCCGCCCTTGCCGCGCTCGACCCTGAGCAGCATGCGCTCGCTATCGACGTCGGCGACCTTCAGCGTCGACACCTCGGCAACACGCAGGCCCGCTCCATAGGCGACCGACAGCGCGGCCTGATGCTTGAGGCAGGTGGTGGCGTTGAGCAGCCGGGCGACCTCGTCGCGGCTCAGCACCACGGGCAGCTTGCGTGGGTGCGGCAACCGGACGAGCTTGCGCGCCAGGTCCGGACGGTCGACGGTCTGGGTGAAGAAGAAGCGCAGCGCCGACACGATGCTGTTCATGGTCGGAACGGGAACGCCGTCTTCCTGCTGCTCGATCTGGAACCGGCGCAGGTCGTCGGCGGTCGCCGTGTCTGGTGGGCGCCCAAGGAATGTCGCCAGGCGTCCGATATCGCGGAGATAGTTGCGCTGCGTCTCCTGCGAGAAACGCCGCATGTTCATGTCGTCGATCAGCCGCTGGCGCAGCGGGCTGACAGGGGCATCGAGAACGGGATAGGTCATGGTCAGGCTCCTTGTTGAAGAAGCCCGTCATGCTCTGCCCGCGCCGCACGGCGCTCAATTCAAACGCTACGACCGGGGCTGTGCCCTCTACCTCAACCGCAGGCGCCCTCCCGCGCAGCGGGTTCGTTC
>NZ_JBRJGW010000076.1:0-2509 GCF_053628695.1 Amorphus sp. MBR-141
TGTCAACGGCGGAGCAAAACCGGGCCATTGGGCGGCGCAAAAGTAGGCCACTTGACGCTGCAAGCGGGGAACGTCGGGAGGGCGTAGCCCGACCAGAGTTTCCCGCTTGCAGCGTCGGCGGTTTTTGTGAGGGTTTCAGCCGGCCTTTCGAGCGCGGCTTTGGGCGAGACGGTAGCTTTCGCCGTTCATCTCGAGGATGTTGACGTGGTGGGTGATGCGGTCGAGCAGCGCGCCGGTCAGACGCTCGGACCCCAGTGTTTCTGTCCATTCGTCAAATGGAAGGTTGCTGGTGATCAGCGTGGCTCCGCGTTCGTAGCGTTGCGAGATCAGTTCGAACAGCAGTTCCGCTCCGGTCTTGGAAAGCGGCACGAAGCCCAGCTCGTCGATGATCAGCAATTTGTAGCCGGCCATCTGCTTCTGGAAGCGCAGCAGCCGCCGTTCGTCACGGGCCTCCATCATCTCGCTGACCAGGGCGGCGGCGGTGGTAAAGCCGACCGACAGGCCCTTCTGGCAGGCGGCCAGGCCTAGGCCGAGCGCGACATGGGTCTTACCCGTGCCGCTGGGACCGAGTGCGATGACGTTCTCGCGGCGCTCGATCCATTCGCAGCGCGCCAGTTCCAGCACCTGCATCTTGTTGAGCTTGGGGATAGCGGCGAAGTTGAAGCTGTCGAGGCTTTTGACGACCGGGAACTTTGCCGCCTTGATGCGGCGCTCGACCTTTCGACGATCCCGCTCGATCATCTCCCGCTCGGCAAGCCGGAACAGGTATCCGATATGATCAACGCCTTCGGTGGCACATAGCCGGGCCAGCTTCTGGTGCTCGCGCTGGAAGGTCGGCAGCTTCAGGGTTTTGAGGTAATGGGCGAGCAGGATCTCGGGAGCTTCGGTGCTCATGCCGCTTCTCCCGCATCCGACGATAGAAGCCGCATGTAGGCTTTGGCCGAGGTCTTCTCGACGGTCGCTCTCGGCAGGTAGGGATAGATGGAAAGGTCCAGTCTGGGTGGCCGGCGCTCCACCCGGCACAGGATGAGATGTTTGACCGCGTCGAAGCCGATCGCCCCGATTTGAAGGGCCTGCTTCACCGCCGCATGCAGATCGGCGAGGTCGAAGCTTTCCAGAAGACGCAGAACCTGCACATACTCGCGCCGGCCGTGCTTGTTCATCCGCGCCTCCATCAGGCGACGCAGCGTGGCGAACTCCCCGGGCAGGTCCCAGCCTTGTAATGGTGCGGCCTGATCCAGCGCATTGATCTTCTGCTCGATCAGCGGCAGGTAATGCAGCGGGTCGAAGACGACGTCTTCCCGTTCCCAGCTTCGCGGATGGCGGGCGATGATCTCTCCACGGCAGCCGATCACCACCTCGTCGACATAACCTCTGACCCAGACATCCTGATGGCCATAGGCGACGGGGACGGAATAGTCGTTGGTCTTGTAGCGCACCAGCGACTGAGCGGTCACCTTGGCGCTGACCTGGTCGCAGGCGTTGTATGGCGAAGCCGGTAACGGGCGCATGGCAGCAAGATCGCGCTGCAGCCGTTCTCCGATCGTCTCGTTCTCGCCGCGCAGCCTGTCGCGCTGGCGCTTGCGGCACTGCTCTTCCAGCCAGACGTTGAACGCCTCCCATGTCGCAAACTGCGGAATCGGCACCATGAAGTTGCGACGGGCATAGCCGACCAGGCCTTCGACACTTCCCTTGTCATTGCCCTTGCCCGGACGGCCATAGCGATCCCGGATCAGGTAGTGGGACAGGAAGCCGCTGAACAGCGCCGCGCGCTTGCGTGTGCCATCGGCCAGGATCTTCGACACCAGGCAGCGGTCGTTGTCGTAGACGATCGATTGCGGCACGGCCCCGAAGAAGGCGAACGCATGAATGTGGCCGTCCACCCAGGCTTCGGCCACCGCCGCCGGATAGGCGCGCACATAGCAGCCATCGCTGTGCGGCAGGTCGAGCACGAAGAAGCGCGCCTTGCGTTCCACGCCGCCGATCACCACCATCGCCTCGCCGAAATCGGCCTGCGCATGGCCGGGCGGATGCGACAGCGGCACAAACATCTCCTGGCGGCGCTGCTCACGCTCGCGCATGTAATCCTTGATGATCGTGTAGCCGCCGGTGAACCCGCATTCGTCGCGAAGCCGGTCGAACACCCGCTTTGCCGTATGGCGCTGCTTGCGCGGCACTTGTCTATCCTCATCAAGCCAGTGATCAATCGTCGAAACAAAGGCGTCCAGCTTCGGCCGACGCACCGGAGCCTGCCGGCGGTAGCCCGGGGGCGTCGAATAAGCCAACATCTTGGAAACGCTGTCGCGCGAGATGTTGAAATGCTTTGCAGCCTGACGTCGGCTCATCCCTTCCGAAACCGCCAGTCGCACCTTCAAATAAAGTTCCACGGTGTAGATCCCCTGACCCTCCTGCACATGTTGCAGAAGGGAAATAGGTGGACGACTTTTACGCCGCCCGAAGCGAGACTATCCCGCCGCTACCGTGGTCGAATTTTGCACCGCCGCTTTCA
>NZ_JBRJGW010000077.1:0-2430 GCF_053628695.1 Amorphus sp. MBR-141
TGCGGCGGTCCACCGAGACCGACCGCGGAGAGAACCATGAACCCGGCGTGGGCGCAAAGCCCGATCAACCAGCTTGACCAATGCGATTAGAGAACGTGGCAGGGGTCAGCCGAAGGCTGATCGGCGCCCGCTGGGCGTCCGCGACGATCACCGACGGCGCCGACGCGGAGGATACGACGACGGCGGTCAGTTTCGAGGACGCCGGCGCGATGGCGGGCGCACCGGCCGATCTGGCCGCCGACGTCTGCGACCTCATCGCCGACCGTCAACGGCCGCTGCTCTTGACCCAGGCGGAGCTCGAAGGCCACCCGCTCTGGGACCAGCTGCCGAAGGGCGCGGACGCCCCGCCGATCAAGGGGCTGCTCTCCGTCCCGATCCTGGTGCCGGGCGGGACGCTGCGGGGCCACCTGTGCCTGTCCGGCAAGACGACCGGCGACTTCACCCAGGACGATCTCAATGAGATCCTGCAGCTCGTCAGCGTCGCCGGCACGGCGATCGACACGCTGCGCTCGGCGCAGGCGAGAGATGCGGCGATCGGCGAGCTGACGGCCGCCCGGGACGAGACCAGCGCCATCCTGACCTCGATTTCGGATGCCTTCGTGGCGTACGACAACGCGTGGCGCTTCACCTACGTGAACGACGAGGCCGTGCGGCTGATACGACGGCCCCGCGGCGACCTGCTCGGGCGCGTGATCTGGGATTTTCCCGGGCTTACCGGAACGCCGCTGCATACGGAATATCTGAAATCGAAGGCTGACGGCGTCCCGGTGGACTTCGAGTTCGAAGACCTGACGCTCGGGTCGATCTTCGCGGTCCGCGGCTTCCCGCACCCGGAGGGGTTCACGGTCTATTTTCGCGACGTGACCGACCAGCGCAAGTTCGAGGCGCAGCTGCGCCAGGCCCAGAAGATGGACGCGATCGGCAACCTGACGGGTGGCATCGCGCACGATTTCAACAACTTGCTGACGGTCATCCTCGGCAACGTCGATGCCCTGTCCGCCCGGCTGGAGGACGCGCCGCCGGAGGTGAGGGCGTATGCGAGCACCATCCAGCGCGCCGGCGAGCGCGGAGCGGAGCTCACCCATCGGCTGCTTGCCTTCGCGCGCCGGCAGTCGCTCGACCCCCGACATGTCGACGTGAACAGGCTGCTGGTGGAAATCGACGAGCTCCTCAGGCACAGCCTCGGCGAGGACATCGACATCCACCTCGTCCGCGGGGCGGGCGTCTGGAAGGCGCTGGTCGACCCCACCGAACTGGAAAGCGCCGTGCTGAACCTCGCGATCAACGCCCGCGACGCCATGCCGGGGGGCGGCCGGCTGACGATCGAGACGGCGAACGTCTTCGTCGATGCGGCCTACGCCGCGGCGAACGAGATGGAGGAGGGGGAATACATCGTCATCGCGATTTCGGACACTGGAACAGGGATCGCGCCCGATGTCCTCGAACGGGTGTTCGACCCGTTCTTCACGACGAAGAAGGGGAGCGGATCCGGCCTCGGCCTGTCCATGGTCCACGGCTTCGCCCGGCAGACCGGGGGCCACGTCAAGATCTACAGCGAGCTCGGCGAGGGGACGACCGTCCGCATCTATCTTCCGCGGTCCGCGGCGGGAACGGAGAGCTCCCGGCCGGTGCATCCCCAGGCCCCGGTGAGGGGCAGCGAGCACGTTCTCGTGGTGGAAGACGACGAGCTCGTGCGAAGCTACACCGTCAGCAGCCTGCGGTCCCTCGGCTACACCGTCTCCGAAGCCGGTGCCGGGGCCGAGGCGCTGGAGGGGCTTGGCGGGGCAGGCCGAATCCCCGATCTGCTGCTGACCGACGTGGTTCTGCCGGGGAGGATGTCGGGAAAGGTGCTCGCCGCGGAGGTCAAGGCGGCGTTCCCGTCGATCCGGGTGCTGTTCATGTCGGGATATACCGAGAATGCGATCGTCCATCACGGCCGGCTCGACCCCGGCGTAAGCCTGCTCGGCAAGCCCTTCCGCCTTGTCGACCTCTCCCGCAAGGTCCGGGAGGTCCTCGACGCCGCCTGACGCCGCCGTCAGGACGACGGTATTCGCAAATTGCCTGGTCAGGGGGCGCCCGCACAGCAACCTGCAACGGCCGCCTCATGGCCCGGCCGTGCTGGAGCGCGGGCGGTCCACGCCAGAACGGGGCTCAGGTGGGAGCGTCCTTGATGGGGTCACGGCGCAATCCGGATCGATCTGCGCGTCTCAGCCTCCCGGAAGCGCTATTTCTCTGTGGCGCAGCCTGTCCGCACGGTATCATTCGAATGCCGCCCCTGCCTGGTCGACGGTGGGCTTCGCGTCGCGGCCAGGCACCTCGTCGATGCCGATCCGACCTTAGAGTCGGACTCGAAACTCATGGAGCGCGGGCCAGACGTCTTGCGAGGAGCATGACGGAGGCGGCGTGCAGGAAGGCTTCAGCCGAGGCGAT
>NZ_JBRJGW010000078.1:0-2263 GCF_053628695.1 Amorphus sp. MBR-141
CCGGCACCCTCGGCCGTTCGTCTGGAGCGCCAACCCCGACGACATCATCGCCGCTCGAAACCGAGGGTTCCAAACGTTGGAATCAATCCACTAGTGCTGACGCAGATCGGGCGGGAGGCACAGTCGTGCATATTGAATTCTTGGAGATCGCCAATTTCCGGAAGTTGTTGTCGACACGCGTCGACCTTTCGAACAAGACCACGCTTTTCGTCGGCGCAAATAACAGCGGCAAGACATCGGCGATGCTGGCGCTACGCCGCTTCCTGTCGCCGCGCCGTTCTCCATTCGAAATGCACGATTTCACGCTGTGCCATTGGCCGACGATTATTCAGCTCGGCGAAAGCTGGACAGCTGCCCGGAACGCCGAGGAAATCGTTGACCTAGTCGTTGATCCCTGGGTTAGCGCATTGCCGACTCTGGATCTGTGGCTGCATGTCGAAGCGGGCGAGATGCACCGCGTTCGCGACCTCATCCCGGACTTGGATTGGGAGGGGGGAAGGCTTGGTGTTCGGCTGCGCTACGAGCCGAAGGATCTTGCGCTCTTGTACAAGGAGTACATGGGTGCGGTGAGCGATGCCGAGACGATGAGAGCGGCAGCAATCGCGGCCGCAGCGGCAGAGAACCCTGACGCTGATCCGCCTGCTACTCCGCCCAAGCTGACGATCTGGCCCGAGAGCCTGATCGATTTCTTGAGCAAGCGTTTGTCGACGCACTTCACTATTCGGGCCTATTCGCTGGATCCGGGTCAGCTTGTCGCTCCTGCAAAATCCCTGGCGCGTCCGCAGGTCCTTCCAGGCGGTTCTCGGCCGATCGATGGTGACCCGCTGAGCGGTCTGATCCGCGTTCATGACATACCGGCGCAGAGGGGCTTCGGTGAGGAGCAGCAAGCTATGGAGGATGATGATGCTCCGGCGGCGGCGAGCGGCAGTCGCCTGTCCGACCAGCTCAGAAGCTACTACGCCAAGCACCTTGACCCGACGAAGGGACCTGATCCGAAGGACCTTGGCGCGTTGCAGGCAATAGAAGCCGCCCAGGACGCGTTCGACAAGCGCCTGACCGAGAGTTTCAAGGCGGCGTTCACCGAGGTCGAGGGTATGGGATACCCTGGTGTAACCGATCCACGCCCGCGCGTTTCGACACGCTTAAAAGCTATCGACGGTCTCAACCACAACGCGGCGATCAGTTTCGAGGTAGACGTCATTGCCGAGGACGGCGCGGCGACGCCTGTGTTGCGGTTGCCTGAGGCAAATAACGGCCTCGGCTATCAAAACCTGATCTCCATGATATTCCGGCTGATGAGCTTTCGTGACGCTTGGATGCGTGTCGGGAAGGCATCGACAGGCGCGACGGTGACCTCGACCGAGCCTCTCCACCTTGTCCTGGTCGAAGAGCCGGAAGCGCATTTGCACGCTCAGGTCCAGCAAGTCTTCATCAAGAAGGCTTATGCGGTGCTGCGTGAGCACGAGGACCTCGGCCACAGCCAAAAGCTGCGCACGCAGTTGGTGGTTAGCACCCATTCGAGCCATGTCGCGCATGAGACGTCGTTCTCTTGCCTGCGCTACTTCCGGCGGCTACCTGCGGGTATGGCCGCGAAAGTGCCGGTCTCCACTGTTATCAATCTGTCGGATGTTTTTGGTCCGGGTAGTGAGACCGAGCGTTTCGTGACTCGATATCTTCGGGCCCAGCACGCGGATCTGTTCTTCGCCGACGCGGCGATTTTGGTGGAGGGACCGGCGGAACGCATGCTCGTCCCGAATTTCATCCGAGCGCACTACGACGAACTCAACCAGTGCTACATCACTCTGCTTGAGATCGGAGGAAGCCACGCGCATCGTCTCAAGCCTTTGATTGATCACCTCGGCTTGCTGACCCTGATCATCACTGACCTGGATACGCTGGATAAAACGGGCGGCGCCTCCGTCCAACCCGCGAAAGGCGCTGGTCAGAAAACCAATAATGCGACGTTGAAGACATGGGTGCCAAAGCTCGACGACGTCGATGAGCTGATGCGAGCTGATGGCGCGACGAAGATGCTACATGAGGACGACGACCCGCTATTTGCTGTGCGGGCCGCGTATCAGATCCCGTTGGGTCTGACGTCCCCGGGTATTGTCGGGCCGGAGGTCGCATATCCGTATACGTTTGAGGACGCGCTGGCGTTCGAGAACCTCAGAGTCCGTCTCGAAACTGGCGCGGGAGGTGGATAGCCGGGGCCAGAATGTGATTCCAAGCGGTTGTCGAAGCCAGCTTGGAGAACGTCATG
>NZ_JBRJGW010000079.1:0-2075 GCF_053628695.1 Amorphus sp. MBR-141
ACCGACGTTGCCGAAACCCTCATCACCATTGCCGCCTCAGCTACCCTCCTGCGCCGATGGCAATGAACCAACCCCCTTCTCAAACGCGCTCTAAGTCTCTCGAGGAACAGACGCGCATTGTCGCCATCCTCGACAAGTTCGACACGCTGACGACTTCGATCAGCGAAGGCCTGCCCCGCGAAATCGAGTTGCGCGAAAAGCAATATGCCTGGTACCGCGATCAGCTGCTGAGCTTTCCCAAGCCTGACGCGGAGGTGGCCTAGATGGGACAGACGCTGGCAGAGATTGCTGAAACGCTGCGCGCCGCCAACAAGAAGGTGCAACTGATCTATGCGTTCAATGCCTCCGGCAAGACCCGGCTGTCCCGCGAGTTCAGGGACCTCATTGATCCTAAGACAGAAGAGCGGGACGACGATCATCGGCCCAAGGTGCTCTACTACAACGCCTTCACCGAAGATCTGTTCTACTGGGACAACGATCTGGACGGCGACATTAAACGGAAACTACGTATCCAGCCAAATGCTTATACCAAATCCGCTTTTGAAGATTTTGGACTCGATGTCAGCGTCATTGCCGCATTCCAGCGCTATACCCAACCGAATTTGACACCCCGCTTCAGCTCGGATTTCTTAGAGGTTACTTTCTCTCTCGAAGGTGGCGACGACGCAAGCATAGGAAATCTGAAAATCTCCAAGGGCGAAGAGAGCAACTTCATCTGGAGCGTTTTCTACTGCCTGCTGGACCAGGTCATTAGCACGCGCAACGTCGTCGAACTCGATGAGCGTGAGACGGATCAGTTCAATGACCTCGAATATATCTTCATCGATGATCCGGTCAGCTCGCTCGATGACAACCACCTGATTCAGCTTGCCGTCGATATCGCTGACCTGATCAGAATAAGCGACAATGCGAACGGCCTGAAGTTTATCATCACGACGCACAATCCCCTTTTCTTCAATGTGGTGTTCAACGAGCTGAGTTTAGCTCAGAGGAAAGACTCCACCCTCATGCTTAGCCGGCTCGATGACGGCACATTCTCGCTGGAAACGAAAAACGGCGACTCCAACAAGAGCTTCTCCTACCACCTTTACCTCAAGCAAACGCTGGAACAGGCGATCGCGGCCGACAAGATCGAACGGTACCACTTCACCCTGCTGCGTAATCTTTATGAGAAGACATCGAACTTTCTGGGCTATCCGCGGTGGTCAGAGCTGCTACCGGTCGACCAGCAGCTTTATCTGAACCGCATCATTCAATTCACGAGCCACAGCACGCTCTCCAGTGAGGCCATCGCCGAGCCCTCACCGCAGGAGAAGCAGACAGTGAAGCTGCTTCTTGAGCATCTGCGCAACAATTACAGCTATTGGCAGGAGGACGGGCCGAATGCCTGAGCAGACGACCCCGATCGCCGAGACCAACCGCTTTATCGTCCTCGATAAATATGTTCGCGCCTGGGAAGCGGCAGGCAACTATCAGTCTGAGGCCGACCTGGAGCGCGAGCTTATTCAGGACCTGGCGCATCAGGGCTATGAATATCGGGCCGATCTGAAATCAACCGACGCCATGCTGGCGAATGTTCGCACTCAGCTGCAAGCCCTCAACGATGTTCAATTTACAGATGAGGAATGGGCGCGCTTCGTTGAGACATATCTGGATCGGCCCAGCGACAGTGCCACTGACAAGACTCGCAAGATCCACGACGACTACATCTTTGACTTCGTCTTCGACGATGGCCGTATCCAGAACATCTATCTGGTCGATAAGGCCAATGTCTGCCGCAACAAGGTTCAGGTCATCAAGCAGTTCGAGCAAGCGGGCACTCATGCGAACCGCTACGATGTGACCATTCTGGTGAACGGGCTGCCGCTGGTGGAGGTCGAGCTGAAAAAGCGCGGCGTCGCCATTCGGGAAGCATTCAACCAGATCCACCGTTACAGCAAGGAGAGCTTCAACTCGGACAGTTCGCTCTTCAAGTACCTCCATGGCCTGCCCCATCGAGGTGGCCGGGGCGTAGAGTTAGAGTCCGGCGGTTAGGGCCGGCGGATGTGCCGACACGGCGCCAGGGTAAGGTGACC
>NZ_JBRJGW010000080.1:0-2048 GCF_053628695.1 Amorphus sp. MBR-141
TGCTATCGTTACTGCACGATAAGCAATAAAGCACGAAAACAAGAAGGGGATCAGTTAATGACCCGAAGACTTGGCCTTGTGTCGCAGAAGGGAGGGGTGGGCAAGAGCACGCTCGCCCGTCTGATGGCGCGAGAGTTTGCAGAGTGTGGCTGGCGGGTCGCCATCGCCGACCTGGATACCGCACAGATCACAAGCACCGAATGGGCGTCACGCCGCACCGAAGCCGGACGCCTGCCGTCAATTTCCGTCGCACCCGCGCGCACTGCTCGGGAGGTGCTGTCGAGGGCGGGTGAGACGGATCTGCTGATCTTCGATGCCCCACCCCATTCCATGCAGGGCACCAAGGCGATCGCTCAGGCGTCGGACCTGGTTGTGCTGCCGACGGGATTGTCTCTCGACGATCTTCGCCCGACGGTCCTGCTTGCCCACGAGCTGGTTGGTTCCGGCATGCCCGTTGAGCGGATTGCCATTGCGCTCTGCCGGGTCGGCGATCGACCCAGGGAGATCGAGGAGGCTCGAGACTACGTTGCCGATGCTGGTTATCTGGTGCTGTCGGGCTCGTTGCCCGAACGCACGGCGTACCGTCGTATCGCCGACCAGGGTGGCGCCCTGACGGAGGTTCTCTTCCCGACCTTGCGGGAGCGGGCCGAAGAGCTTGCCGCGGCGATCGCGGCCCGGCTCATGGCCGTCACGTCCGACGAATTGGAGGTGGCGTGATATGGCCCTCGATTTGCCTCCACCGAAGACGCCGCCTGCAGCAAACACGTTCAACGGCGCCGCCAAGGCTGGTCTTCCCGGCAAGGGGCGGCCACCGGGGCGTGAGGCGGTTCGCGAGACGCTCCGGCGCCCGGATCCGGCCGAGACCGTCGCACTGAACTTCAAGGTGCCGGCGGGCTTCAAGCGCGACTTCAAGCAGGCCGCCCTCGACTACGGGGTCACCCAATCAGCACTTCTGCAGGAGCTTCTGGCCGAGTTCCGCGCCCGGCGCGGTTGAGCAGGGCGGGTTCAATGCAGGAACTTGTCCGCACCCAGATCGACGGTGTCGCGCTCGATCCGGATCTCGCGCAGCGTCTCGAGGCCTTGGTGCCCGGGCGGATGCGGGACATTCTCGCGCGCTCGCTTGTCGAGGAACAGCGGGAGCGCAACGCAAGTGCGGCCCGGCAGGCGGCGATGAGCCCGGTCGCCCGCCGCATCGATCGCACCCGTAAGACAATTGCTGCCCGTCCCCTGGCCGATGCGGACCGTCACCACATCCACAGCGTGATTGCGCTTTGCGGGCTGCCCTATCGGCGCCCGAAGGACGACCACCAGGACGTGGTGCGTGAGTACGGCCGCAGCTCGCTCGTCGTGCAGCCGGGCTACCTGAAGGATCCCTATACCGGCGCCATGGTGCGTCAGGGTGTTCCGTACGGCCCCAAGGCCCGGCTGCTGATGCTCCACATCTGCACGATGGCAGTGCGCCAGAACACGCCGACAATCGACCTCGGCGATTCCATGAGCGCCTTCATTCGGGACCTCGGCTTTGCCGTCACCGGCGGGCGACGGGGCACGATCACCCAGTTCAAGGAGCAGCTCAACCGGATCGCCGCCTCGCGGATCCAGCTTGGCCTGTGGAGTGGAACCGAAGCGCGGACCCTCAACAGCCAGCCGATCAGTTCCTTCGATCTTTGGCTGCCAAGGTCGCCGGACCAACGCATGCTGTGGAATTCGACGCTCACCCTCGACGACGGCTTCTTCCAGTCCCTGAAGTCCCATGCGCTGCCCGTCGATATCCGGGCCCTCAGGGCCTTTGCCCATTCGGCGCGTCAGATCGACATCATCCTGTGGCTCTCCTACCGGCTTCCCACCGTGAAGCGTCCCTACCGCCTTGCCTGGCGGCCGCTGGCCGACCAGTTCGGCCGGGACGTGAAGACCTTCCGGCGGTTCAAGCAGGACTTTGCCGAGGACATCGCCCAGATCCGCGCTGCCTTCCCAAGGCTGCGCATTCGCCTGGACGAGTGGGGTCTCCTGATGACGCCCAGCCGCACCGACCAGCTGTTCGTGCCGCC
>NZ_JBRJGW010000081.1:0-1735 GCF_053628695.1 Amorphus sp. MBR-141
TGGTCACCTTACCCTGGCGCCGTGTCGGCACATCCGCCGGCCCTAACCGCCGGACTCTAACTCTACGCCCCGGCCACCTCGATGGGGCAGGCCAGGCCTACATTAGCCGATTTGCTTCTCGTTATTCGAGAAAGTCGGATTAGTATTTTCTTTATCGTAGTGGGATCGAATGATATATGAATTCGTGCGTCTCTTTGGCAAAGAATATCTATAAAGTGTTCCCAGAAGTCTGTTTCCTTCTTGCCCGATATAAACATACTATCAAGATCAGACTCAGATAAATTCGCTATAGTTTGGCAAATTAACGGTCGCCGAGGCAGCCAGCTGGGTATTTGGATCTCTTCTTGTAGTCTTTGGAAAAATTCTTTGGTCTCGTCCTCTGTGAACTCAGTCTTGCATCTTAAAACAATAGTTTCACTTGGACTTAGCCCAAGCGCAGAGAACATCTCGTCATTGCTGTTAAAGTAGTGCTCTCTTCCTGAGATGAATACGCTGGATTTTGATTTGGATATAAGATCCTTGACACCCTCTAATGATTTAGACCGAATTGTACGAAGCTTTTCAGTGTTGTTACTCCAGGTTTGGGATCCGATTTCGTCAAACCCGTCAATTAAAAGCGCCAGTGTTTGGAGATTCAGTGCTCTTATAGCTGGTTGATTTAAGTTTTCTGCTCCAATATCTTCCAAATGACGCCTAAGTAATTCTCTTCCTCTTTTGACGCCCCAAGCCTCTCTGAGGTCTATGGCAATGGGATAGAATTGCCTCTCGGTAGCATTTGTTGACATATGCAAAAACAATTCTCGGATACAGCGACTTTTCCCGGTTCCATACTCTCCAAGTAGAATTACGCTCTTGCCGCGGTTTAAATATCCTGCAATTTCATTTATGTTAAGTTCTTTATTCTGGCCATCAACCTTATACCGAACAGAGATATATTGTGTTTTATCAAGTTCACCTGTAACGGGATCAATTGCGCTTCCAAAAGATATGTTTTTTCTAAGTGATTTATAACTTTCAAAATCAAAGAAGGTCTTCGAGAATGCGTCGAATGAACGAACTTGTATTTGATGTGGCTCCCCCGCTTCCGACATGGCTCGCGTGATTGGGCCGTTCACGATACAAAAGCAACGAGCAAATATGCCCTTTTCCTGCATGAGCGCGGACTTCGCAGTCTGAAGCTTTATGACGTCCTCGCGCACTTTGGAGAGCTCGCGACGTTCGGTAATCTCGATGAAGATCCAGACATCAGCTGAACTCTCGACCACACCGTCTAACGCGACACCTCCAACGTTCCTGGGTTCGCAGGGGCTGCTCCAGATTTCGGATGCGAGAGAGCGTACGCGATCTTCAAAACTCGCCCATGTCTTTGGCATTGCTGGCTCTCCCTTCTATCGATTTGGCACAGATAATTATGTATCTAATTTCACCTATAACTTGATTTCAATGTTAAAGTGGGTGGCGGGTTGTGAGTGTGCCGAAGTGCCATTGCGCGCTTGATTGGGTGGAGTTATCTCCTAGGCGGTTGGTTACGATAGGGATGAATTTTCCGATCGAAGCTTGCTTCTTTTTTGATCTGCGGCGCATCAGCACCGAGCTCTAAGCGGCCGGAGTTGGTGTATATGCAATCGTTCTACTTCACGAGAGGTGGCTCGGGAAAACTGGACACCTGGGATAAGTGGAATTTCTGCCTGAGATCGGCATGATGCCGTTAACAGGAGAGACCATGAGCAGACGA
>NZ_JBRJGW010000082.1:0-1726 GCF_053628695.1 Amorphus sp. MBR-141
GCGGCGCTCGACCTTGCGGCGATCCCGTTCGATCATCTCCCTTTCGGCAAGCCGGGCAAGATATCCGGTATGATCCACGCCCTCGGTGGCGCATAGCCGGGCCAGCTTCTGGTACTCGCGCTGGAAGGTCGGCAGCTTGAGGGTTTTGAGATAGTGAGAGAGCAGGACCTCGGGAGTTTCGGTGCTCATGCCGCTTCTCCTGCATTCGCCGACAGAAGGCGCATATAGGCCTTCGCCGAGGTCGTCTCGACCGTCGCCCTCGGCAGGTAAGGATAGATGGACAGGTCCAGTCGCGGCGGTCGGCGCTCCACCCGGCACAGGACTAAATGCTTGACCGCGTCGAAGCCGATCGCGCCAAGCTGAAGGGCCTGCTTCACCGCCGCATGCAGATCGGCAAGCTCGAAGCTTTCCAGCAGGCGAAGCACCTGCACATACTCGCGCCGGCCGTGCTTGTTCATGCGCGCCTCCATGAGGCGGCGCAGCGTGGCGAACTCTGCGGGCAGGTCCCAGCCCTGGAGAGGCGCTGCCTGATCCAGCGCATTGATCTTCCGCTCGATCAGCGACAGGTAATGCAGCGGATCGAAGACGACGTCTTCCCGCTCCCAGCTTCGGGGATGACGGGCGATGATCTCGCCGCGGCAGCCGATCACCACCTCGTCGACATAGCCTCTGACCCAGACGTCCTGATGGCCGAAGGCGACCGGGACGGAATAGTCGTTGGTCTTGTAACGCACCAGCGACTGGGCCGTGACACGGGCGCTGGCCTGGTCGCAGGCGTCGAAGGGCGAAGCGGGCAACGGACGCATGGCCGCGAGATCGCGCTGCAGCCGTTCCCCGATCGTCTCGCTCTCACCACGCAGCCTGTCGCGCTGGCGCTTGCAGCATTGCTCTTCCAGCCAGGCGTTGAAGGCTTGCCATGTCGCAAACTGCGGGATCGGCACCATGAAGTTACGCCGGGCATAGCCGACGAGACCTTCGACGCTCCCCTTGTCGTTGCCCTTGCCGGGGCGGCCGTAACGGTCCCGGATCAGGTAATGGGACAGGAATCCACTGAACAACCTCGCGCGCTTGCGCGTGCCGTCGGGCAGTATCTTCGCCACCAAACAGCGGTCGTTGTCGTAGACGATCGATTGCGGAACGGCCCCGAAGAAGGCGAACGCATGGATGTGGCCATCGACCCAAGCCTCCGACACTGCCGCCGGATAGGCTCGCACATAGCAGCCGTCGCTGTGCGGCAGATCCAGCACGAAGAAGTGCGCCTTCTGCTCCACCCCGCCGATCATCACCAGTGCCTCGCCGAAGTCGGCCTGCGCATGGCCGGGCGGGTGCGCCAGCGGAACGAACACCTCCTGGCGGCGCTGCTCCCGCTCGCGCATGTAATCCTTGATGATCGTGTAGCCGCCGGTGAAGCCGCATTCGTCGCGAAGCCGGTCAAACACCCGCTTGGCCGTGTGGCGCTGCTTGCGCGGCACGTGTCTGTCCTCGTCCAGCCATCGATCAATGGTCGAAACGAACGCGTCAAGCTTCGGCCGCCGGATCGGTGACCGCCGCCGATAGCCCGGCGGGGTCGAATACGACAGCATCTTCGCAACGCTGTCGCGCGATATGTTGAAATGCTTCGCAGCCTGACGCTGGCCTGCCCCATCGAGGTGGCCGGGGCGTAGAGTTAGAGTCCGGCGGTTAGGGCCGGCGGATGTGCCGACACGGCGCCAGGGTAAGGTGACCA
>NZ_JBRJGW010000083.1:0-1726 GCF_053628695.1 Amorphus sp. MBR-141
CCCGGCACCCTCGGCCGTTCGTCTGGAGCGCCAACCCCGACGACATCATCGCCGCTCGAAACCGAGGGTTCCAAACGTTGGAATCAATCCACTAGACCTTCTGGAAAACCGCACGCGCGATGATGGTTCCGACCTTGGCGGCTGGTTGGCGCAGCTCTTCCAGGTGCTCAACACGCCAGAGGACAAACGCCCGACGAACCTCGACGCCGATCTTGCGCGCTTTCCCTACGTGAACGGTGATCTATTCCGTGCCCCGCTGCTGATCCCGTCCTTCGACGCCGAAATGCGGACACGCCTCATCGCGGCCTGCCAGTTCGATTGGTCGGGCATCTCGCCCGCGATTTTTGGCTCGCTCTTCCAGTCCGTGATGGACAAGAACGAGCGCCGCGCCCAGGGCGCGCACTACACGACCGAGAAGAACATCCTCAAGGTTATCGAGCCGCTGTTCCTGTCCGATCTACGGGGCGAGTTCGAGCGACTGAAGGCCCGCAAGGACAGCCGCCGCCGCACCGAATTGCAGGCGTTCCACAAGCGCCTGGCTACGATGACCTTCTTCGATCCAGCCTGTGGCTGCGGCAACTTCCTGATCATCGCCTATCGAGAATTGCGCACACTGGAAATCGAGCTGATCCGCGAGTTGCGCGTCTATCGCGCCAGCGAGGACCAAAAGGAGCTGGACGCCGCCGACCTGTCGCTTCTGAACGTCGATCAGTTCTACGGCATTGAAATCGGGGAATTTCCCGCTCGCATCGCCGAAACGGCGCTGTGGATGATGGACCACATCATGAACAACCGGCTCAGCCTGGAATTCGGGCAGAGCTTCGTGCGTATTCCGCTGAGGAAATCGCCACATATCGTGCACGGCGACGCGCTGGAAACCGATTGGGCCACCGTCCTACCGCCCGAGAAATGTACCTTCGTCTTCGGCAATCCGCCCTTCATTGGTGCGAAATACCAGACGGCCGAACAGCGCGCCCAGGTGCGCCGTATCGCGGTGCTTGGCAAGACGGGCGGCACGCTCGATTACGTCACGGCCTGGTTCATCAAGGCGGGCGACTATGTACGGGGCGGCAAGGCCGCCATCGGCTTCGTGTCCACCAACTCCATCACGCAAGGAGAACAGGCGGCGCAGCTCTGGCCGATCCTGTTCGACCGCTGCAAGCTGGAGATCGGCTTCGCCCACCGCACCTTCGCTTGGGGATCGGACGCGCGCGGCAAGGCGCATGTGCATGTCGTCATCATCGGACTGGCGCAGCGTGCCGCCGCGCCGAAAGACCGCCTGCTGTTCTCCTATGACAATATCAACGGCGAGCCGCATGTCAGCACCCACACCGCGCTCTCGCCCTACCTGTTCGACGCAAGCGCCCTCGCCGATCCGCATCTGGTGGTGCGTGAGACCGCGCGGCCGCTAAACGGGTTGCCTCAGCTTTTCAGCGGCTCACAACCCATCGATGACGGCAACTACATCTTCGACGCCGCCCAGCGGGCCGAGTTTCTGGCTGAGGAGCCCGCAGCCGCGCGGTTCATGCGGCCCTATATCGGATCGCGCGAGCATATCAACGGCGGAATGCGCTGGATACTGGCGTTGCAGTCAGCGACGCCGACTGAGTTAAAGGCCATGCCGAAGGTCTTGGTGGCCTGCCCCATCGAGGTGGCCGGGGCGTAGAGTTAGAGTCCGGCGGTTAGGGCCGGCGGATGTGCCGACACGGCGCCAGGGTAAGGTGAC
>NZ_JBRJGW010000084.1:0-1621 GCF_053628695.1 Amorphus sp. MBR-141
CCCATCTCAACGCCATCGTCCGCAACGCCGAAACAGCACAGACCATCGCACCCTAATCCGACACGGTTGCTCATTCCAGCGAAAGCGGGAATCCATAGGGAATCCGCCGTCGTCCGAGGCGGGAGAGAAACGGCTCGGCCTGTCCCGCCCGACCCTCTCCAGCCCGACCGCCGAACCGGACCTGACGCCAGGTGCCCCAAACCACCGCCCTATGGATTCCCGCTTTCGCGGGAATGAGCGGAGTTTGGATTGACCTCCGTGCCCCAAGCGGCGCGCGAACGCGGCGGCGCCGGCCTCCGCCGAGGCCCCCGGCACCCTCAAGTCCCGCCCCGGCTCCGCCGGCCGGGCGGGGTCCGGGTCAGCGGGGTCGAGCGCCGACGGCGGCGCCGGGCCGGGCGGCGAACCGAAGACGCGGGCGCGGAAGAACACGCTGGACGAGATGACGGTGGGCCGGACGGAAAAGCCGAAGCGCCGGGGGCCGCTGCCGAAGCGGGAGCGGTAAAGGGGGGCGCCGGCGTCTCCGCCTCGCTCCACACTCCGCTCATTCCCGCGAAAGCGGGAATCCATAGGGCGTCGGCAACAAGTGCATCTAAAAATCACGTGCGCCCAGGAACGGAAACCGATCTCAGTTAAATCAGATTTCTGGTATTTAAGTATCGATCTATATATCAACCAACCTTCAAAGATCTCAATGTCTTCTGCGCTAACGCTCTAAAGAACCCATTCGGCTGCCATTCACCCAGGCTGCCGAGTTCGTTCAGAAGCGTCCAGCGATCGATAGCCGTTCGCCCCCGAGTATCGTCAATCTTTGCAACGAACATCTGCATGCGCTCCACCAATGCCTTGGTCTCAACAAGGAATATTTCGTCTGATGGACTCGCTTCGGACTTACAGATGCCAGGTGGACCTATCAGCAGAAGCCCCTCAGACTTAACCTCCCGCTCGTTATCTTTTAGCCACTGTATATGGTTGTGAGCTTGGCCAACTTCGGCCTTGGTGTACTGTGCCGGTTCCAGCTTCTCTGTCTTAAGCTCGAATGCCACCAGAGTACCGGCTTCGTCGTCCTTCCAAACAACGTCGGGCCCATGGCCGAGCTCGTTGTCAGGTCGGGTCGCTGAAAATCCAAGAAGCTCTCCGTACATCCGAACCGCTTCTTCCTTAACGTTCGACGACGATCCATTGTCTGCGAGGATCTTTGCCTGCACCCTCATCTTCGCAACAAGATCGCCCAATGCCTGAGGCCCATGGTGGTTAACTTCGAGAAGGCGCCTCTGGAGCGCATTCTTGCCTCCATCGCTCTCAACTTGCCGATCTGCCTGGCTTCGGAGAGGAACATTGAGCCAGTGCGACAGGCGGGCTCTCGCCTTCTTGTAGTGGGCGATCGCAGTCTCGTCGTCTCCTTCACCCTCGTAGGACGCAGCAAGCCATACAGAGTACCATCCCGCTAGCTTCGCATCGGCCAAGGCGGTTTCGTCGAGCACGTCCAATAGAGCCCTCCTTGCACCATCGACATCTCCCTGCCACAACCTAGTGGATTGATCGGATCAAAGGAGTCCGCTTGGGGATTCCTCTGACGGCGCGGCCGTGCGAGTCTGACGTATGCGCAGCGGCATCTCCTTCA
>NZ_JBRJGW010000085.1:0-1438 GCF_053628695.1 Amorphus sp. MBR-141
TAGCACTACTTTGGCAGAAGTGTGATTTTCGGGATTCCGTCGGCGTGTGATGCGTGATTCATAGGGAGCCAGCTTTGATGGAGGCTGGCGATGGAAGCAGACTGGCAGGATGATCTGGAACGGTGGCTCGAGCCGTACCTGCGGGGTCTGGGCAACAAGACGCGGCGGCGGATGTGTCCGGTCTATATTGCTGGTTTGATCGGCCCCGGAGACCGCAAGAGCATCCAGCCCATGGCGGCACGCGTGGATGCACTCAGCTACGACCGTCTGCATCATTTCATCGGCGCAGGCCTGTGGGATAGCGCCCCGCTGGAAGCGACTTTGTGGCAGCAGGCAGATGAACTGGTCGGCGGCGCCAAGGCTTGGCTGATCATTGACGACACGGCGCTGCCTAAGAAGGGCAAAGCATCCGTTGGCGTTGCGCCCCAATATGCCACCGCGTTGGGCAAGAACGCGAACTGCCAGACACTGGTGTCGATGACGCTGGCCTCAGGGGAGGTGCCGGTCATGCTGAGCTTGCGGCTGTTCCTGCCGGAAAGCTGGACCAGCGATACGGCCCGGATGACCAGGGCCGGCGTGCCCGAGCCTTTCCAGAGCTATCGCACCAAGCCCGAGATCGCCATCGAGGAAATCGACCGAGCGATCGCCGCCGGGGTTCGCTTCGGCTGTGTGCTGGCAGATGCGGGCTATGGCCTCTCGGCGCCGTTCCGGCAGGCCTTGAGCGCACGGGATCTTTGCTGGGCCGTTGGCATTCCCCGGCACCAGAAGGTCTACCCTGCAGACGTGCAACTGATCTTCCCGATGGCGAACCGCGGGCGACCGCGTGTTCGGCACGTGCCCGACGTTAAATCCCGCGCCGCACATGCCATGCTCGAAGATGCAAAGTGGCGTCAGGTCAGTTGGCGCCGGGGAACAAAGGGGCGGCTTGCGGCGCGCTTTGCCGCCGTTCGTGTACGCATCGCCGACGGCGCGCCGCAACGGATCGGTTCCGCCGGGGCCCAGCACATGCCCGGCGAGGAAGCCTGGCTGGTGGGTGAGCATCGCTCGAACGGCGAGCGGAAATACTATCTCTCGAACCTACCAGCCGACACGCCGATCAGGGATCTGGCCGGCGCGATCAAGGCGCGCTGGATTTGCGAACAGGCTCATCAGCAACTCAAGGAAGAGCTCGGCCTCGACCACTTCGAAGGGCGGTCCTGGACGGGGCTGCATCGCCACGCACTGATGACGATGATGGCCTATGCCTTTCTGCAGAATAGAAGGCTCGCTCAGGCGGGGCGGAAAAAAAAGAGTCTCCGGGCCACCGCCTCAGCCGAGCATGCCGGCAGTTCGACAAGCCATCCTTGATCGCCTGTCGCGACCGCCGCCCGGGCAATGCCCTCAGTGTGGTTGCTCCCTGCAAAGCGCGATACCCTCACTTCTGCCAAAGTAGTGCTAG
>NZ_JBRJGW010000086.1:0-1429 GCF_053628695.1 Amorphus sp. MBR-141
CATGACGTTCTCCAAGCTGGCTTCGACAACCGCTTGGAATCACATTCTGGCCCCGGCTATCCACCTCCCGCGCCAGTTTCGAGACGGACTCTAAGGCGCCGGCAGCGGTGATTTTTGATGACGCACACGTTGGTGAAAGGGTGATCAGGGATGCCTTTACACTGACAGTGGAGCAGGAAAAGTATCCCGCTTTATTTCGTGACATCATCGAGATCGTAAAGCCTGAGTTCGATCGTCTGAATAAAGGACCTCATCTTAGCTTTATACTCGAACAAGTCGGTCAGCAAGCGGTGACGATGTGCCCGCCTGCAACTGCATTCCGTCATCGAGAGGAAATACTAGAAGCTATCAAGCGTGTCGAAGATTGGCGCAAAAAACCTGATCTGATGTTTCCGGCTGTCCGTCTATGGGAACATATTGGCACGTGCGCGATCTTCGTGTCGGCATCGGCCATCGAAATCACACCTCCTTTCATACCGACCGGTGTATATGATTTCCTTGGAAAGGATGTCCGGCGCATCTACCTCTCGGCGACGATGGAGTATGAGACTGATTTCGTCCGTGGATTCGGCCGGCGGGCAAAAAATCCAATTGTTCCGGACAACGATGCGGGCAACGGTGAGCGCCTCATATTGCTCAATAGCCGGTTCGGCGAGAAGGTCGACAAAAAGGAAGTCGCGACTGAGATCCTTAAGAGCCACAAGCTTCTTATTTCAGTCCCCTCCTATCCGAAGGCCAAGCCGTGGGCAAACCTTGGCAAACCTCCCAGCCGTGCAGACTTTACTAAAGAGCTTCAAGCCTTTCGCGCTGCCGCCTCAGGCTCTTTCGTTCTCGTTTCCCGGATAGACGGCATCGATCTCCCACAGGACACTTGTCGTGTGATGCTAATCGATGGAGCCCCTTCCGGGGCGAGTCTGATGGACCAGTATCTCATCCATCACCTGACGCTGGCGAATCTCTACTCCACAAAGATGGCAGGCCGCATCACTCAATTGTTCGGGCGTATCAACAGGGGCCGGAGCGATTACAGCGCGTTCGTCATCTGCGGCGGTGACATCAACGTTTGGCTGAAGACTGAGCGGAACGTTGCTCTACTCCCGCCGCTTGTTCGCAAGCAGGTTATTCTGAGTCAGACGGTACAGGAGGGTATGGACAAGTCCACACCCCGAGAAATCGCCGACATAATCACACAGGTTCTTGCTCGTGATTCTGGGTGGTTGAATTTCTACCGGGAGACCGTTGACGGTCTCGAGGTTTCCTCCGACGCGCTTGAGAGGGTCAAACTCCGTGAAGCGCAGCTCGCCGTATCGGCGGAAGCTGAGTGCACATTCATGACTAGTGGATTGATTCCAACGTTTGGAACCCTCGGTTTCGAGCGGCGATGATGTCGTCGGGGTTGGCGCTCCAGACGAACGGCCGAGGGTGCCGG
>NZ_JBRJGW010000087.1:0-1377 GCF_053628695.1 Amorphus sp. MBR-141
GCGTCTCCGCCGCTTGCTCAACCCGCGCCCTATGGCGTAGCAGAAACGACCGAGGCTCTAATCGCAGCTGGATGACAGTTCAGTGGCAGGTCAGCAGCAAGGGGTCTCAGCCGATACCGGTCACCGAACGAAGCCCCGCGATCCCGAGGAAAGCACCGGCCCTCCGGCTCCCTCCGACCCCCCATATGGTTCTTTGGCGGCAACGATCCAGAGGGGGCGCCGCGGAACCGGCGCACCTGCGGCGGCGGAGCAACAGGCGCCGAGTCAGGCCGCCCCGGGCCCGGTATCCACGGCCGCGGCGATCCGGCGCACGCAGTCTTGAAACGCGGTCAGGTCGTGAAACAGCCGGTGGGCATCGGCAACGGCATGCTCGACCAGCACGCCGCCGGTCTCGGCGATGCCGAACGGCAGCATCAGATTGTCCACCAGCCCGAAATTCTCCACGCTCCAGCCGCCGCCGGCATGGGCGGCGATGGCCGGATTGAGCGGCGCGTGCCCCGCGACCCTCAGATGATAGGCGGACGGTTCGTTGGTGTAGCCGAAGACGACGGCGCCATGGGCGGCCAGGAAGCCGACCTCGAACGCGGTTCCGGCATCCACCGACACGCCGCGGAACGGCGTCAGGTTGGCGATCGCGAACCGGCAGCTCCGCATCGCATCCCGGTTGGCGGCGAAGATCGCGCGCGCCGCCTCCGCCGATCCGTCCATCAGCGGCCCGATCTCGGCATCGAGCGGCGACACACCCTCCAGCCCCGCCTCGGCACATATCGACCGCTTGGCGGCCAGCACCTCGGCCGCATCGGCCAGGAACACGTCCGGCCCGGCGAGATAGACGCGAGGGGTGGGGGAGCTATTGGTCATCTTCCCCATCGCCCTGCTTTTTTCTTTGGTAGTCGATCTCAAGTCGAGTCAGGTGATACTCGATATAGGCTCGCAGTTCAGGAACGCTCTGCGCGAACCCAAGAATGCTGGCTGTATTGGCTTGAATGAATGTAACCATCCCAGCCACCGCGAGCTGCATCGGGACGCCAGCAAGGCTGAGCCGGCCCGCCGATTTCTCGACATGGTGCAAGCCATGAGCCGTGAAGATGAGCAGATTACGGAGAACAGGATAACCCGCCGCAGCCAGGGTTTCGGCATTCTCACTCGTCGAAACGAGGACATGATCGAGCGTCTGGAACACAAAACGAACGGAATCCGAGAGCGCGTACTCGTCGGTTTCGAGAAGCCAGCGCACGATCGCACGCTCGTGCTCCAGAAGCGCCCGGAACTCTTCTGGCGTTGACCTGCCACTGAACTGTCATCCAGCTGCGATTAGAGCCTCGGTCGTTTCTGCTACGCCATAGGGCGCGGGTTGAGCAAGCGGCGGAGACGCGA
>NZ_JBRJGW010000088.1:0-1371 GCF_053628695.1 Amorphus sp. MBR-141
GTTCTCTAATCGCATTGGTCAAGCTGGTTGATCGGGCTTTGCGCCCACGCCGGGTTCATGGTTCTCTCCGCGGTCGGTCTCGGTGGACCGCCGCATGTTGGCGTCAGATGGTCGGATCGACCGAAGTGGTCCTCGTGGTTGCCGAAGGCACCGCATTTTCAGGGACGGCCTGATCCGCGCCAAGCGTCCCGGCGGGGACGCATCCGTCAAAGTCAGTCTAGCAGTTATGCCGCCTCCTCCTGGCTCCAACGGAATGGGGTGTTGGTTTTCCACATGGCGTGCAGGATCACGGCCATCTTCCGGGCCACGGCGATCCTCGCCTTCTTGAACCCGGACGCCTTCGCCAGCTTCAGGCCCCAGGCTTTGAGCGTTGAGAATCGTAGGTTGCGTGTCAGAAGCGTCGTGGCCGCTTCATAGAGGTGCTTCCTGGTCATCACGCTCCCTTGCTTGGAGATGCGCCCGTTTCGGCTTGTCTCGCCGGACTCGTATCGTCGGGGTGTCAGGCCGAGATAGGCGCCGGCGCTCGATGACCGGCTGAAGCGTGATCCATCGTCGAAGGAGGAGGTGACGGACAGGGCGGTGATAACGCCAACGCCGGGCACGGTCATGAATAGCCGCGCGGTGGGGTTTGCCCTCGCGACTGCCATCAGGCGACGGTCCAGAACCTTGATCTGATCGAGAATCGAGGCTCTGGCCTTCATCAATGTCTCGGCGATGAGACGCATCTCCGGGGACGCATCGAGTTCACCGGCGATGATCTCGTCGGCCCGTCCGGTGAACCCGCCGACGCGCTTGCCGAACAGAACGCCAAAGGTGCGCAGGAGACCACGGATCTCGTTCTCGATCTTGACCCGGATCCGCACCAGCATCTCGCGGGCGACCAGGAGGGAGCGAACCTGGTAGCTGTCGCGGCTTTTGATGCGCACCTGCTTAAACCAGCCGGTTCGCATGATCTGCGCCAGGCCAGCAGCGTCGTTGCGGTCCGTCTTCACCGGTCGCATCTTCAAAGCTGCGTTGGCATGACGGGCATCGATGCACAGAATTGGAAGACGGCGCGCGGCGAGTTCGTTCCAAAGCCACACGGCCAACGGTCCCGTCTCGAGCCCGACCCGGACGAGGTCTGGCGCTTTCTGATTCAAATATGCGGCGATCGCTTCGGGGCAGGTTGCGACTTTCTTCTCCGCCAGGACCCGACCGGCATCGTCGATGACACAGATCGCTGTCGTCTCCTGGGAAACGTCCAAGGCTGCATAGGAGGGCATCATGGTTCTCCGTTACTTGTCGGCCGAGCCGATCGTTGCTGGATCGCCAGCTTGGTGGACCGCTTCGCTCTCGGCGAGGGGTGCCACCTGCGATTACGCTAAGTGGTCC
>NZ_JBRJGW010000089.1:0-1316 GCF_053628695.1 Amorphus sp. MBR-141
CGCGTCTCCGCCGCTTGCTCAACCCGCGCCCTATGGCGTAGCAGAAACGACCGAGGCTCTAATCGCAGCTGGATGACAGTTCAGTGGCAGGTCAGTGGCGGTCAAGTGCCGCCCCGGCTCAACCTTGCCGTTAAGCGTCATCTCGACTATATTTGCCAGTGGTGACGCGTGCTGTCGTCGCTGGCCTCGCGGCCCTTTCTTTCTTCTTCTCTTTCCCAAACCTTACGAGGGACCGATGAACGAGGGAGATGGTCGTGTCGACCACACGAAGCTGCGGACGGTCAAACAGATTGTCGGCGAGGCGCCTTGGCTGACTGAAGGCAAGATGCGGTGGTGGCTCTTCCACCGTCATGCCAACGGCCTCGACCAGTCCGGTGCCATTGTTCGTGTCGGAGGACGCATCTACATCCACGTTGACGGTTTTCAGGCCTGGCTTGCTGAGGGATCTCGCGCCGCCTGATCAAGCATCCGGGGCCCGCTGCGAAGCGGGCCCTTTTTCTTTTCAAAGACGAAGAATCGAGTATCTGGCACATATGTGAGTTTATCTGTTGTCTTATAGGTAGAAGATATCTGTTCTAACTATATGCGGCCTGCCAGAGGCCGCGCTGACCAACGAATTCCGCCTCGTCGGCGTACCCTACTCTGCGTGGTGGGCGTACCGTGGTCTGCGTGACCGCGTACCCTGATCTGCGTGGACCGGGCCAATATCGTACCCTAGTCTGCGCAAGGGCGTACCGAAGTCTGCGTTGGCGCTCCTGAGCCTCCCGGAATTCCGGGCCCGCGATTTGGCGCCAGCGTACCGTAGTCTGCGTGGAGGGTTCTGGGGCCAGGGGAGCTCGGCGGTCCGGTGAGGTTCCGCCAAAACAACAGGCGCATGCGGCAGCTCGGCAATGTCGCCCCACAGGACACGCTGCCTGGGCCTCCCGCGTAGGCCGCGTCCAAAAACACAACGCCAGCGTCAGCAAGGGCGACGTCGCGCGCCGGCATGAAGACCCGCCGCCAGCCACCTGCTCGTGTGGCTTGCCTGATGAGACAACCATCGTGGAGTGCGATGGTGGACCTCCTGCGTCTCGGATCTCAAAGCGTGCTGCCGTGCTTTCGGGCTGTCGTGCCAGCAAGACCTCTTGCTTTCGTGCTGGAGCGAAAGCCCGCCTCCTGACAGCCGATCCCTGCCGCCGTTGCCTCTCGCAGCAAGCAAGCCTTACCGGCTACTTCCCCTTCGGCGGCACGAACAGCTGGTCGGTGCGGCTGGGCGTCATCAGGAGACCCCACTCGTCCAGGCGAATGCGCAGCCTTGGGAAGGCAGCGCGGATCTG
>NZ_JBRJGW010000090.1:0-1283 GCF_053628695.1 Amorphus sp. MBR-141
AGAGGTGGCTCGGTTTGTCTGAACAGTTTCCGGGCGATCGCTAAGTGGATTTCTGCCTTGGTTAGGCTGCCATCGTGATTGGTGGCAGCGCATTGAAGTAGGCCTCGTCCGGCGTCTGCCGATCAAGGCTCGAATGGGGTCGGCGGGCGTTGTAGAATTGGTCGATGTATCTCGCCAGAGAAGCCCTGGCTTCCGACACGCTGGCGTAGGCGCGAAGATAGACCTCTTCGTATTTGATGGTTCGCCAGAGCCGTTCGACGAACACGTTGTCCCGCCATGCGCCCTTGCCGTCCATGGAGATGGTGATCTCGTGCTTCTTCAGCAGATCTGTGAAGGCCACGCTGGTGAACTGGCTGCCCTGGTCCGAGTTGAAGATCTCCGGCTTGCCGTGCTTTGCCAGCGCCTCCTCGACAGCCTCGATGCAGAACGCCGTGTCCATGGTGATCGAGAGCCGCCAGGCCAGCACCTTGCGGCTGAACCAGTCGACCACGGCCGCGAGATAGACGAAGCCCCGCGCCATGGGGATGTACGTGATGTCGATTGCCCAGACCTGGTTTGGCCCCGTGATCGGCAGCTTGCGCAGCAGATACGGGTAGATCTTGTGGCCCGGAGCCGGTTTCGAGGTGTTTGGGCGCCGATAAATCGCCGCGATCCTCATGCGCTTCATCAGTGTCGCGACGTGGAAGCGGCCGACATCGAAGCCCTCGCGAACGAGGAAGTCGCGCATCATCCGACTGCCCGCGAAGGGGTAGTCCAGATGCAATTTGTCGATCCGCAGCATCAACGCCAGATCGGCGGCGGGAACCGGTCGCGGCAGATAATAGACGCTCCCCCGGCTAATGCCGAGGGCCGCCGCCTGCTTCCTGAGGGACAAAGGGTGCTGACGGTCGATCATCGCTTTGCGCTCAGCAATCCCGCCTTGGTGAGCGCGCCGGCTAAAAAATCGTTCGTGAGCGTCAACTCGCCGATCTTCGCGTGCAGTTCCTTCACATCGATTGGTGGCGGCGCTTCGGCCTTCCCATCGCCGCCGAAGACTTCGGCGGCCCCTTCCAGAAGCTGTGCACGCCAAGACGTGATCTGATTGGCGTGCACGTCGAACTGCTCCGCCAGTTCGGCCAGCGTTTTCTCCCCCTTGATTGCGGCAAGCGCCACTTTCGCCTTGAAGGCCGGGCTGTGGTTCCGGCGGGGTCGTCTGCTCATGGTCTCTCCTGTTAACGGCATCATGCCGATCTCAGGCAGAAATTCCACTTATCCCAGGTGTCCAGTTTTCCCGAGCCACCTCT
>NZ_JBRJGW010000091.1:0-1278 GCF_053628695.1 Amorphus sp. MBR-141
GTCAGATCGAACCGGGCCATATCATCTCCTCCCCCACGACGGAGGAAAGGTTGGCGAACATCGATTGCAAATCCGTTTATGAGTATGTGACCTAAGCCGTTGCGGTGAACATGACGGACCGGTCGCAGCGGAATGTCGTAGGGAGTTTGTCGGATGCGGGCGGGCAATGTGACCGGAGATCAGGACGCGCTCCGCTTTCCCTTCGAGGAGGCGCCGCCGACCGGTGTGCCGGTCGAGGTCGCGCCGGGCATCCTGTGAGTCCGGTTTCCGCTGCCGTTCCGCCTCGACTACGTGAACATCTACCTGATCGAGGACGGCGACGGGTACGCCGTGGTCGACACCGGCATTTCCGACGACGTGACGCGGGCGGCCTGGCGCGCGCTGATGGCGGGGCCGCTGCGTCTGGGCGGTGGACCCTGAGGGCGATCCGCTCGGCCACTATCTGCGCTCGCTCAGGCTGCTGGAGGCGCACGTTCCGGAGGACACGCTGGTTCTGCCCGGCCATCAGCTGCCGTTCTACGGGCTCGCCGAGCGCTGGCTGCCGGCAGATCGTCAATCACCACGAGGACCGGTGCCGGATGATCGCCGATGCCTGTGCGGAGGGGCCGAAATCGGTGCGGAACTGGTGCCGGTGGTGTTCCACCGGTCGCTCGATCCGCACCAGATGTCGTTCGCCTTCAGCGAGACCCACGCCCACGTCAACCGGATGATCCGGCGCGGCGAACTCGCCTGGATCGAGCGCGACGGCAACTTCGCCTGCGCGCTGGCGGGGTAGCGCCTTTCCGATCGGGGTCTTGATCAAACGAAAACCGCCGCCGGCTGTGGTGCCGGCGACGGTTCGTGTCGTTCGGCGCTGGACCGCGCGAATCAGAGCTTCGATTTGATCTCGCCGCCGTCTACCACCACCTGCGGGATGGCGTCACGGATGGCCGCCGCGTCGGTGGAGCCGGCCTTGGCGATCGCCAGGCCGACGATGGCGCCGGCGTCATAGGAGCGGTCGGCCGCCTTGCGGGGCATGGCCGATGTTGCGGCAGGTTTTGAGGATCCGGTCCACAAAGCGCCGCGCCGTGACCGGGCTTTGGCTCACGTCCTCGACGTGATCGTAGATGGCTTTGAGGTCGTCGATCGCCTCCCGGCGGTAGGTGACCTTAACCCGCTGCATTGCGGGCGGCTTTCTCCCGGTCTGACCTGCCCCTGAGTTTTTCCTCCACCTGGAGTTAGAGTCCGGCCTCGATCGAAGGACGGACAGATGAAGCGGAAGCGATTTACGGAAGAGCA
>NZ_JBRJGW010000092.1:0-1273 GCF_053628695.1 Amorphus sp. MBR-141
TGACCTGCCACTGAACTGTCATCCAGCTGCGATTAGAGCCTCGGTCGTTTCTGCTACGCCATAGGGCGCGGGTTGAGCAAGCGGCGGAGACGCGAAGCCATCGATGAGCGTAGCGTCGGAGCCGGTTGCGGTGAGGGTTCCGGCGAAGGCCGCCGGGGTCTGGTATCCGAGCGAGGAATGGGGCCTGGCGGTGTTGAAGTCCTGCCTCCACTCGGCGATGGCGCTGCGGGCGTGGTCGAGGCCGAAGAACAGGCTCTCGTTCAAGAGCTCGTCGCGCATCCGGCCGTTGAAGCTCTCGACATAGCCGTTTTGCATCGGCTTGCCCGGCGCGATGTAGTGCCATTCGACGCGATGATCCTTCGACCAGGCGAGGATGGCGTTCGAGGTGAACTCCGTGCCGTGGTCGGAGACGATCATGCCCGGCTTGCCGCGCCGGCTGATCAGGTCCGTCAGCTCACGTGCCACCCGACGACCGGAGATCGACGTGTCGGGGATTGCCGCCAGGCATTCGCGGGTCACGTCGTCGACGATGTTGAGCACGCGGAAGCGCCGTCCGCAGGCGAACTGATCGTGCACGAAGTCCAGAGACCAGCGCGCGTTCGGGCTCGCCTCGACCAGGATCGGCGCGCGCGTTCCAACTGCGCGTCGCCGCGCCCGCCGCTTGCGCACCGTCAGGCCCTCCTCGCGGTAGAGCCGGTAGATGCGGTTGATCCCCGACGGCTCGCCCTCCCGCCGCAGCAGGATGAACAGGCGCCGGTATCCGAAACGTCGCCGCTCGTTGGCGAGGTCGCGCAGCTTGCCGCGCAGCTCCGTCTCAGGTGGACGGCATGACCGGTAGCGGATCATCTTGCGATCGGCTCCGACGAAGGAACAGGCCCGACGCTCCGACAGGCCCATGACGGCCTGCAGATGCGCGACGGCTTCGCGCTTGGCGGCGGGCCCTACCATTTTTTTGCCAGAAGCTCGCGAAGTGCCGAGGCTTCCAGCATCTGGTCGGCGAGCAGCTTCTTCAGCTTCGCGTTCTCGTCTTCCAGCGCCTTCAGGCGCTTGGCGTCGGACACGTCCATCCCGCCATACTTCGCCTTCCAGTTATACAGCGTCGCCTCGGAGACCCCATGCTTGCGGGCCAGATCGCCAGCCTTCGCGCCCGCCTCGTGCTCACGCAGAACCGTGATGATCTGCTCTTCCGTAAATCGCTTCCGCTTCATCTGTCCGTCCTTCGATCGAGGCCGGACTCTAACTCCAGGTGGAGGAAAAACTCAGGGGCAGGTCA
>NZ_JBRJGW010000093.1:0-1273 GCF_053628695.1 Amorphus sp. MBR-141
TTCCGGGGCATGGAGCGTCGGCCTGTCTCGTTGATCCGACCCCCTATGAATCACGCAACAGACGCCTTGGGAATCCTTCTCAAACGCGCTCTCAGTCTGCTGCTGTATTTCGCGTTGATGCTGGCTGCTCTGCCCCCTGAGAACTGGACCGTTTGAAGTTAGAGTTTTCGGCTAGGATTTCCCGGCTGGGAGAGGAGCTGAGAACGATGAAGGCATCGAAGTTCACGGAGGCGCAGAAGGCGTTCATCCTGAAGCAGGGCGAGGAGGGAACGCCGGTGGCCGAGGTCTGCCGGAAGGCGGGCATCAGCCAGGCGACCTACTTCAACTGGAAAAAGCGATACGGCGGGCTGTTGCCCGACGAGATGCGGCGGCTGAAGTCCCTGGAAGACGAGAACGCGCGGTTGAAGAAGATCGTGGCCGACCTGACGCTCGATCGCGAGATGCTGCAGGACGTCATCCGCCGAAAGCTCTGAGGCCTGCCCGGAAGCGCAAGCTGGTCGACGGGATGCTGGTCGATTGGGGAGTGTCGATCCGCCGGGCCTGCCAGGCGCTGCGGTTCGACACCTCGAGCTACCACTACAAGTCCCGCCGCACCGGACAGGCCGGCCTCGAACAAAGGATCAGGGAGATTTGCGAGACGCGCGTACGCTACGGATACCGGCGCGTACACGTACTACTGCGACGGGAGGGCTGGCAGGTGAACATCAAGAAGACACGCAGGGTTTACAACGAGTTGGGCCTGCAATTGCGGAACAAGCACCCCAAGCGCCGGGTGAAGGCGAAGCTGCGCGAGAACCGCCAGGAAGCCGCCGGGCCGAACGAGGTCTGGGCGATGGACTTCGTCCATGACCAGCTCGCGCTCGGCAAGAAGCTGCGGATTCTGACTATCGTCGACACCCACTCACGGTACTGCCCCGCGACCGATCCCCGGTTCGCCTACCGTGGCGAGGACGTGGTCCGGACCCTCGACTGTGTCTGCTGTCAGGTCGGCTATCCGCGGACGATCCGGGTCGACAACGGGACTGAGTTCATCACCCGTGACCTCGATCTCTGGGCCTATGCCAACGATGTTACGCTCGACTTCTCACGGCCCGGCAAACCACCGACAACGGCTTCATCGAGGCATTCAACAGCAAGCTCCGGGCGGAGTGTTTGAACACCCATTGGTTCATGGACCTTGCCGATGCCCGCGAAAAGCTGGAGGATTGGCGCAGAGACTACAACGAGGTCAGACCCCACAGCGCGATCGGGTACAACGTCCCGATCGACCTGC
>NZ_JBRJGW010000094.1:0-1170 GCF_053628695.1 Amorphus sp. MBR-141
CTCCGCTTGTGTCTGATTTGTGTGGTTTGATTGAGCGTCGGGAGGCGTGGCGACGCCTCCCGACGCGGTCAGGTGGCCGTCTCTCCGCGGGTCGTGTCGAGTTGGACGCGGCCGAGAATGAGCTTGGCCCTGATCGCTCCCTTTGACCCCGAACGGTTGGACGGGCGGTCGTGCCCGCACCACAAGCCTGGGAGCGAAGCGATGATACAGGAAAGCTGCGTCGGGATCGACGTTGCCAAGGCGACGCTGGACGTCGTGCTCGGTGAGACGGGCGAGAGCTTCACGGTTGCGAACACGCCGGCTGGCCTTGCGGACCTGCTCCGCCGGCTGGACGGGCACGGCCCGCTCGCCGTCGGCGTGGAGGCCTCGGGCGGCTACGAGCGGCGGCTGATCGCGCATCTGCACGACGCCGGCCACACGGTCTACCTTCTGGATCCGGCGCAGGTGCGCGGCTTCGCCCGGTCGATGCGCCAGCGCGCCAAGACCGACCGGATCGACGCCGGAATGATCGCCCGCTACCTGCAGGTGGCGCGCGACAGGCTCGCCCCGGCCGCGCCGGACCCGGCGCGCATCCGGCTGGCGCAGCTGGTCGCCTACCGCCGCCGTCTGGTGGCCGAGGCCGCCGCGCTGAAGAGCCAGCAGGCGCTGATCGAGGAACCGATGGTGCGGCGCATGTTGGCGGCACGGCTGCGCGGCCTGGCCCAGGCCGTCCTCGTTCTCGACAAGGAAATCGCCCGGCGCATCGCCGACGACCGCAGGCTCGCGGAGCGGGCACGGCGGCTGCGGGCGGTGAGGGGCGTCGGGCCGGTGCTGGTGGCAACCCTCGTCGCCGAATTGCCGGAGCTCGGCTCGATCGGCGCCAAGCGCATCGCCTCCCTGGTCGGGGTGGCGCCCCATGCGCGTCAGTCCGGCGCGAGCGATCGGGGTGGGCGCTGTGGCGGCGGACGCAAGCCGGTGCGCGATGTGCTCTACATGGCCGCCCTCAGCGCCGTCAGCAGCAAAGATCCCGTCCTGCGGCCCTTCTACGACCGGCTGCGCAGCGCCGGAAAGCCCTTCAAGGTCGCCATCACCGCCGTCATGCGCAAGCTCATCACCCATCTCAACGCCATCGTCCGCAACGCCGAAACAGCACAGACCATCGCACCCTAATCCGACACGGTTGCTCATTCC
>NZ_JBRJGW010000095.1:0-1155 GCF_053628695.1 Amorphus sp. MBR-141
CTAGTGGATTGATTCCAACGTTTGGAACCCTCGGTTTCGAGCGGCGATGATGTCGTCGGGGTTGGCGCTCCAGACGAACGGCCGAGGGTGCCGGGCATTATATTCGCGGACGAAGCGGTTGATGGCGGCCTGCAGATCGACGACGGAATGGAAGACGCCGTGCTTGAGCCTGCGCCGGGTAAGTTTGGCGAAGAAGCCTTCGACGGCGTTGAGCCACGAGCACGAGGTCGGCGTGAAGTGGAAGCTCCAGCGCGGATGGCGTTCGAGCCAGGCGCGGACCTTGTCCTTCTTGTGCGCCGCGTAGTTGTCGAGGATCACGTGGATGGCCTTGTCCACCGGCACTTCGCGTTCGATGCGGTTGAGGAAGCGGATGAACTCCTGATGGCGGTGGCGCTGCATATTCTGGCCGATGACCGTGCCGTCGAGCACGTTGAGCGCGGCGAACAGCGTCGTGGTGCCGTGCCGTTTGTAATCATGCGTCATGGTGCCGGCGCGGCCCTTCTTTATCGGCAGGCCGGGTTGGGTACGGTCGAGCGCCTGGATCTGGCTCTTTTCATCCACCGAGAGCACTACGGCATGGGCCGGCGGATCGACATAAAGGCCTACGATATCGGTGAGCTTCTCGGCGAAGGCCGGGTCGTTCGAGAGCTTGAAGTGCCGCCAGCGGTGCGGGCTGAGGCCGTGCGCCTTCCAGATCGCCTGCACCGTCGACGCCGCGACGCCGGCCACCTTCGCCATCGCGCGCAGCGTCCAGTGGGTCGCCTCGTGCGGTGGCGTTTCCTGCGTCAGGCGGACGATCTCGGCGACCCGCTCCGACGGGATCGGCGCCTTGCCCGGAGGACGGGACTTGTCGCGAACCAGGCCATCGACGCCCTCGTGCATGAACCGCTCCTGCCAGCGCCAGACACAGGTCTTCGACTTGCCGGTCTCGGACATGATCGCCGAGGTGCCGAGGCCCGCGCCGCTCAGAAGGACGATACGTGCCCGCCAGACGTGCTTCTGCGGGCTCTTGGGGTCCGCGATGATCGCTTGCAAACGCTGATGATCGCCAGACGAAACGGTGAAGGAGATGCCGCTGCGCATACGTCAGACTCGCACGGCCGCGCCGTCAGAGGAATCCCCAAGCGGACTCCTTTGATCCGATCAATCCACTAG
>NZ_JBRJGW010000096.1:0-1154 GCF_053628695.1 Amorphus sp. MBR-141
TGCTCTTCCGTAAATCGCTTCCGCTTCATCTGTCCGTCCTTCGATCGAGGCCGGACTCTAACTCCAGGTGGAGGAAAAACTCAGGGGCAGGTCAGTGGCTCCCAGCGCCGGCGGGCAGATCGCGACCACCGGGACCTGGACTGCGAGCGAGATGGGTGGCCCCACGCGCAGCGAGGCCCAGCGGCCCACACCGCCACGTCCCCTTTTGCCCGTCACAGCCAAGAGACAAGCCCTCAATCGGGAGATTCGAGGCCGCCGCGCAGCGGCAGCCGAAGAGCAGCCTTAGGCTGCCGGCAGGCACGCCAAGTCCGCCCCAGAGACAACCGGCAACCCCGTCGGCCGGCCCGACGTGAACGCCTTCGTGGGAAGCCTCGTCGGTCTTGGTGCCGGCAAGGGCGTCTTCGTCACCACCTCCACCTTCAGCCAGCCGGCCTGCGACTATGTCCGACATCTGGCCCAGCGCATCATCCTCATCGACGGACAGGAGCTGGCCGATCTGATGATCGAACACGGCGTCGGCGTCCGCAGCTATCGCACCGTCGCGTTCAAGCGGCTGGACGAAGACTTCTTCGGCGAGGAGTGAGGGCGTGGCGGAATCAGTTCTCCCTCAACGCGCAACGGCAGCTGTTCAATCCTCGGCATCCCAGGGGGCGTCCGCTATTGGCAAGTCGCTGCTGTGCTGGTCGTTGAAAGTAGACGCAGCGGGCTGAATGCAAAGTTCGCGCGTCACATTCAAGTATGCCCTGAAGTGACGCCTGCCGGCGCCGCACGCCTACAGCAACAGGGTTGACTTGGACTATTTGTGACAAAGTAGCGTTGAGCCTAGGCTTTGAGGTGACGAGCTATGGCTCGCATTGGCGACGCTCGGGTGAGCACACTCGATCAGAATTTCAAGACGGCTCGATCGCTCTGAGATTCTAAGACTACACAGTTCGGGGATGACGGTCGCGGCGATAGCCAACGCCCTTCGCTGTTCTCGGATGCAGATCTATCGCATCCTGAAGGACACTGAGTAGATTGAGCGCGGGATATATCGCCCCCGGGCGTGATTTGGCCGAGGAACGAACCCGCTGCGCGGGAGGGCGCCTGCGGTTGAGGTAGAGGGCACAGCCCCGGTCGTAGCGTTTGAATTGAGCGCCGTGCGGCGCGGGCAG
>NZ_JBRJGW010000097.1:0-1145 GCF_053628695.1 Amorphus sp. MBR-141
CCCAGGTCCCGATAAGCATTGAAGGCTCCCCGGCCAGTTCGCGTTGCGGCTGAATGAACTAGCGCAAACCTGCCAAACGTGTGGCCAATCCGCAATGCGCGTACTCGCGGAGAAATCGAGTCAGCGTTGGGGCTAGCCGCTTCAACCCAGACGCCGACTTCTTCAACAACATTGGCCAATTTCTGCTGATATCCGGAAGCACCGAGCCCCGTCGAGGCCACTTGCACCCTATGCTCCAATTCACCGTGGTCGCGGTCCAGGGGCTTTGGCGCTATTCGTCCCCGGAGGACGGAGGCGCTGGCCTCTTCCGCGGCCTCGGTTTCTTTCGAGGCGCCGACGGCTGGCTGGCTGACACATTTGCTTTGGAGCTTTTAGGCACTGGCTTTCTCGGTCTGTTGTTCGGGCCTGTCCGCGCACTTCTCCGACTTGTTCCCCGAGGTTCGGTCGTTTTGCCCTCGGTGGCCGCGCCGACGCCAATGCGGGAGTCTTCCGCCAACGGAACATCTGCCTCGGCTGTCACCATCGAGGATCCGCGATCGTCGCCCTCGAGCTGGTCGACGCAGTCAGCTTCTTCCACCTCAGCCTCGCCCCCAGTCTCATCAACGTTCTCATCATCGTCGGCATCCTCTGATGCAGAGGTCGTCTCCTCCGTTCTCTCCCGCCGCGTGAGCGTGGCGTCCCAGTGATCGAGGAACCGCTCGATCTCTCGCATGTCCTCGTCAGCGTGATACGGCGTGGGCAGATAGGCCTGGATGGGCGGTGTGCCGCGGGCAAAAATGATGGCCTTGTCGACGAATGTCGGCCCCATCAGTTCGGTTGGCGTGACCAGAGGTCGGGTCTCTTCGTAGACGGTGGTCTTGTCGCCGGCGCGGTGGGAGACGTAAGTGGCGGTTTCCAGGTCGTTGACCCCGAACAAGATCTGCGTTCGGCAGTTGCCGAGCATGCTCTCCCAGCGCGGGTAGGTGCGCTTGAGCTGGGGCAGGTCCTGGGCGATCAGCCACATGCGGATTTTGGCGCTGCGGGCGATCGCGATCTGATCCTCGATGATGGGCATGTGGCCGAGCTGGGCCAGTTCGTCGAACACGAAGAGCGCCGGGACCTGATAGAGTGGCTGATGCTCAGCGGTGTCTTCCTCCAGAAGGCTC
>NZ_JBRJGW010000098.1:0-1059 GCF_053628695.1 Amorphus sp. MBR-141
CTAATGGTCGGAATCCAACGCTTGATGCCCGCGTTTGACGGCGTCGATGATTTTGTCGGGATCGGCGGTCCAGATGAAGGGCTTTGGGCGGGTGTTGTGTTCGGCACGGCGTTGAGCCAGGAGCAGGAGGTCGGCACGAAGTGGAAGGTGAAGCGGGGATGGCGCTCGAGCCACTGGCGCACCTTCGGATGTTTGTGGGCGGCATAGTTGTCGAGGACGACGTGCACGACCTTTCCGGCCGGGACTTCGGCTTGGATCTGATTGAGGAACCGGATAAATTCCTGGTGCCGGTGGCGCTGCATGTTGCGGCCGATGACGGTGCCGTCGAGGACGTTCAGTGCGGCGAAGAGGGTCGTGGTCCCATGGCGCTTGTAGTCATGCGTCATGGTGCCGGCGCGCCCCTTCTTGAGCGGCAGGCTGGGCTGGGTCCGGTCGAGCGCCTGGATCTGGCTCTTCTCGTCGACGCTGAGGACGATGGCGTGGGCGGGCGGATCGACGTAGAGACCGACCACATCGCGCAGCTTGGTGACGAAGTCGGGGTCGTTGGACAGCTTGAACTGCCGCATCCGGTGAGGTTGCAGTCCGTGACGAGGCCAGATGCGTTGCACGGAGCTCGCCGAGATGCCGATCTCGTCGGCCATCAGCGCCGCGGTCCAGTGCGTCGTCTCGGTCGGCGGCGCCTCGAGCGTCCGTTCAATCACCCGTTCCGCGACCTTATCGCTCAAGGGCGGGATGCGGGAGGGGCGCGTCTTGTCTCGGAGCAGGCCGTCGACGCCTTCCTCGGCGAACCGCTCCTGCCAACGCCACACACAGGTCTTCGACTTGCCGGTCCGCCGCATGATCTCGACGGTGCCGACGCCGTCGCCGGTGAGGAAGGACAATCTCAGCCCGCCAGACATGCTTCTGAGGAGCATTGCGATCCCGGACGATCGACCGCAAACGCTGCCGATCGGGTTTGGATACTTCGAAGGAGATACCCCTGCGCATGCCCCAGACTCGCACGCGCGGCTTCGCAACGGATTCCCCACCAGGACTCAACCATTAGAGAACGACCACTAG
>NZ_JBRJGW010000099.1:0-1051 GCF_053628695.1 Amorphus sp. MBR-141
TAGAGCGTTTCCTTGTTTATCTGAATCGGGGGGGATTCCTGTTCGGGGCGTTTTGTGATTCAAGATGCTGGCTGGGGTGGAGGCCAGCATCTGATGACAGCACCTCTTTCCAACGATCTTCGCGAGCGCGTCGTCGAGGCGGTTCTGACCGGCGAGCCGTGCCGGTCGGTGGCGGCCCGGTTCGGGGTTTCGGTGTCCTCGGTGGTGAAGTGGTCGCAGCGCTACCGGGCGACGGGGTCGGTGGCGCCGGCCAGGATGGGCGGGTACCGCAAGCCGGTCCTGGAGCCGCACCGGAACTTCATCGTGGAGCGGATCCGCCAGACGCCGCACGTGACGCTGCACGGGCTGAAGGACGAGCTGGCGGCCCGCGGCGTGACGGTGTCGCACAACGCGGTGTGGCAGTTCCTGCGGCGCGAGGGGCTGCGCTTCAAAAAAAACGGTTCTGGCGCTTGAACAGGCCCGTGCCGACATCGCCGGCAGGCGGCGACGATGGCGCTCCCGTCAACACACGCTCGATCCCGCGCGGCTCGTCTTCCTCGACGAGACCTGGATCAAGACCAACATGGCGCCACGCTATGGCTGGGGGACCAGGGGCAAGCGCCTGCGCGCCTTCGCCCCGCACGGCCACTGGCGCACCCTGACCTTCGTCGGCGCCCTGCGGCACGACCGGCTCACGGCTCCCTGCGTCTTCGACGGCCCGATCAACGGGGTCTGCTTCCGGGCCTATGTGGAGCAGCAGCTGATGCCCGTCCTTGCGGCCGGCGACATCGTCATCATGGACAATCTCGGCTCGCACAAGTCGGCCGCCGTGCGCCAGATGATCCACGACGCCGGCGCCGAGCTGCGCTTCCTGCCGCCCTACTCGCCCGATCTCAATCCGATCGAGCAGGCCTTCGCCAAGATCAAGCACTGGATGCGCCACGCCCAGAAGCGCACCATCGAGGACACCTGGCGCCACCTCGGGCAGCTCGTCCAGACCATCGAACCCGACGAATGCCAGAACTATCTCACCAACGCTGGATACGCTTCCGTCAAAACATGAAACGCTCTA
>NZ_JBRJGW010000100.1:0-1034 GCF_053628695.1 Amorphus sp. MBR-141
GCGTCTCCGCCGCTTGCTCAACCCGCGCCCTATGGCGTAGCAGAAACGACCGAGGCTCTAATCGCAGCTGGATGACAGTTCAGTGGCAGGTCAGCCACTCCAGCCTTGTCTCTAATAAGTCCCAGTACACACTAAGATTTGCCCCGGACGACTCGGTGGGGACTCAACAGGTGAACGAACGGCGTCATTCGGTCGCGAATCGCCGCGGGATGAAATTTTAGCAGCAGCGGCAGCGGGTATCCCGCCGGGTATTGTCCGAATTTATAGGTGAAATTGACATTGGGATCCGTTTCTTGTGCAATGGGATTGCCTCCCTCCCTCTCCGCCATAACCCTTTGACTTTCATCGTCTTTCTTGGCCGCCAGTCCCCCGTCGCGAATCCCTCCGACAGTTCCGCGGGTCGCGGTGACCGCGCTTTCGAATCACCGGACGGAGAATCCCCAGCACCGTGCCGACGCGCCGGCTGGGATCCCCATGACCCTCTGCAAGCCGGCGTCACCAACCGGCTGGGAGCGCATTCGGGCTCGGGTCATCCACCTCCCGACGAGGTTGCGCGGCGGCCTCTGACCAGAGGCTCACATTCCCGGGCCCGGCCCAACGACTTCAGCCGCACAGACTCAATCCGCTGGTGGCGTAGAACCCTACGCCTTGCACTGTCTCGATGGGCAAAGCCTGGCCCGTCCCGTCACGCACCTTCATCCGGAGCCTCGATACGAGGGCGTCGAGATTGCGACGACCGTTGTCGGTGTCGCGGTCTCCGAGCGCCTCAAGGACGACACCCCTCGCCACACTCCGTCCGCCTGCGCGGGCCACGCAGCTTACGAAGCGGGCTTCGCGAGGGGTCAACTTGACTGAACGTCCGCTGGGTGCGGACATTCGCATTGCCGCAACATCATAGACCCAGTCTGGGCCCTGATCCTGCTCGACATGCTTCTTCTTCTGAGAGTCGGACTCGAAACTCATGGAGCGCGGGCCAGACGTCTTGCGAGGAGCATGACGGAGGCGGCGTGCAGGAAGGCTTCAGCCGAGGCGAT